>NZ_CP020569.1:2778750-3116666 GCF_002082195.1 Streptomyces gilvosporeus | reverse complement strand
GTCGATGGGATCCAAGATCTCCAGCGGAATCAGTTCGGCCGTCGGGTTCATCCGGAGCCTGCCCGGCCGTGCCCGCGATGCCCTGGGCAACCTCGGCTCCACCCTCTGGCGCGCCGGAGCGAGCCTGATCCGGGGATTCATCAACGGCATTACGTCCATGATCGGCAGCCTGCGGGACAAGCTGTCCAGCATCACGTCCATGCTCCCGGACTGGAAGGGCCCGGCGGAGCTGGACGCCCGCATCCTGACCCCGAACGGCCGCCTCCTGCTGGAGGGCTTCATGAAGGGCATCCAGGACCAGGTCCCCCAGCTCAAACGGCAGTTGGGCGGCATCACGGCAGACATCCCGGCCATGGCCGGAGCGCCGGTGCACATCCAGACGGAACACGTTCCGTCCGCCCGGAGCGCCGCCCGTCCTGCGGCCGCGCTCACCATCGAGAACTTCAACGCGGGCCACCTCACCCCCGGGCAGGTGGCGCGCGAATTGGAGTGGCGCATGAAGGCAAGGGGGTAGCTTGGCGCCGCATCTGCGGACGGCCGACGGCCTGATATATCAGGACGGCCAAATCCAGTACGGCAACCTGCTGTTGGGGGAAGAAACCCCGTTCGTCGGGGAGCGGCTGACCGGCTGGGATGACCTCCCGGACGCCGACGTGGCCAACGTGCCGATGCCGGGGCAACACGGCGTGTGGCTCGGTCAGATGCTGGCCGGCTCCCGGATCCTCCAGTGGGATTTCTCGATCCTGCCGGACGACCCTGACCAGTTCCCCGGCATCTTGAATCGGCTCCGGGCGGCCACCGCCCTGGGCCAGGAGGAACGGGAGCTGGTGGTCCAGCTCGCCGGGGCCCGGCGGTTGATGCGCGGACGCGTCATCCGCCGGGCCCTCCCGGCGGATCGCCAGTACACCAAGGGCGAGCCGTCCGGCTCCCTCGTGTGGGAGTGCACCGACCCCCGCCGCTACTCCGTCACGGAGCGGTGGGCACACGTGGGGCTCCCGGAGGCGGAACCCGGCCTGGATTGGGGCAGGGGTCTGGAATGGCCTCTGGACTGGGGGCACGCCGGGTCCACGGGCACCCTCAACCCCGTGAACTCCGGGGATGCTCCGGCCCATCCCATCGTGGAGTTCCGGGGCCCGGTCGTCCGCCCGTGCCTGGTGCAGACGCATGGCGGCCTGGTGCTGGAGTACGACATCGCCCTGGCGGAGCGCGACACGCTCACCGTGGACTGTGCGGCCGGAACGGTCGTCCTCAACGGCGCGGCCTCCCGCCTCTACACGGTCACCCGGGCATCCGTGCCGGAGCAGGCGTTCACCGTCGAACCCGGCTCCACACCCATGGCATTTCGCGCGGACATGGCCGCGTACGACCCGCGCGCATCGGTGACGGTCCGGTGGCGCCACGCATTTTGGTAGCAGAGAGGCAGGCCGGCTGTGACGGTTCGTAGTGGATGGCTCGTTACTCGAGGACCGGACGGCGGGGGCCAGACCCGGGAGGACACCCGCGTGGTCCCGATCGGGACGTTCACGCCCGCCGGGGAGCTGTCGGCCCGCTCCGGCGTGGTCCCCGGCGGCAGCCCGTTCGCCCTGGTCTCCGCCGGGGAGATGGAGGCCACCGTGGGCGTGGGCCGGGCCGTCATCCAGGGCACTGCCCCTCAGGGCGCCTATCCGGTGGCGGTCACTGCCCCGGAGCCGGTGACGTTCGCCGCAGGCGACGCGCAGTTCCCGCGGATCGACGTGGTGGCGCTGCGGGTCTATGACGACCCCTACGACTCGTCGGGGGAGGAGAAGGCCGTCCTGGAGGTGGTCCAGGGCGACCCGGCCGCCTCACCCACCGCGCCGACGATCAGCGGGCCCGCTGTGGTCCTGTGGGAGGTGACCGTCCCGGCCGGGGCATCCTCCGGCACGGGCGGAATCAACTGGGCCACAGGAGTAGCAGACCGCCGGGACTACACGGTGGCCGTCGGCGGCATCGCGGTGGGCAACACCCCCACGGCTTACGCCGGGCAGTGGCGCGACTACGGCGGCATCCTGGAGCGCTCCAACGGCACCGACTGGGAACCGGTCGTCCGCCTGGGCTACTCCGGCCGCCTGGAGCTGGGAGACGCGAGCCTGTACCGAAGCGGCGCCAAGACCCTGGCCACAGACCAGCGGTTCACCGCCCAGGTGGAGAAGTCCTCCAGCTACTTCAAGCTGCAACCCGGCTGGAAGGTCTTGGCATTCGAGGGCAAGAAGACCTGCGGCATCGTCCACTTCATCCTTGAGATCGAGCGGACCGGCGCACCGATCACGGCGAATGGCTCCGGCAACATCGCCGACGAAACGATCGTGACCATCCCCTCCCAGTTCCGCCCGGACCACGACGTGGAAGCCATCGCATGCGACGGGTACGCCGACGGCGGATGCCGCATCAGCCCCAGCGGCACGGTCGTCCTACGTACCTGGGCCCCGAACGGAACCCTCACCAAGGGCAACGTCATCCGCATCACCCCCACCTACATCCTCTGAAGGAGTTGAACTTCCTGTCGCAGTACCGTTTTCTGTTCGCGGACCTGCGCACGGACCAGATCCTGGACCAGCTCCCCGTCCAAGGCGTCACGTTCGACGACTTCATAGGCAAGACCGGAGCCCTGACCGGCACCATTCCCGTGGCGGACGCCGCGATGGCCGCACGGGTCAAGCGGGCCGTGGTGCCCGGCAGGACGGCGCTGTGGGTGGAGCGCGGCCGGGATCTGTGGTGGGGCGGCATCGTCTGGACGGCCACACCGGCCGTGGACGAGCGGGGCGCGGTGACCGTCGCTCTCCAGGCCGCCACCTTTGACTCCTACTGGGACCACCGCGAACTCCGGGACACCCTGGAGGCCCGGCAGATGGACCAGTTCGACATCGCCCGGGACCTGGTGACGTACGCGGCCACCCACGACGGCGGCGATATCGGCATCCGCATCGACTACAGCCGCACATCCGGCGTCCTGCGGGACCGTACGTACTCCCGGTTCGACGCGACGCGGATTCGGGAAGCCCTGGACCGACTGGCGGCCGTCGAAGGCGGCTTTGAGTGGCGCGTCCAGGTCTACCGCGACGCGGAGACCGGGGACCGCGTGAAGCGGCTCCAGCTCGGATACCCCACCATCACGGCAGGGGCCGCGCCGGTCATGCTGACCTACCCGGGCAACGTCCTGACCTACTCCTGGCCGCAGGACGCCACCGGCATGGCCAACACCTGGCAGAGCCGTGGCGCGACCGACAACCAGAACCAGGCCGAAGAGTCCTTCCCGCTGCTGTCCACGGAGTGGTCCTACCCGCAGAAGCTGGCGGCCGGGTGGCCACGGCTGGATGGCTCCAGCGACTACAACACCGTGTCTCGTCTGCCGACGCTCAACGAGCACGCGAAGGCGGACCTAGCCCGTGCCAAGGACCCCGTGGTCATCCCGTCGGTGAAGACCCGCCTGGACGGCGAGGTGACCCCCGCTCTCATCGGCGCAAACGTCCGGCTCCGCATGCGCGACACCTGGTTCTCCGATGGCCTGGACGCGGACTACCGCGTGGTGGGCCTGCACGTGACCCCGGCTCAGCGCGGTCAGCAGGAATCCGCGGAGCTGTACTTGGAGGCTGCATAGTGGCGACCATTCCGCAGGACCTGAACGACCGACTCCGCCGTCTGGAAAGCGAGTTGCGTGCCCTGACCACGGCCGCCAACCGCCGACCCGCCATGAACCAGATCCTCCACGGAGACGTGAAGATCGGCGAGGGCGGCAGCCTCTCGGTCAAACAGCCCGGAGGAGCCGAGACCTTCCGCGTGGGCGAAGTCGGCCCCATCGAAGGGGAACACGCCCTGGTGGTGCGGCGCCGGGATGGCAGCGTGGCCCTTTCGGTCTGGAACGGCACCACTGCCGAAGGCCAAGCGCAGGCAGTCCGCATCAAGGACGCCCAGGGCCACGAACTCCTCTCGGAGGACGTGGTGGCCGGCGGCCTGGCCCGGCCACACCTGCCTATCCCCATGAGTCCGGCCCAGGCCGTCGACTGGCCGTCGACCAACTCCACGTCCTGGACGGACCTTCAGGTGGCATGGCCGGAGGCCCAACACCCACGCCTGGAGGTGTTCGCCCAGGCCGTGGGGAACGGCAACGGTGGGGATATCCGCATCACCGTGGACGGCCAGACGGTGGCCTCCGGCTCCACCGGAAAGCCCATCCAGGCGGAGTTCAACATCCCCGGCTATGAGTTCGGGGCACACCCGGAAATCAAGCTCCAGGCACGGGCCAAGGCGCAGTCCACCGTATGGGCCTGCGTCCAGCGCATGTATGGCGTCGCGTCCTAGGCAGTGTCCGACGGGTCACTTTGTTTTCATCATCTTGCAGAATTCTTCGTAGTTGATTTGTCCGTCGCCGTCGACGTCCGCCTCCCGGAGCATCTCGTCGACCTCATCATCAGTCAGTTTCTCGCCCAGAGACGTCATGACGTGGCGCAGCTCGCTGGAGCTGATGACCCCGTTACCGTCCTTGTCAAACACATGGAACGCCTCACGGATCTCGTCCTCCTCGTCGTTGTTGCTCGTGACTTGCCTGGCCATCAGGCTCAGAAACTCGGCGAAGTTGATCGTTCCGTTGTCGTCCTTGTCGACTTCGTTGATCATGTCTTGGAGCTCGGCCTCAGTGGGGTTCTGCCCCACAGACCTCATGGCGGCGCCCAGTTCGTTGGCCGTGACATTGCCATCGTTGTTCTTGTCGTACAGGGAAAATGCCACCTTGTACTCGTTGATCTGCTCTTCGTTGAAGGATTCGCTCACGGAGTCCTGCCGTTTCATAGTGGCTTGATCGAGCTGGGGGCGTCGCGCGACGCCGAAGCCAAGATCCCCAGCGGGAATGGGACGAACACGCCTGTTCACTGTGGGCGATCAACTCGTTACAGGGCCGTCATGCCGTGGCAGCGCGAATAACCCAGACGGTGTTGGCTGCAAGATCCGTTGACAGGCCCTAACTCACCCACTGACCACACACGGCCCCGCCGGGCAACTTCGGCGGGGCCTTTGCATGCCAACAGGAGGACGGCTTGGGCAAGGCCGCAGACGTAATCCGCATAGCGCGCGGAGAGATCGGCTACCGCGAGGGATACAGCGGTGGCCACTGGAACAACCACCAGCGATACAGTCCGGCCGTGCCGGGCCTGGAGTGGTCCCAGAATCAGGCATGGTGCGCCACCTTCGTCTCCTGGTGTGCCCGGCAGGCCGGGGGAGCGTCCCTGTTCCCGGTCACGGCGTCCGTGTGGACGGCGTATGACTGGTTCAAGTCCAGGGGGCGCTACTCCGCATATCCCGCCATCGGGGCCCAGGTGATCTACGGACGGTCGGCGAACTCTCACACGGGCATCGTGGTGGCCTATGACTCCACCTACATCACGACGGTGGAGGGCAACACCAACGCCAACGGTTCGGCGGAGGGAGACGGCGTGTACCTCAAGCGCCGCAGGCGCCGCGACGCGTATGTTCATGGCTACGGCCTCCCTCGATATGCGGAGGGGGTGACGACGGCGGACCCGGCCCTGAAGGGGAAGGCCGGGTTCACCTATAAGGCGACAGCCTCCGGCCCGACCACGGGCGGTTCCCATACCGGTTCGAGCAAGGCCAAGACCGTGACGGTGAAGGCCGGTCAGACCCTGGGCAAGATCGCGGCCTCCGCTGGGGTGTCCCTCGCGGCCCTTCTGGCGATCAACCCCCAGATTAAAAACCCGGACCTGATCCACCCCGGCGACAAGATCAGCATCCCGGACAAGGGCGCCAAGCCCCCGGCCAAGTCCAAGCCGGTGGTGTCCCTGGCCCGCATCCGCGCGGCTGCCGTCCGTGACCCGGACCTCCGCCAGGGCGGCACGACCTACCCGGCCGACGTGCGCCATGTGGAGGCGGCGTTGAAGGCGGAGGGCCTGTTGGACGGCCGTTGGTGCGACGGTTCGTTCGGGTCCATGACCCGCATCGCGTACGCGAACTGGCAGAAGCGGGCCCGCGTCGGCGGCCCGCCGGACGGCATCCCGGGTATCGCCTCGCTCCGCCTCCTGGGCACGAAGCACGGGTTCACCGTGAAGGGGTGAGACAGACGTGAGCGAGCGTGACGAGCTGGGCGGCGTCACCATCGGTGCCCGCGAAATCTATGACGAACTGGTGGCGCTGCGCGGCGATGTACGGAGCCTGTCCCAGACCCACGAAGCCGTCACCCAGACCCTGACCGACCACGAAACCCGACTCCGGGGCCTGGAGCGGTGGCGCTACGCCCTGCCCGTGGCGGCCCTCACCTCCGCCGGAACCCTGATCGCGGCGGCCCTGAAAGCCACGGGCGCCGTGTAACGAGCACCAGTGCACGACGACAAACACCCCGCGCCCCAGGGCGCGCTACGCCTGGAGGACCCCTGTCCTTTCCCCACATCGCGCTCATCGGCAAGGCACGGTCCGGCAAGGACACCGTGGCCGCCGAATTCGGCCGGCACGCGGCCTACACCCGCCTGGCGTTCGCCGATGAACTTAAGGCGGCTCTGATCCGCCTTAACCCCTTGGTGCATTCGTGCTGTTGCTACGAGGACTACCACCTGGTGGACACCCTGGAGGACCACGGTGGATGGGAGGGGGCCAAGGCCCTGCCTGAGGTCCGGCGACTCCTCCAGGAGTACGGCCAAGCCATCCGGGACCGAGACCCGGACTTCTGGGTGCGCCCGGTCCTGGCCCAGGTGCGCCAGGGGACGGAATGGAAGCTGCCGTGCATCGTCGCGGACGTGCGGTACGCCAACGAGCTGGGCGCCCTTCGGGCGGAGGGGGCCGTGGTCGTTCGCGTGGAGCGGCCGGGCGCGGGCCTAGCGGGACAGGCCGGTGAACACGCCTCGGAAACGGAGCTGGACGGCATGGAGCCGGACCACGTGCTCCACAACACCGGGACGTTGGTCGAACTCCTGGCCAGCGTCCGCGCTTTGATCGACACGTTGGGAGACTGAATGATCGACCTCATCCGCCAGGCCCTTCGGGACAACCCCGTCCGGGTACGGACCGCTCTAGGTGCGCTCCTGGTTCTGGTGGGCCACTACATCCCCGCCGTAGCGGACGTGGCCGTGAATGACCAGGCCGTGGATGCGATCACGTTCCTGATCCTCCTGTTCCTGGGCGAGGGCGCGTCCCGGAAGGTGGCGGCCAAGTACAACCCGGCGACGCTGCCGGAGGAGTCGTAGGTTATGGCACCGGCCACTAGGCCGTTTGGCTCGGACACTAGGTGTGGCAGAGCGGCACTGAATTACTTGGGAGTGTCTCACAATAGAGGACGCCAATAGGGCAAGTCAACGACTCTATCGGAATCGAACATTTCCCGGAATGGGGCGTGCGCTATCCGAGCGAGCCGCCAGCCCCGCCAGCAGAGGGCCGCAACCAAGGCCATCCACAGGATGAAGGAAAGTGCAGCAGTGAATACGCCGAATGAATTCATCACCTCAAGGAAGGAGAAGAAGAATGTCATGGGAGCAAAGAGGGTTGTGGCCAGCCCCAGAAGTCGATCCTCCGCGTCAATTCCGTCGATCAAATCAATTGGCCCCGTAAGCAAGCCTGCTAGGCCCCTGTAAGCAAGGGTGTACTCATCAACTAGAGCGCCGTCGGCTATCAATGCAATCCACCCTGTCACTATAGCCCCAACCGCAGTCCAGCCGAGCCAACCTGGCCCCCAGGGCGATATCCCGGTTCCTGCGAGCACGGCTCGGTGACATGCAGCGGCCGTGATCAGGACTGTCAGGGCTATAGCGATACGGTAGTGGATTCCGTATCTAAATTGCGGGTATGTCACTTCCCGAGAGGCGTCAACCCACGATTCCCGTAGGGCTCGCGAGGTATTTGCTACCTGGAGTTGGATAAGAGCAATGCGGTCCTTAGGTGAGAGGAGTCGGAGCAACATGATTGCTCTATGGGAAGCGCCGTCGTTCACCGTTGCGCTGATTATACGCTCAAGGATTGACCAAGCCTCCTCGGCTGACAGTTCCGGGTGCGTGCGTCCGGAATGTCGAATCATAAATAGCAATTCCCAGAGAGGGACTGTATGATCTTCGTGTGCTCCCCGGTGATATCGCATTCTGATGGCGGAGCCCGGGCTGTTCCCTGTCAATTTCTCAAGATCGTGAGATGCGGCCGTATATCTGACGTTCATCTGTGACCAGTCTGGGAGCCATGCTGATCCAGTAGCGAGCGGGATTCCGATGCGGCGATCAATCGTGATTACAGAGTCGGGTTTGGCCTCGCATGCCATCTCGGCTTCCTTCCCGGAGGCGTCATTTGAGCCGAGGAGGCAACCAATCCGATTCGCCAGAACTCGCATTTTCTGATCTGCTTCGAAGCGCGCACCGAACCAGTCACCTGAATGATCGATTGCCGTGGAGGTGTTTATGCGCGGAGCGTGCCAACGCAGAGATTCCTCGATCTCAGGAATTCGGATCATAGCCGCCAAATGCCACGCGGAAATAACGGCAATTCGTCCGTTGGAATGAGAGTCGTAACAAATATCGGCGAGTTTCCGGGCGGCATTCGGCGTGCCGATAGTGGCCAATGGTTCTACAGCGTCCAGGCATCCTCGTCCGGAAGCATCGCCCAGGGCGTCGACCGCGATATCGCCCATGCTGGTAATAGATTCACGGACTCCTTCGGCCGTGCCCAGAAGTCCAGCTAGGGTCGTGGCCACGGCTGGCAGGTTCGTGGCGGCCAAAGCTGCCACGGCAGCTCGGCGACTGGAAGATTCATCAGTTTTTGTCGCTTTGTCGGCGAGGAATCGGAGTATTTCCTTACCCCGTGGGCGGGGATCCGACGCGACGGTGCCGAAAGCCTTGATGACCTGAGGGTCGTCGAGCGTGCCTAGTGATTCCTGGAAGTGTCGAATTACTCGATCCGCGGTTTCATTTGCCAGATGCTGCGCATCAGCAAGACACTCGAAGGCTAGGCATTGGTCCAGCTGGAAGACATTGTTGATGACCGGGGCGCAATCCTGATTTGCTGCGCCGCACCAGAGTCGCACGGTCTCGCGCCACGTGGCTGGGTCACGGCGGTACCGCGCAACAATCTCAGTCGGGCTATTCAGGAGTTGCCGAGCTGCGAGGTATTCCTGCAGTGTTAGATGCGCGAATTGGTAACGCTCACCCCCGTCTACCTCAAGCAGCAGACCGCTTCGCTCGAGGATTTCTCGAAGCAGGGGTACCTCGTGATCTTTAGGATCAAGTGGAGTGTCCTCAAGTACTTCACATGTTACCTCCCGCACCGCAGCCTCGGGCACTGTGAGGCGGTCAAGGGAATACTGTGGAATATCTTGGGCTGTCAAAGCCAATCTCTGAAGCACCCTACGCTTTTCCCGCGCAGCGTAGTGGTTGTGCTCGTCATGCCAACGGCGCAGCATGACGTCAACAACCTCCTCATAGAAGTCAGCCCTAGTGCGCGGCAAATTCTGGCCCTGCCCCTGATAGGCATCGGTATAGAGGTACGCAATCATCGTCAATAGCAAGGGGTTGCGCGCGAGTTGCATGAGGCGCGGAGTATCCCGTAGCGTGACCATTAGCTCCTCGACCGACCCTTGAGGGTTAATGTCCATCCAATGGGATAGGAATCTACGTATTAACCTTTCATCGAATTCGGAGATTCGGAAAACATTTGGGAGTGCGTCTGACAGTGTGTCTTGATAGACCGCGCTGCGGCAGGTAACAATGACACGGCACCGGTCGAATTCCTGGATGAAATCCTTTATCGTTTGGGTGGACCTTGCGCGGTCTGTCATGGTTACCTCATCGAGACCGTCGAGTAGCGCTATGAGGCGGCCTTCCTTAAGGGATCTAGTGACGAACTTTTCCGCACGCGGAAAATCATTTCGCTGAAATTCTTCGACGATCAGCTGACGGATGTCTTTTTCATTTCCGTTGAGCCTATGTAGCTTGACTAGAATCGGAACTTCAGTAAACTCGCGAGAGTGAATGTGGCGAGGCCTATGCCTGCGCCGCTCCATTCGGTTATCTGCCCAACTAAGGATGGAATGCCGGAGGAGCATCGACTTTCCTGCACCTGGGACTCCGAGTACGATCGCGTTTTGAACACTCCTGATGCTTTCGGCGGCATCAGGATGTTCGCCATTGTGGCCCGTCTCGAGTGTGGCTGGGACGTAGATCTTGCGCATTTTAAGGGGGCGATTTTCCAAGAATGGAATCGGTACGCTCTCGTTCTTGCGCTGCACGGCAGCTGCGTAACGTCGTACCGCTGATCGCCGGAACAGTGTTGAGCCAGCGAGCCTGCTATATGTCCGCTCGTATATCCAGTCCAAGAGGGCGGTCAGCTTCTTCTTGACCCAATCGCGCACGATCAGCAGCAAGAACAGGGCTGCCGCAATCAGCCATGGAAGATTATCTATCGTCACTTGCGGCATTGCACACCTTTCCTTCCGCGAATTGCGACCGGTGTGCGGCGCTAACAATCCTGGTGGACCACCGAAAGCGCTACCCATTAACTACTAGCCTAAGTCGCTGCCCCATCTCTCGCGACCTCGGCGCGGCCTGGAGCATGGCCATTGACGATGCAATACCGCGAGCCCTGTGTTTCACAGCTGTGATCGAGGTTGGCTCCGCGGTCTTTGGCCGGTGGTCTGCCTGGGCTGGGGCCATGCATCGCGGCGGGCCGGGCCGTCCGCCCACCTTCGACGGCGCCCGTACGCTGGCCCGCGAATTGGGCAGCCCTTGGCCTGTCAGCTGTTGTGCCCGATTGGCCCGTTACCACAGCAGGGTTTCCCCTAGCCGCCCCTCGCCATCCGACGTGCGGCCGGCGGTCGAGCCGGAGCGGTGCGCAGACAGGAGAGTCGGCCCGGGCCGCACGTCGCCGCGATACGCCCGCTCACGCTGGGCCCGTTCCATCACAGAGCCGGCCGTCACGGGCCCCAGTAGATGACGGCGTAAGCGACTGAGCGCGGCCCCTCGGGGCCCGTGAGCGAGCGGAGAGACCCGTGGCAGCACTCAACACCATTCAACGTTCCGGCAGCCGGTTCTACGTCGACCCCGAGACAGGCGCCAAGGCGCCGGGCGTGACCTCCGTCCTGTCCATGCTCCCGAAGGGCTTCCTTCAGTTCTGGGCCGCCAAGGAGGTGGCCACGGCGGCCGTGGACAACATCGGCCCCCTGGTGGGTCTGGCGATGAACGACCGATCCGGCGCCATCGACTATCTCAAGGGGGCGCCCCGCCGGGTCACCAAGCAGGCCGCCGACATCGGGTCGGACGCACACGACGTGTTCGAGCGTCTGGCGCGCGGCGAGGCGGTAACCCGCGTCCACCCAGACCTCCGCGGCTACGCCGGTCATTTCCGGGAGTTCCTGGACCAGATTCAGCCGGAGTTCCTGTTCCTCGAGGATGCGGTGTGGAGCGACCGGCACAACTACGCGGGGTCGTTCGACGCCATCGCGCGCATTGGCGGGGAGACGGTGGTCCTGGACTGGAAGACCACCCGGAGCGGTGTCCATGAGGAAGTGGCCCTACAGCTTTCGGCGTACGCGAACGCGGACCGGATCGTCCGCGCCGACACGGGCGAATCCGTACCGGTGCCGACCATCGACGCGGCGGCCGTTCTCCATGTTCGGTCGGAGGGATGGAAGTTGGTCCCCGTCGCCCACACGCCGGAGCTGTTCCAGGTCTTCCTTCACTTGAGGGCGGTATTCGACTGGGAGCGCGAGCTGAAGCGCGGCGTTATTGGCCGCGCGGTGGCCTCGGGCGGCGAGGCGGAGACCGGCACTCAGCGGCGCGCGGCGTAGGCCGGCTGGGGCTGTCACGGCCCCCAGTGCATGGAATCAGCGAGAGGCCCGGCGGTCATACGCCGGGCCTTTTGCTGCCTCATTCCAAGCACTTCCCAAGGAGAGCCAGCACAGTGGCACCCCGCACCCTCCGTGTGTTCGACAACGACCCTTCCGCCCGGCCCAAGGTCTACAGCTCCGATTTCGTCGGCCGGTTCCGAGCCGGGCAGAAGCTCAACGGGCGCCCTGTGGGTCTGTCTGCCTGGCGGATCACAACCGGCGATCCTGAGGTGGGCAAGGCCGTGGCGAATCTGTACGGCGGCGCCCCGCAGTCGTGGGAGACCTCCAAGGAGGACTCCTTGGAGGTGCTGACCGAAGCGGACGCCGTAAAGGTGATCGTGGACGGCCCCGATGCCGTGTCGTTCCGCATGGCTCTCTACGGCATGACCGGCAAGCCCATCCACGCATGCGACGGCGTGGAGTTCACGGACTCCGAGGACCCGCGCGTGGGCCAGCCGTGCGGCTGCCCGCAGACGCTCCAGGAGCGCAAGGCGGTGGCCAAGGCGGGCCACGGCCCGAAGCCTGACCAGCGTGTGGAATTCCGCCTGGCCGATGACCCGGAGCTGGGCAAGTTCAAGCTCCTTACGGGCTCCTGGGACTTCATGAAGGCCCTGGAGGGTGTCTGGCGGGAGCTGGAGGCCGTCGGCGGCCCCGCGCTCTGCACGCTCTCTCTGGAGCTGGTCGAGTTCACCACCAAGGCCGGTGTGGACGTGAGCTACCGAAAGCCGGTTCTGAAGGTCCACGGCCGTGTCCCGGCCGACGTGGACGCGGTGCTCCCCTCCCTCTCCAAGGCCGCCGACCCCGTTCCGTTCTGATCACTCACCGCTAGGCCGGCGGTGAACCCAGCGTGACCGGCGGGGCCCGGCCCCGCCCTTCCCCAGACACAACAGAGGAGAGACACGTGGCGAAGCGTGGCCACATACACGACTTCACGGGCCAGGAGATCCGGGAGGGGGACACCCTGGTCTACGCAGCCCGCCGGGGCAACGGCGTACGGATGGTGGAGGCCACCGTCCAGCGCACGTACACCGAGCAGTACAAGGGGCGCACGATCCCCATGCTGAAGGTCAAGCCCACCGGCAACGAATCGGGATTCGTCAAGCGCTCCACGTTCCGCGTGGAGACGGTGGCAGCCGAACACGTCGCCGTGACGATCCCGGCGGAGGTCCCGGCCGTTGCCTGACGCGCTCCTGGTCCTGGTCGCCATCGTCCTGGGCCTGCTCATCCTGGGGCGCGTGCTCTGGTTCCTCCTGGCCGTAACCGTGGGACTCCTGGGCATGCGGGCCGCCCGGCGCGCCCGGTTCCGAGGCCGCCCGTGAGCAACCCGAACAAGCAGAAGGGGACCGCCTGGGAGCGGGCGGTGAGGCACTACCTGAACGCCGCCCTCAGCCAGTACGTGGAGCACTGGAAGGACGCCGCGTACCCGTGGAAGGACCCGCACGACCCGGACAACATCACCCGGCCCGCCCAGACCGGCGCCAAGGACGTGGGAGACCTCCACGCCCGACCGTTCGTCATCGAGTGCAAGGCGGAGAAGTCCATCCGCCTGGCCGACTACGTACGCCAGGCCAACCGAGAGGCCGTCAACGCCGGGTTTCCCTATGGCGTGGCTGTGGTGAAGGCCCCGCGCCGCCGCGTGGACGACGCGTACGCGGTCATGGACCTGGTGACCTTCGGGCGTGTCCTCCAAGCCCTCCGCAATCTCGACTGATCCCCAATCCGCGGGCGTGTCACGGACCCCAGTGCATGGGGCCGGACACGCCCGCTTTGCGTTGGAGGAGAGACGTTGCGCACGAAGGACCTGGCCCAGTTCCTGGCCCGCTTCCCGGAAGTGGTGGAGGAGCGAGGGGAGTACGGCGTCCCCTGCCCCGTCCACGACGACCAACGCCCCTCCCTGTTCTTCCGGCTCAAGGAGGACGGGCGGCTCCTGGTGCGCTGCTGGGCCGGGTGCGCCCGTGACGCCATCCTGGCGGCCCTGGGCATGAGGCCGGCGGACCTGTTCGACTGGACCCCGGGGGCAGGTGTGAAGGCGTCGGCCAAGCCGGTGCCCGGCGCCCTGGACACCGGAGCCCTGGCAGCTCTGGCCCAGTACGTGGACACCACGAACATGGCGTTCCTGGACCCGGAGCACCCGGAAGCCCGGGACTACGTGGCCGACCGGTTCGGACTGGATGCTGAGCGCGCGGTGGACCTCGGCCTGGGCCTGGACTACCCGGGCCTGGACGACCGGTTCCCTTACCGTTCCACCGGCTACCTGCGCCACCCTCGCTTGACGGTCCCGCTATGCGACTTCAACGGCAGGCCCCGCGGCCTCCAGGGCCGGGACCTATCCGGGCACTGTCCGGCTCGGTGGCTGTCCATCGTCTCCCCGGACGGGTCCGCGTGGGCCAAGTACGGCGTACTGCGGGCCAACTCCGGTTATGACACGGTGCTGATCACCGAAGGGCCCGGCGACGGCCTGACGGGCCTTGCCGTCGGCTATGACGTGGTGATGGTCCGGGGCGCTGGACTGGCCCGCAATACCGCGCTGGTGGAGGAACTGGCGGCGGGCCTCGGCGACCGGGACGTAGTACTGGCCGGGGACCGGGACAACGCCGGGGCCGCCTTCACCGATGCTCTGGCGGACGCCTTGGTCCGGGCTGGGGTCATGGTCAGGAAACTGGAGATCCCGCACGCCGGGGACGATCTCACCGACTGGCGAAAGCGCGACCCCGAAGCCTTCCCCGGCCAACTCCACGCAGCCGTCCGCCGGGCCCCGCTCCACATCGTGGACGCCGCCCCGCGGACGGAACCTGTTCCGACTGACGAGGACCAGGAGGAGAGCGCCGGAGTTCTCCCGCTCACGGACCTGGGCAACGCGGAGCGCCTGTTCCGGCAGCTTGGCGGCCACGTGCGCATGGTTCCGGGTGCGGGCGTGTTCAAGTGGCGCGGCCGGTGCTGGGCCCAAGTCCCCACGGAAGCCCTGTACGCGGACGTGCGGCGCGTGGTCAAGAACATGGCCGAGGAGCCCGGCCATGAGCCGGAGAAGCTGTCACGCCATGTGCTCAACTCCCAGCAGGCGAACAAGGTCAAGGGAATGGTGGACATGCTGACGTCCATTCCCGGCGTGTACGCGACGGTGGACCAGTTCGACGCGCGCCCGGACCTTCTGGCGTTCCGGAACGTCGTGGTGGACCTCCGTACCGGCCACGCCCGACCCCACGACCCGGCCGACATGAACACCTTTTACGTGGATGTGTACTACAACCCGGCGGCCCAGGCCCCGCGTTGGGAACGCTTCCTCAAGGAGTGCCACCCTGGCTGTGAAGCCATGGCGGCCTTTCTGCAGATGCTCATCGGGTACGGCATCACGGGGTACGGCGTGGAGCGCGCGTTCATCATGCACACCGGGCCGACCACGAACGGGAAGACCACGTTCACGGCGGCCATCGAGGACGTGTTCCGGGAGGCGACCAAGCGCGCGGACGCGAGCCTGTTCCAGCGCCGCCGGGAGAACGGCGGCCCCCGCGCCGATGTGGTCGGGCTGCGGGGCCGTCGCCTGGTGATCTCCTCCGAGTGGCCCGCGAACATGCCGTTGGACCAAGCGCTGATGAAGGCCGTCACCGGAGATCAGACCATCACCGCCCGGGGCGTCTACGCCCGGTCGGAGATCACGTTCCGGCCGGTGTGCCTGGTCCAGGTGGACACCAACTACGTCCCGGACGTGGATGCCACGGACGCCGCCCTGTGGCAGCGCGTTCGGGTGGTCCCGTGGAACGAGGATTTCCGGGGCCGGGAGGACCGCCATCTCCAGGCCACCCTTCACCAGGAACGTGAGGGCATCGCGGCGTGGGCCGTGCGCGGCGCGATCGAATGGTTCCGGGCCTACGACAGCGGGCGGGGCCTGGAGTACCCCGCCGTGGTGGAACGGGCAACCGCGCACTACCGCGACAGCTCACATCCCCTCTCGGGCTTCATCGGGGAGGAGTTCGTGGTCCAGGAAGGCGCGCACGTCCCCAGGACTGAGACCTGGGAGCGTTACCGGTCGTGGACGGAGGAGTCCGGCATCCGTCACCCGATGACGCGCAACAAGTTCTATGACGCCCTGCGCACGTTCCCCGGTGTCCGAGAGTCCAAGACGAAGGGCACCCGCGTGATAGCCAACCTGGCGGACTGCCGGGCCCTGTCACGCAACCCAGTGGATGGAGGCAACCCAGACATATTCGGCCAGGCCAGAACAGCGGTCTAAGCGTGCGGTGTGGGGGTCGTCCCGGTCGGGCGGCCCCCTTTCGCATGTCACAGAGCGTGGGGCCGGCGGCCGACGGACAGTGACGGAGCCCGCCCGTGAAGACCTACCGCCACCCCCTTGCCGGGGACGTGACGACCATCCACGCCTTGGAGACACCCGACGACGCGCGGGAGGCACGGGAGTGGCTGAGTGAGCACCAGCCACGTTCCCTCGCTCTCGACACGGAGACCAGCGGCCTGGACACGTTCAACCCCGGCCACCAGCTCCGAACGGTTCAGTACGGCACGGGGGACGTGGCGTTCGTCGTCCCGTTCGAGCGGGGCGGGGCGTTCGCCGACCTGGCCCGGACCGTGGTCACCCGGTGCCCGGAGCTGGTGATCCACAACGCCGCCTATGACCTCCTCGTCCTGGACCGCCACGGCGTGGCCCCGCTGGAGGCCGTCGCGCCGCGCGTACGGGACACCAAGATCCTCGCCCACCTTTGTGACAGCAGACAGGATTTCGAGGGTGGCATAGGCATTTCCCTGAAACCTCTGTCCGCCTGGTACGTCGACCCGGCGGCGCCGGATACCCAGGCCGGTCTTACGGCGGTATTCCGAAGCCGTGGGCTGACCAAGGCCACCGGCTGGGCGGGCATCCCGTACCAGGATGAGACCTACCAGCGCTACGCCGGTTTGGACGTGCTCCTGACCGCCCGGCTCCGCCCCTACCTGGAACGCGAGCTGGAGCGCCACGGCATCCCGGACACCCTGGTGGAGTTCGAGCACCAGCTCATGACCATCTGCGCGGCCATGGAACGCCGGGGGATGCTCCTGGACGTGCCGTACACGGAGGGCCTGGTGGACCGCCTGGCGGCGGACACCCAACGCCACACGGAGCGCGCGGCCCGCTACGGCGTGGAGAACCTGAACTCCACGGCCCAGGTGGCCCAGGCCCTGTTGGGCATGGGGGAGGAGCTGGTGGACCGCACCCCCTCCGGAGCCTGGAAGGTGGACAAAGGCGTCCTCCTGGACCTGGCGGACCTCGACGACCAATGGCAGCCGCGCGGCACCCGTCGGCCCAACCCCTTGGCGGACGCAGTGCTCCGCGCCAAGCGGGCCGCGAAGTGGCGCAACTCATACGCCGTGGCCATGCTCGACAACCGTGACGCCCACGATCGCATCCACCCGAAGATCAACACCCTGGGTGCCAAGACGGGGCGGGCGAGCGTGTCGGACCCGCCGCTCCAACAGCTTCCGTCGAAGGGGTGGGAGATCCGCCGGGCCATCGTCGCGGAGCCGGGGAACGTGTACTTCAGCGTGGACCAATCCTCGGTGGAGCTGGTGGTCCTGGCTGCCCTGTCCCAGGAGCCCCGCATGTGCCAGGCCATCCGGGACGGCCGGAACCTCCATGACTTCACCGCCACGCTCATGTTCGGAGACGCGTTCACCAAGCACCAACGGAGCCTGGCCAAGATCGCCGGTCTGGGGACCTCGTACCAAGGCGGAGCGGCCACACTGGCCAAGATGACCGGCATGCCAGAGAACGTCATGCGGGACACCCTCCAGCGCTACGCACGGGCGTATCCCGGCGTGAAGCGGTGGGCCCGCGGTCTTCAATCCCATGCTCTTAGCAATGGGTGCGAGATCCGTACGCCCTCCGGCCGACGCCTGGTCTTGGACCGGGACCGCCTCTACAAGGGTGTGGCGTATCTGTGCCAGTCCACGGCACGCGACACGATGGGCCAGGCGCTCATCGACCTTCAGGAAAAGGGCCTGACCCGGTACCTGAACCTGTGGGTGCATGACGAAGTGCTGGGCACGGCCCCCAAAGCGGAGGCGGCTGAGATCGCGCAAGAGGTAGCGGAGACGGTCCGGATGGAGCTGTTCGGCGTCCCCATCGGAACGGATGCCGAGGTGTACGGCAAGACCTGGGCCGGGGGGTACGGCCTCCCGGAGGACTGGGCGCCCGCCGCATAAGAATGGAGGCTGGCCCCGGACGGTCGCTACCGGGATCTGTCCGGGGCCTCGTATGTCTGCGTCAGCCCGTGGTGGGAACCAGGGTGATGACCCGCATGTTCGGTGCACGGAGCGGGGCCAGGGCCATGATGCGAACCGGCACCACCGCTCCTTCGTGGTACGGAAGACGGAACCGGCGCACGTGACCGTCCGGGTGCTCCAACGCCTCATGGTCAGCCCAGATGCGGGCTGCGTCCTCGTTGCCTTCCAGGATGTCATCCCGGAGTTTCAGGAGCCCTAGTTCGTCAGGGTTTTTGGCGAGTGCCACGCGAATCTGAGCGAGAAAGGGCCTCGCCCAGTCATCCGCCCAGTTCACAAGCTGTTCGCGGGCCTCCGGGTAGAGAAAGGCCCAGCGCATGAGATTCGGCTCGTAGGGTATCCAGGGGAACCAATCAATTTGTGGTTGATTGTGCGCCACTATGTTCCACGCCACGTCAGAGACGTAGGCAGGGTTGGGGAGTTGCGCGTCCAAGAATTCACGCAAGGGCTTGTCTACTGCGGACACGGCATCCTCTGATGGTATGGACATGGGGACAGGCGGCTTGCCTGAACCCAGGAGGAAGAGAGTCAAACGCTCCGAGGCATCAAGTCGGAGTGTCAGTGCCAGCCGTTCCAGAAATTGGTCGGAAAATTTGGCAACGTGCCCGTTTTCCAATAGCCCGATCCACTTTGCACTCACCCCAGTGAGCTTTGCCACCTCGGCCTTGGTAAGCCCTGGCGACCGACGATTGGTTGAGCGGACTCCGTGGATGCGACGCGGATCTACGCGCTCTCGCCACGTGGTGAGCAGATCGGCGAGTTCCAGCTCAGGTGCCCGGGGGGCGCGATGGGGGATATGGGTGTTCGGCATGACCTAAACACCGTAACAGGCGTATCGGACATGTGCGTCTTACGGATTCCTTAGATCGTTTTCAGTGGTTAGGCAACCCTTAGTGGCTCCATGCGGGAAGTGCGAGTTCCGCCCAGGATCGTGCAAGGTGATCGGGCAAGCTGCACGGCATCCGTAAGGAGAGATCGTTTTGTCTAGGTCGATCATGGTCGTCGGTGGAAGCCGGGGAATCGGGGCCGAGGTGGCCCGCCAATTCGCCGCACAGGGTGACCGTGTGGCGGTCACCTCCCGATCCGGCGCGGCGCCAGAAGGCACATTCGGAGTGGCGTGCGACGTGACCGACGCCGAACAAGTGGACGTTGCTTTCAAGGCAGTTGAGGAACACCAGGGGCCTGTGGAGGTCCTGGTGGCGAACGCCG
The DNA here is from genome assembly GCF_002082195.1 of Streptomyces gilvosporeus. Taxonomy (GTDB): domain Bacteria; phylum Actinomycetota; class Actinomycetes; order Streptomycetales; family Streptomycetaceae; genus Streptomyces; species Streptomyces gilvosporeus. Next base: position 3,097,378 of record NZ_CP020569.1, on the reverse strand, counting down.
GGATAACCCGGGACACCCTCCTCTTGCGCATGTCCGAAGAGGACTTCGCCAGCGTTCTGGACACCAATCTGGTGGGCGCCTATCGCGTGGCAAAGCGCGCCTCGCGCGGCATGCTCCGCGCCAGGCGCGGGCGCCTGATCTTCATTGGCTCCGCGGTGGGTCTAGCTGGTGAGGCGGGCCAGGCGAACTATGCCGCGAGCAAGGCCGGGTTGGTCGGATTCGCGCGCTCTCTGGCCCGCGAGTTGGGATCGCGTGGGATCACGTCCAACGTCGTCGCGCCCGGCCTGACGGAGACGGACATGACGGCCGTGCTCACCGACGACCGACGAGCCGAAATCGTCCGACAGATCCCGTTGGGGCGTATCGCCCGACCTGCGGAAATTGCTTCGACGGCCCGTTTCCTGGCGAGTGATGATGCTGCCTACATCACGGGTGCCGTCGTGCCCGTTGATGGCGGCGTGGCCATGGGCCACTGAAACCGGCTGCTACCGTCCGCCAGGCCGGCCAGCACGGCCGGTAACGAAACCGGCGCCCAGGGGCGGCAACCCCTGGACGCCGGAAAGCTCCCCTGCAAGGGAGCCGAGTTCAGCTATCGAGGTCCGCCCAACCTTTGGCGAGGGGAGCGGAAACCTCGGCTTACTACGACCAGGGATTGTTGCACTGCACCCGACATTCCACGAAATCGAACGCCGCGCACCCATGTCCGCGCACGCCTTTGCCTGCATTCGGCGACGTGTGACCCGAGTACGTCAGGGGCGCTTCGCTCCCCAGTTGGTGGCCCTCTTCCTGTGGTGCCGCCGCAGCGCACTGCGCGCCTTCTTTCTGCGGCTCTCCGCAGTGACCCGCCCCTCCACCGGGTACCGCGCCCGCTACCTGCCGCGCGCCATCCGGCGACGCCGGTACGCCCGCGCTGCCCGCGTTTCACGCGACCGCGCCTGCGCGCTTACCCGTCTTGCCCGCCTGTCCCGGGCCGTCGGCATCTCCAATCCGTCCCTGAGTATCTGAGCCGGACGGACTTCCCCTTTTACAAGCCCCGTTCCGGCATGCAACGCCGGGGCGGGGCTTTCTAGTTCGCTCGCTCTGAGCTAACCCCCTCTCCGCCAACACGCGCCCGCTGACGGGCCGCGTGGCGATACCCCCTGCCCGCGCACCGCCAGCGCACACCCCTACCCGCGCATTCGAACGTCAGTGCTGCGACCCGGGCATCTCTCTGTCCATTGATTCGAACAGGCGTGCGGATTTCCGCCTGTCACGGCCCCCAGTGCATCGCCCCGAGCCGGTCACCCGGGCCCCCTTTCCAAGGAGCACCACCCCATGCTTTGCCCTGCCCTGATTCGTGCTGCCCAGAACGGCGACACGGAGGCAACCGCCCAGGTACTGGAAAGCCTGGAGGGGATGATCTACCGCCTGGCGGAGAAGCGCATGGCGCACACTCCAGGCTTGTCCGCCGGATACGGAGACCGGCTGGACGACCTCCGCCAGGAGGGCAGGGTGGCCGCCCTCGAAGCTCTGGCCCGCTACGACCCCAAGGGCGGGGCGAAGTTCTCCACCTACGCCCACACCCGCATCCAAGGTGCCATCCAGGACGACGCCAACACGACTTCAGGGCCGGCCATTTCGGCGGACGCCGTGGCCACCTTTAAGAGATGTCTGGGCGTCGTCGGCGGCGATATGGAAGCCGCGGAGTACCTGGCGACCATCCTGCCCAGCTCCAGCCATCGACTGAGTGCAGAAACGTCACTGCTGGTCCGCCAGGTCCTGGAAGGCACAGAGTCTCTGGACGCCCCGGCCGACCCGGGCGGAAATAAGGCGACCACCCCCGGGGGCCGCGGAACGGTCGGGGACACGCTGGCCGATCCCTACCGGTACGGAGTCCTGGAGGACCTGGTGGAACCGCGCGACGTCGCCCGCCATGACCGGGCGCGAAAGGCAGCCCTGGCGCATGCCCTCCTGGAGACGCTTCACGGCAACGCGGACCGCATCGTCCGCATGGTCTACGGCTTCGACCCGGAGCCGCACTTGCACGCCGGGTACGACCGCGACGGACTTCCGGTGCCGGACCATGCGGCGATAGCGGAGGCTCTGGGCATCACCGTGGCCACATCCCGCCAGACCCTGAAGCGGGCCCTGGACCGGCTCCGTCGGGCCGTCGAGGCGCTGGAGCTGGAGGGCGCGGAGCTGGCGGCATGACCCGACGCCGGAGGCCGTCATCCCGTCCGGCACTCCAGGTTGCCCGTCGGTCGCGCCCGGCGCCGTACAGCCGCGCGGAGATCCTGGCCCGCTGGTCTGGCTGTGCCTACTGCGACGGCGCGGCGGAGGAACTGGACCACGTCGTCCCTTTGGCGCGGGGAGGCCGCGACGTGGCGGCCAACGTCGTGGCCGCCTGCCGGGACTGCAACGCAAGCAAGTACACCCACACACTGGCCTGTTGGGCCGCCACCGGAGGTATCCCCCCGTGCGTATGCGATTCATGACCTTGGAGGACGCAACCCTGGCCGGTGCCTCCATGACGGACCTGGGTCAAGACCTGGAGCTGGAAGCGGCCCTCGACGGCGAAGAAGTCCCGTGGCTGCTGGTTGATGCCGACGAGTGAACGGTGCCTGTGCGCTGATGCGCCAGTACCGATTGACCCCCAGCCACCTACCTCGGCTGGGGGTCTTTTCGTTGTGCGGCGGGCCGTTGCCTCAGGTGTTGTACTCCAGCTCGGTCAGCGAAGCGTCGTGCACCTGTTCAGCCACGGTCGGGATGCTGAGACGGTTCAGATAGTTGATCAGCTCGCCGCGCACATCGAGAAGCTGCTGAACCAGCGATGCCCCGGTGAGCTGCCCCGGCCGGACGACCTGACGGAACGCGGGGTCCTCGATCGCGCCGGCCAACAGCTTCTCCGCCAACCACATGGGGGTGCGTTCCCGGATGGCGAAGGTCAAGTGGACGCTGGGCTCGTCCGGATCGGCGACGAGCGGATTGTGCACCCACCCACGCGGCAACAGCATCGACTGGCCTGGCTTCAGAACGATCTCCTGGTCCGGGCCCGCCCCTTCCCAGCCCGGAACGTAGTCGTCCCGCCAAACCCGGAACGACTCGTTGTACTCACGCATCGGAGCCTTGACCGGCGGCTTCCACATCTGCCACACCTTCACCCCAGACAGCTGAACGATCACCGCCATCTGCTGATCCCAGTGGTGGCGAAGACCCTGCCGTCCGCCAGGCGTGAGGAACGCATGGATGTAGTTCGAGTAGCCGGTCTCCTCCTGGATCTGCGTCGAGACCTGTGCCATGAACGGCATGACCCGCTGAAGGTTCCCGAGCCTCAGCGTGTAGCCGTCGGCGTACAGCTCCTTCAGCTTGGCCCCATTCGTGCGCCCATAGGTATTCGTGTAGAGCTTCGGGTTCACGGACGGCCGCGGTGCCTTCACCGCGGCGACCTCAGCAACCGGTGCGCACCCGGTGAACAACCACTCCTTGAGGCCGGCCGCAGTGACTGCCCCGTCGAGCGCCGTCTTCCCTCGCTCGTACACGTGGGGCTCGTCAGGCCACGTCAGAAGTAGATCGGTAACTCCGTTGTCGGGCAGTAAGAGACGCAACGACATGATGCCGACTCCTCACGCTGGGGGCAGCGGGCAGGCGATCTCCGGGTGGAAGCGGTTGGGGCAGCACACCACGGAGTACGAGATCAAGTTCTCGGAAGCCAGGTAGTAGCACCAGGTCACATCGACACCGCGCGGCAGTACGTCTTCCGCGTACTCGATCTTCCAGTCGAGACCGCAGTACGCCTCAAGACCGTCCTGCCGAACGAAGGGAGGGGCCTCCTGGTACTGCTTGGTCAACCAGGAGAGTGCAACCCGTGCGTCAGTCCAGGTGCGGTCAGCGGAGACCAGGTGCTTCTTCATGAGCCAGTGGCCGGTCATGGTGGGCGGGACGTTGCCGGACTGGAACTCGGAGGCAGCCTCCCGGTACCGGTCGAGTACGGCCTGCTGCTTCTTGTCCTCGGGGTCCGTGATCGAGGGAGGGCCATTGTGATGCGGAGGCCGGCGGCCTCCCTCCTGGCCGTACACCTTCATCGGACCTGTCCACGGTCCGTACCCATGCCAGTGACCTGACCAGCTCATCTTTGCCTTTCAGTGGGGGTGGCCGGGCCGCCACGAAGGACGACCCGGCGAAGAGGGCTGTGCTGAGTCCCTACAGGGAGATGCCGCGCTGCTCGGCGTAGCCGCGCACGAAGTCGTCCATCTCGACGGTGGTGAAGCGCAGTTCCTTGCCCGCGCCCTCCGGCTTCGAGTCGCGCAGAGCGAAGCCGGTGGTGCCCAGAGCGCTGATCTCGACGCAGGACTCGTGCTCGCTCTGGAGGTTGCCGCCGCAGTAGTTCTTGAACGAGTCGTCGTTCACGGGCAGCGTGTAGAGGTTGCTCATGGGATAGTCCTCCCTGTGCATCTGCTTGGCGGAGAGTGATGTTCTCCGCTCGGTTGCTGTGCACTTGCTGACCCACCCCGGCCGACCTGTCCTTCTCGGGGGATTGGCTGAGCCGGGGCGGGGCTTGTTCCGCCTTCGAGGGGTAGACACCGTGCGTGGGGAGCAGTCGGTCAGGGCACCTCGGAGACGGAAGTTCATTTCGCCAGGGCTATGTAGTACAGGCCGGCACTGACAGTGGCCCCGATGATGAGTCCCTGGAAGATCCACTGTCGCCAGCCGATCGGTCGCCGCTTCCCTTGATGCCGACCACGAGTGCGACGATCAGCGCTAAGAGCGCGATCACGTAAGCGACCTGTTGGGCCTTCGGGCTCACCGAACATCAGTCCCGGCCTTCCCCGCATAGATCCAGAGCAGGCGCCGAGTCAGATTCGCGACGTCTCGTAGGTAGAAGAACGCGGCAAAGGTCGTTGACTCGCTGGTCGGGCGATTCGCCAGTTCGAGCAACCGGTACGCCTGGCGGTACATGCCCCGCACCGCGTCATCGTCGTCGGCGCCCAAGTCTTCGGCGAGCAACATCTCCAGGTGGCTGATCGTTATCAGCGTCTTGGCGTCGATGTCGTTCCGCTTGGAGGCACCGAGATGCATCCGGAGGACGCAGTCCGTACTGTCCCCGATCAGCTCCACGTCGATCAGCTCAAGACTGTCCTGCGCCTGTCTCTCGGTCACGGTGGACACCACGCTTCTCCCCTCGCGGTTCCGCACGACTGTGCGGCGTCTCGGTCGTCCGGGATCGCTGATGAACGTAGGGCCGGGGAACTCCAACCTCCAAGGAGATTGCGCGAGTTTGCGCGAACTGGCTTGACCTGTGTCGAACGCCGCCCCGAACATCGTGGTGTCGCGCAATCTGGAGCAAGGAAGCGGACGGGAGAGTGCCCATGAAGCTACGGTTCCTTGGCAAGAACAGCACGCCGGGAGACAGCCCCACCCTGTACGTGAGCGACCAGAACACCTACGTGATCCAAGGCTGGAAGGTCATGGCCAATGATCTGCTGATGCAGGTCGGGGAGGTACCAGAAGGCCAGACGCTGATCGAGGTCCCGACCGAGCTGTTCGAGCACCTGACCAAGGACGACCTGACGTCCGGCGAGATCGTGAGGTTCGAGAAGCCGATCGAAATTCTCACCGAGCAGGGGACGGTCATCCTCATGGGCCCGGAGATGCACGACCCCGAGGCCCTGAGCCAGATGCGAATGCCCGACTATGAGACCTGCATCGAGGTCCCCCGGTCCTCGATCACGGCCCTGCTGGAGGTAGACCGTGGACCTGATCACTCCCGCGCAGCGTGACGAGTTGTTCAACAGCTTCGAGCGAGATGCTTTCCACCTAGAGCTGAGGGACGACTACGGCTCGCCCACTGAGGACGACGCCTACGCCCGCTGGAAGCGGAACGAGCCCGACGACTACAAGTGGCTCGATCCGTGGTTCGGGATGATCCGGCGCGTCACGGAAGAAGCGAAGACTGTCCGGCGAGTGCGGGTAATCACGGAGCCCCACTCCCAGTACGTCACGTGGGAGCACTCCCTGACGGACATGAACATCGAGGCCGGCGAGGACATCCGCTGGCTTCCCCGTCACCAGCTTCCTGAGGGAATCACCTTCCCGCTGCAAGGCAGTGACTGGTGGTTGTACGACGATCGCCTTCTGGCGGTCGGGCACTTCGACGAGGACGGCCGCGTGCTCGGCTCGGAGGTCATTGAGGCCCCGGCCTTGGTCGCTGAGTGCGTGCGTGTGCGCGACCTGGTCTGGTCCCTGTCCACCCCACACCGTGAGTACAAGCCCTGACCCACCAGTGAGCAACCAAGCAGAAGCAGCACGAACGGCGTTGGGTGCCCGGCTTCGTGGATACCGCAAGGATGCGGGCTTCACGAGCGGCCGGGCATTCGCGCACGCAACAGGCTGGCAAGAGTCCAAGGTCTCTCGGATCGAGAACGGCAAGCAGAACGTAAGCGAAGACGACATACGGGTCTGGTGCAGGACCACCAACCAGGATGAGGTCACCGCAGAACTCATCGCTACGGTCCGCCAGATCGAGGAGTTGTGGGCGGAGTGGCGGAGAGTCCTCGCCGAGGGTGCGGAGAAGCGCCAGCAGTCAGGGCTTCAGACGTACAAGAAGACCAGGCACTTTCGGATCTGGCACCCCACGGTGGTGTGGGGCACCTTCCAGACGCCGGAGTACGCAGAGGTCACCTTCCACCAGGTTGTTGGGCTGTACGACATCCCGGATGACGCCGAAGCGGCGACCGCTAAGCGGCTCGAACGGCAGACCTATCTCTACCGAGGGGAGCGCAAGTTCGACGTGGTCCTTGGGGAGCAGGCGTTGTACTCCAACTTCGGCGGAGCGGAGGTGATGAAGGGCCAGCTCGATCGCCTGCTGACCTTGATGCGCCTGGCCCGCGTGAACCTCGGGATCATCCCTCGCTCGGCCCCCTTGCAGGTGTGGCCGGGCAACTCGTTCTCCATGTTCGACAACAGGCTTGTACTCGTGGAGACGTACTCCGCGGAGCTGACCGTGACCCAGCCAGCAGAGATCGAGACGTATACCAAGACGTTCGCCTTGCTCAAGCAGTCGGCCGTGTACGGCGGAGAAGTCCGCGATCTGATCTGGGCTGCTTTCCAGCACTTTGACCGAATGCCAACTCAAGGAGAGTGAAGACGTGATTGAACCGAACTGGCACACCAGCAGCTACACAAAGAGCGAAAACTGTGTTGAGGTGGCTGATAGCGATCCAAAGGCAATCAAGGTGCGTGACAGTAAGCGTCAGGCGGGCGCCATCATCGACGTCTCTCCTGGCGCCTGGGGCGCGTTCGTGGAGCACGTCGCGAAATCCGGCGAGTGAAAGGCCTGAGGCGTGCCCAACGCAGAAGGTGGACGAGGTCCAGGCGCAGCACACCGGTAATGATCTGCTGAGGAAGCTGGGCGCGGCGCACTACGCCGAGGGCTGGCGCGGAGTCCCGTTCCGGCACGCGCGGGACCTGGTGGTCGTCGGTGAGAGCGACGGCGGAGCACAACGGCGGACCCGTGCACCCTGAGGCATCGCGTGACCCCCGATAGTGGGCAACACGCCGGCCGTCCTGAAAGTGCCCCAGCGAGAGAAGGTTCCACCCTGCCCCGTCCCGTGCGCCAGGTGCGGCACTCGCCCTAAGGAGTCCTGATGGACGACGTAGAGCACAAGGGATGCCCCGGATGCGATGCAGCGGCCCATGAAAAGGCCGTGAAGGATCAGGAGAATCAGCAGCGAGAAGAGCAGTCCCTAACGGCTGGCCTGACCATGGCGGCGGTCTTCGCATGCCTGGTCGTACTTGGCCTGTGGGCCGGCGTGATGACGCTCCTGCCGCACGTCATCTGATTCCAAATCGATCTTCCCCGAGATTCTGCGCCGTCATTCTCATAGCCCCATCTAGATTTGGCGGAGGGGCTGGCAGGCAAGGGTATGAATTAGCACCCAGAAACCATGCTGGGAGAGACTTCACCCTTGTCGCTCATGATTGAGGTGCTCGCATCGATATAGCCTGAACCGCCATCGTAGGAGATCTTGTACATTCCGCCGGTATAGCACTCGACTGTTACCGGCGCCAATGTGGTGAGTTCAGCGGTCGGTTGTTGACCTACCGTGTTTTCGCTCGGCCAGACAGTGACTTTGTCGTAGTTTCCGATCTTGCCGTCGAGGCCGCCACAGCCCGCCAGCACTGCTACGCCCAACGCCACACCCGCCACCGACGTCACAGTACGTTTCCTGAGCCTCAATTCCATTACCCCCGTCATGAGAAGCCGTCAGCTTCATTGCAGCAGAGTGCAATTCTCGGCTCTCCGAGCGCCAGACGACAAGAGTCAGATGGCGTGCGTATTCGGGCATCGAAGTTCCGGATGTCGCGGTTCAGTGACCCTTGTGGGGTGTCTGCGAGCGCCCCAGAGGATGCGACTCGGATCAGCTTGAACCTGGGATTCGCCGACGCACAGAGCTACTGAGGACCCTCCACATCCCTCCGTCTGGACACCGCAGCCCACGCGATCACCGACAACGTCAGCTCCCGCTCCTTGTCGATGACGAACCAGCCCTTATATAGGAGGGACTGGAGAAGAGGGCGGACCTCGTCGCCCAGCTCCCCCGCCAAGTCGTCGTCTGTGGGGGAGCGGTTGGCGCAGAGGAGGGAGGCCATGTGGAAGACCAGCGCCTCCTCCTCCGCGGTGAGATTGAAATCCATGATGCGACGGTATGCCGCGCCCCAGCGGACTGGCGGCATGTGTGCTGGGGAGGCTATGTGCGTACCTTGACAGACTCTTTGATCTTGACGATGCTCATGCCCACCATCGTGCCGTACCCGGCCGATCGGGCGGCGACCAGGTCGGCGGTGGCGCGGCGCCCCACCCGGGCGGTCACCTCGCCGACAAGCGGTCACCTCGCCGACTCGCCGACGACTCGTGCGCCGCCGCCCCGCGCCGCCGGGCCCGTCGCCGGATCGTCAGGGCGAGTGCCAGGGCCGTCGCATGGAGCAGGACGAGCGCGACGCCGACCACCACGAGCCAGGCCGGGATGCCGCCCAGCTTCAGGAGTACGTCGATGTAATGGACGCGCCGATAGGGCGTGTCGGTCGGCGCGCGGCGTAGTTCGTGGTCGCCGGTGATGCGTTCCGGGTAGGGGAAGTGCTGGTCGAGGGCGGTCAGGTAGGTCGGGGCGGGGCCGGTGAGGGTGCGGACGGCCCCGGTGGGCGTGATGCGGCCGGCGAAGAAGGTCTGCGGTTTCGTGCCGCCGATGGCGCTGCGGGGCTCCATGCGGTGCGGGGCGAACACGTACAGGCCCAGCGACTGCGGGGTTTTGGCGAGCCGGGACAGGCGCATCGGATACACCAGCCGGTTGCTGGCGAAGGACAGGTGCAGTGGGTCGAGGGTGCCGGTCAGATAGCCGGGATAGCCGCGCTTGTCGTCGGGGGCCAGTCGCACCGCGACGTACTCCCAGTGCTGCGCGACGTACGGGCGCAGCGCACCGGCCAGTGCGGACGGCAGTGTGAAGCCGTGGGAGCGTAGCCAGCCGCGCAGCGCCTCGGGGTCGGTGGCGGTCAGCCGGGCCACGTCGAACGGGCCCAGGCGCTGGCGACCGACGACGCCGACCCCGGGGCGGGCGCCGCCGGGCATCGGGGCCTCGGCGCTGTCCCCCTCGCCCCAGGAGAACGGCCAGTCGCCGCTGTGCGGCCAGAAGTAGGAGCGCTTCCGGTCGGCCGGGGCCGTGAGCGTGGCGAGTTCGTCGAACAGCGCGGAGTCGCCGAGCTTCACCGTGGCGCGGTGCGGCACCGGCATGATCCAGGCGGCGTCCCGGGCGGTGCCGGCCACCGCCAGGCTCATCACGATCTGCTCGGTCTTCCCGTCCCAGCGCACCGCCGAGGTCTCCCGGTTCACCGACAGCGTGGTCTTCGGATCGACCACCATCGCCCCGCAGCCGCAGGCGTACGCGGGTCTGGCCAGCCACACCAGCTGTACGGCCAGCAGCATCAGCACCACCAGCAGGGCCTGCCGCCGCCGGAAGCCTCGTACCGCGCCCATCTCGTCCCCCGATAGCCGTGACGTCGCCGATCGCGGTGATCGACGACGTCACAGACGGGCGAGGGGCGGCTGCGGTTCCCCGGTGGTCGGCCGGAGCCGTCAGGCCGCGGAACGGACCTCGGTGCGGCGGGCGGCGCGTACGAGTTCGCGGGCCTCGGCCTCGGTCTCGACGGCCGGCGGCGAGCCGGGCAGCGGCCGGCGGGCGCTCTCGGACATCCGCCAGACGGCGATCCCGCCGATCACGGCCGCCGCCATCATGTAGTAGGCGGGCATCATCTTGTTGCCGGTCGCCCCGATCAGCGCGGTGACCACCAGGGGCGTCGTACCGCCGAAGAGCGAGACGGAGATGTTGAAGCCGATCGACAGCGAGCCGTAGCGCACCTTGGTGGGGAAGAGCGCGGGCAGCGTGGACGGCATCGCCGCCGTGAAGCACACCAGCAGCAGCCCCAGCGCGGCCATGCCGAGCGCGATGGCGGCCAGCGAGCCCTGCCGGATCAGCAGCAGCGCCGGAACGGACAGCACCAGGAAGCCGGCGCAGCCCGCGGCGATCACCGGGCGGCGGCCGAAGCGGTCGGACAGCTTGCCCGCGAACGGCTGCACGACCATCATCACGACCATCACGCCGAGCACGACCAGCAGCCCGTGCGTCTCGTCGTACTTCAGCTCCGAGGTCAGATAGCTCGGCATGTACGACAGCAGCATGTAGTCGGTGACGTTGAAGACCAGGACCAGTCCGACGCACAGCAGCATCGACCGCCACTGGCCGAAGACCATCTCGCGGACGCCGATGCGCTTCTCGGCCTCCCGGCGCTCCTTCTCCCTGGTCCGCGCCTCCTTCTCCAGCTGCGCGAAGGCCGGGGTCTCCTCCAGGCGCATCCGCAGGTAGAGCCCGATGATGCCCATCGGGCCCGCGATCAGGAACGGAATGCGCCAGCCCCAGGCGTTGAGGTCATGGGTGGACAGCAGCGCGGTCATCAGGGTCACCAGGCCGGCGCCGCCGACGTATCCGGCCAGCGTGCCGAATTCCAGCCAGCTGCCGAGGAAGCCGCGCTTCTTGTCGGGCGCGTACTCGGCGATGAAGGTGGAGGCGCCGCCGTACTCGCCACCGGTGGAGAAGCCCTGCACCAGGCGCGCGACCAGCAGGAGGATGGGCGCGCCGACGCCGATGGTGGCGTAGGAGGGGATCAGGCCGATGGCGAAGGTGCCCGCGGCCATCATGATCATGGTGATGGCCAGGACCTTCTGCCGGCCGATCCGGTCGCCGAGCGGCCCGAAGACCATGCCGCCGATGGGGCGCACCAGGAAGGCCGCCGCGAAGGCGCCGAAGGTCGACAGCAGCTGCGCGGTCGGGTTCCCGGACGGGAAGAAGACATGACCGAGGGTGACCGCGATATAGCTGTAGACGCCGAAGTCGAACCACTCCATCGCATTACCGAGGGCGGCCGCGGACACCGCGCGTCTGACCATGGCGGGATCGACGACGGTGACTTCGTCCGACGCCCGCTTCTCCAGGTCGGGTGCGGCGTCGGTACGGCTGCGGCCGTGGGGAAGGGCCCCGGATGCGACGGGGGGATGCGTCGGCACGTGTTCGCTCGCCTGCGCTCTCTTGGACGACTGCATGACAACGCCCGCCGTGGGGTGACGGGCGGAAGCCCGCCATGGTGTGACGGGCAAAGGTCGACCATAGGGGCAGAACGGGTCATCACGGACAGTGTGCGGACGACCGCGCGATCAGTCGCCTACCCCCTCCTCGCTGGGCAAACGTGTTTCCGCAGGTAATTTCGCAGGACCTTCGTCTGTGATCCATCTCGCGGTGATTCACTGCAACCGTCACGCTCTGTGAGGCGCGGATTCCACGTTCTGTGACGTGGGGCCACGCAAAGGCGTGCCGCCACGAAAAACGGCGCGGCGGCCCTCGGCCACCGCGCCCATGGATCGTCGCGTCCCTCCAGCATCGACCCTCCGCGCGGGCCCCGCCACTTGGGACCGGGCCCGCCACGTTGCGTACCAACTGCTGGCGCACCGCCGCGGAGTGGGCAGGCAGGCGCCGTCACCGGGCGGCCGGGATGCCGCGGGCGTGCGACGACGGCGCGTCGGGCGCCTCGGCGGCCTTGGCGCTGCCCGCCCCGGAGAAGGTGACGGCGAGCACGGCGCCGAGCGCGAGAACCGCCGCCTCGGCCCGCAGGACCAGCCGCCGCCGCGCCCGCTGCGTACGACGGCGGTACAGCAGGCGATTGAGGTCGCGTGCGGCACGGGCGGGCAGCGGACGGTCCCGCCAGGGGCCCTCGCCGGGCCGTACGGGGTCGGCCGCGCGCAGCAGCTCCAGTTCGTCGCCCAGGCCCTGGGGGTCACGCATTGCCGTCGCCTCCTGCTCGTACGGACACGGTCATCCGCATCCGGTCGATCTCCGCGCGCAACCGCCGCCGCGCCCGGTGCAGCCGCATGGCCGCCGCGCTCCGCCCGCAGTCCAGCGTCACCGCCAGCTCCTCCAGGGTCAGTTCCTCCCAGGCCGTCAGCCGCAGCACCTCCTGGTCGGCGGACGAGAGCCGGGCCAGCGCCTCGTGCACCCAGGAGCCGGGCCGCTCGGCATCGGGGCTGTCGACGGTCTGGCGCCGCTGCACCGCCTCGTGGTGGCCCAGGCGGCGCAGCAGCCTGCGGTAACGGCCCAGCCCGCGCACCGTGTTCGCCAGACAGTTGCGGGCCACCCCGTACAGCCACGGCAGCGGGGCGTCGGGGAGTTCGGCGCGGCGTCTCCAGGCTATGGAGAAGACCTCCGCCACCACTTCCTCGACTTCGTGTGCCGGCGCGTCCAGCCGCCGCGCCACAAAGCGGCTGACCGCCCAGTAGTGCGCGCGGTAGGCATCCGCGAAGGCGTCGTCCGTGCTCATGCACCGTTGGTGTCCGGCATGGGCCCGATCTTCACACCCCGCACCGGTGAAGTTTTCCGCGGGGCCGGACACGTACGGGGCATGAAGCTCCCCGTGAAATGGCTGACGACCACCGACCACAAAACCATCGGCACCCTGTACCTGGTGACCGCCTTCGCCTTCTTCTGCGTCGGCGGTCTGCTGGCGCTGCTGATGCGCGCGGAACTGGCGCGGCCCGGACACCAGTTGCTGTCCAACGAGCAGTTCAACCAGGCGTTCACCATGCATGGCACGATCATGCTGCTGATGTTCGCGACGCCGCTGTTCGCCGGATTCGCGAACTGGATCATGCCGTTGCAGATCGGCGCGCCGGACGTCGCCTTTCCCCGCCTGAACATGCTCGCCTACTGGCTCTATCTCCTCGGCTCCCTGATCGCCGTGGGAGGCTTTCTCACCCCGCAAGGGGCCGCGGATTTCGGCTGGTTCGCCTATGCGCCGCTGGCCGATGCGGTGCATTCCCCCGGTGCCGGCGCCGATATGTGGATCATGGGTCTGGCCCTCTCCGGCTTCGGCACCATCCTCGGTTCGGTCAACTTCATCACCACCATCGTCTGTATGCGCGCGCCGGGCATGACGATGTTCCGGATGCCGATCTTCACCTGGAACGTGCTGCTGACCGGTGTGCTGGTGCTGCTGGCCTTCCCGGTCCTGGCCGCCGCGCTGTTCGCCCTGGAGGCGGACCGTAAATTCGGTGCCCATGTCTTCGATGCGGCGAACGGCGGCGCGCTGCTCTGGCAGCATCTCTTCTGGTTCTTCGGGCACCCGGAGGTCTACATCATCGCGCTGCCGTTCTTCGGCATCATTTCCGAGGTCATTCCGGTGTTCTCCCGGAAGCCGATGTTCGGTTACATCGGTCTGATCGCGGCGACGATTTCGATCGCCGGTCTCTCGGTCACGGTCTGGGCCCACCACATGTATGTGACCGGCGGTGTACTGCTGCCGTTCTTCTCCTTCATGACGTTCCTGATCGCGGTCCCGACCGGGGTGAAGTTCTTCAACTGGATCGGCACCATGTGGCGGGGCTCGCTCTCCTTCGAAACCCCGATGCTGTGGACCGTCGGCTTCCTGATCACCTTCGTCTTCGGTGGTCTGACCGGCGTCATCCTGGCCTCGCCGCCGATGGACTTCCACGTCTCCGACTCGTACTTCGTCGTGGCGCACTTCCACTACGTCGTCTTCGGCACGGTCGTCTTCGCGATGTTCGCCGGATTCCACTTCTGGTGGCCGAAGTTCACCGGAAAGATGCTGGACGAGCGCCTCGGCAAGATCACGTTCTGGACGCTGTTCATCGGCTTCCACGGCACGTTCCTCGTCCAGCACTGGCTCGGTGCGAACGGCATGCTGCGCCGCATCCCCGACTATCTGGCGGCCGACGGATTCACCACGCTCAACACCGTCTCCAGTGTTTTCTCCTTCCTCCTGGGACTATCGATCCTGCCGTTCCTCTACAACGTCTGGAAGACCGCCAAGTACGGCAAGAAGGTCGAGGTCGACGACCCCTGGGGTTATGGGCGTTCGCTGGAATGGGCGACCTCCTGTCCGCCGCCGCGGCACAATTTCCGTACCCTGCCGCGTATTCGCTCCGAATCCCCGGCGTTCGACCTGCATCATGCGGACCTGCATCATGCGGAGAGCGTGCGCGAGATGGAGAGCGGGGTCCGCGGATGAACGACATCGAGGCGGCGATCAACGAGATCGAGGGGTATCTGCTCTGGGAAGCGGAGAAGGATCGCGCCCGCACCCGCGCGGGCGCCTTCTGCGCCGGACTGCCCTGGCTCACCGGCACCCAGCGCGAGGAAGTGGAGTTCCGCTACCGCCAGGACCAGCGCGAGGTCACCCGCGCCTATCTGCGCTGCATCGCCGCCCGGAGCGTTTCCCTGCGCGCCGAGTACGAGGGCGCCTACCGGGCCCTGCGGCGGCGCCTGCTCACGGCGTGCCTCGGCGCGACGGTGGCGGCAACGGTGCTGGTGACGACGGCCGTCGGCCTCGTCGCGAGGTGAGCTACCGGGCCCCGTCAGCCGTAGTGCACCCGAAGCTCCTTGACGCCGTTCAGCCACGCCGAGCGCAGCCGCCGGGGATCGCCCGCCAGGGAGATGTCCGGCATGGCGTCCGCGAGGGCCTGGAAGATCAGGTTGATCTCCAGAATCGCGAGGGATTTGCCGAGGCAGAAATGAGGACCGCCGCCGCCGAATCCCAGATGCGGATTGGGGTCGCGGGTGATGTCGAAGACCTCCGGCCGGTCGAAGACCTCCGGATCGTTGTTGGCGGAGGAATAGAAGATCCCGACCCGCTGCCCCTGCTTGATCTTGGCTCCGCCGAGTTCGGTGTCCTGGGTGGCGGTGCGTTGGAAGGCCACGACCGGCGTCGCCCAGCGCACGATTTCCTCGGCCGCGGTCTCGGGACGTTCCCGTTTGTAGAGCTCCCACTGATCGGGGTGGGTGAGGAAGGCATGCATACCGTGCGTAATGGCGTTCCGCGTCGTCTCGTTGCCCGCGACCGCCAACAGCAGGACGAAGAAGCCGAATTCGTCGGAGCCGAGATTTCCCTCGTCCTCCGCCGCCACCAGCCGGCTGACGATGTCCTTGGCCGGGCACTCCTTGCGCGCCGCGGCCAGATTCATCGCGTACGAGATCAGCTCCATGGCCGCGTTGGTGCCGACCTCTTCGGTGATGGCCAGTTCGGGATCGTCGTACGCGATCATCTTGTTCGACCAGTCGAAAATGCGGGCCCGGTCGTCCTGGGGGATGCCGATGAGTTCGGCGATGGCCTGGAGGGGGAGTTCGCAGGCGATATCCGTGACGAAGTCCCCGGACCCCTTGGCGCGCGCCGCCGCCACGATCCGCGCCGCCCGCCCGCGCAGCGCGTCCTCCAGGGCGCGGATGGCGCGCGGGGTGAAACCGCGCTGCACGATCTGCCGGACCCGGGTGTGTTCCGGCGGGTCCATGTTCAGCATGATCAGTTTCTGGACGTCGATCTGGTCGCGGGTCATGGCCGCGTTGAAGCGGATGATGGAGGTGTTGAGGTTGGCCGAGAAGAGTTCGGGTTTGGTGGACACCTCCTTGACGTCCTCGTGCCGGGTGACGACCCAGTAGCCGTCGTCGCCGAAGCCCGCGATGCCGTGCGGCTGGGCGTTCCACCACACGGGCGCGGTCCCCCGCAGCTGTGCGAACTCCGGGAGCGGGACGCGGTGCTGGTAGACGTCGGGGTCGGTGAAGTCGAACCCTTCGGGCAGGGCGGGGCATGACATGGGCGACTCCTGACGGGCCATCAGTTCCAGTCGCGGCGAAGGTAATGACGAGTTCGGCAAGTAGCAAGGGGGGCGGCACGGCGTGTTGCGGACAGTGCGGTGCACGCCCCTTGCGCCCCGGGGTGGCCCTCACGAGACTGGTCCCAGAAGTAGAACGCGTACTAGTTCTTCTTCCGTGGGTGCCGGGACGCCCCGCGGACGCGAGGAGAGGACCAGTCAGTCATGGCCGCGGAACCCGTCATCGTCGAAGCCGTACGCACCCCCATCGGCAAGCGCCACGGCGCGCTCGCCAACCTCCACCCCGCCTACCTCCTGGGCGAGACCTACCGCGAACTCCTCGCCCGTACGGCCATCCAGCCCGACTGCGTCGAGCAGATCGTCGGCGGCACCGTCACCCACGCCGGCGAACAGTCCATGAACCCCGCCCGCAACGCCTGGCTCACCATGGGCCTCCCCTACGAGACCGCGGCCACCACCGTGGACTGCCAGTGCGGGTCCTCCCAGCAGGCCAACCACATGGTCGCCAACATGATCGCCGCCGGTGTGATCGACATCGGCATCGGCTGCGGCGTCGAGGCGATGTCCCGGGTGCCGCTGGGCAGCGGCTCCAAGCACGGCCCCGGCAAACCCTGGCCCGACGAGTGGAACGTCGACCTGCCCAACCAGTTCGAGGCGGCCGAACGCATCGCCCGCCACCGGGGCCTGACCCGCGAGAACGTCGACGCGCTCGGCCTGGTCTCCCAGGAGCGGGCGGCCGCCGCCTGGTCGGAGGAACGCTTCAAGCGCGAGACCTTCGCCGTCCAGGTCCCCACCACCGAGGAGGAACAGGCCGCGGGCCAGGGCATGTGGCGGCTGGTCGACCGGGACGAGGGACTGCGCGACACCAGCATGGAGGCGCTCGGCGGCCTCAAACCGGTCATGCCGACCGCCGTCCACACCGCGGGCAACTCCTCGCAGATCTCCGACGGCGCGAGCGCGGTGATGTGGGCCTCCAAGCGGATGGCCCGCGCCCTCAAACTCCGGCCCCGGGCCCGTATCGTGGCCCAGGCCCTGGTGGGCGCCGATCCGCACTTCCACCTCGACGGGCCCGTCGACGCGACCCGCGCCGTCCTCGGCAAGGCCGGAATGTCGCTCAAGGACATCGACCTCGTCGAGATCAACGAAGCCTTCGCCTCCGTCGTGCTCTCCTGGGCCCAGGTCTTCGAACAGGACCTGGAGAAGGTCAATGTGAACGGCGGCGCGATCGCCCTCGGCCACCCCGTCGGCGCCACCGGCGCGCGCCTGATCACCACTGCCCTGCACGAACTGGAGCGCAGCGACAAGGAATTCGCCCTGATCACCATGTGCGCGGGCGGCGCGCTGGCGACCGGGACGATCATCCAGCGCCTGTAGTGCGGTCACGGCCCGAAGGACACCGGGGCCTCGAAGGCGGCGCGGCGGGTGGCGCGGCGCAGGGCCTTGAGGAGGGGGCCGCCGAGGGCGAAGGTCAGCACCACGGTGACCAGGGCGCGGGGCAGGTCCCAGCCGAGGGAGGTGGCCAGGCAGTAGGTGAGGAAGCGCCCGAGGTTGTCGTGGAGCGGGGCGCCGGGGACGAAGGAGACGCCCGAGGCCATCCCGGCGATATAGGGCCAGCCCTGGAGGTTCATGATCAGGCCGTAGAGGACGGCGGCGAGGGCGCCGTAGGCGGACAGCAGGGCGAGTTCGCGGCGGCCGCGCAGAGCGCCGGGGCCCGGCAGCAGCCCGGCGCCCATCGACACCCAGCCCATGCTCAGCATCTGGAACGGCATCCACGGGCCGACCCCACCCGTCAGCAGTGCCGACGCGAACATCGCCACCGAGCCGAGGACGAAGCCGAAACCCGGCCCGAGCACCCGGCCCGACAGCACCATCAGGAAGAACATCGGCTCGATACCGGCCGTCCCCGCGCCCAGCGGGCGCATCGCCGCCCCGGCCGCGGCCAGGACGCCGAGCATGGCGATGGCCTTCGCATCCAGCCCGGCGTCCGCGATGGTCGCCACGACGACGGCCAGCAGCATCGGCAGCAGCGCGGCGAACAGCCACGGGGCGTCCTGGGAATGGGCGAGCCCGGAGGCGGAACCGGCGAGCAGCGGCCAGCCGAACGCCATCACGCCGAGGGCCGAGACAAGGACCAGGGCGGCGAGGGAACGGGGGCCGAGGCGGACCGCACGGGTCATGGCGTGGCCTCCAGAGCCCGGGCGACCTGCGGAACGGTCAGCCAGGGGAGCGGCGCGAGCACCTTGGAGACCTGCGGCGCGAAGGACGGGGAGGAGAGCACGACCTCACCGGTGGGACCGTCCGCGACGACTTCGCCCTCGGCCAGGATGACGACGCGGTCGGCGAGTTCGGCGGCCAGCTCCACGTCATGGGTGGCCAGGACGAGGGCATGCCCCTCGGCGGCCAGCGCGCGCAGCACCTCCACCAGACGGGCCTTCGCGGCGTAGTCCAGGCCGCGGGTCGGCTCGTCGAGAAGCAGCAGCGGGGGTCGGGCGGTGAGGACGACGGCCAGGGCCAGGGCGAGGCGCTGGCCCTCGGACAGATCGCGCGGGTGCGTACCGTCCGCCACATCGGGCAGCAGCCGGCTGACCAGAGCGCGGCAGGTGCCGGCGGGGGCGTCCGCGTCCTGGTCGGCGGCGGCGCATTCGGCGGCGACGGTATCGGCGTAGAGGAGGTCGCGCGGCTCCTGGGGGACGAGACCGACGTGCCGCAGAAGGGTGCGCGGCTTGGTGCGGTGCGGGGTGCGGCCGCCGACGCGGACCGTGCCGGACGTCGGCTCGTGCATCCCGGCGAGGGTGGTGAGCAGGGTGGACTTGCCCGCACCGTTACGGCCCATCAGGGCGAGCGTCTCGCCCGGTGCCACGGTGAGATCCACCCGGCGCAGCGCCGCCACCCGGCCGCGCCGGACGCCGAGCCCGGACACCACCGCGGGGGCGGCCGCGGCGACCGCCTCGGCTGTCGTCCCCGCCCCGCCGTGCGCCTCGGCCGCCGCCCCCGCCAGCCGCTCCCGCAGAGCCCCCGCCCTGCGGCGGGCGTCGCGTACGGACAGCGGAAGGGGGGACCAGCCGGCGAGGCGGCCCAGGGCCACGACCGGTGGGTGGACGGGGGAGACGGCCATGATGTCGGCGGGGTCGCCCATCAGGGGGGCCGCGCCGGGGGCGGGGAGCAGGATGACCTGGTCCGCGTACTGGACGACGCGTTCCAGGCGGTGTTCGGCCAGCAGAACGGTCGTCCCGAGGTCATGGACCAGCCGCTGGAGCACGGCGAGGACCTCCTCGGCCGCGGCCGGATCGAGGGCCGACGTCGGCTCGTCCAGGACCAGCACCTTGGGGTGCGTGGTGAGCACCGAGCCGATCGCCACCCGCTGCATCTGGCCGCCGGAGAGCGTGGCGAGGGGCCGCTCGCGCAGGTCGGCCAGCCCCAGCAGATCCAGGGTCTCCTCGACGCGGCGGCGCATCACGTCCGGGGCCAGGCCGAGCGACTCCATCCCGTAGGCCAGCTCGTCCTCGACGGTGTCGGTGACGAAGTGGGACAGCGGGTCCTGGCCCACCGTGCCGACCACATCGGCCAGTTCGCGCGGCGGATGGGTGCGGGTGTCCCGGCCGTCGACGGTGACCCGGCCGCGCAGGGTGCCGCCGGTGAAATGCGGGACGAGCCCGCTCACGGCCTGGAGCACGGTGGACTTGCCGACGCCGGAGGGGCCGACCAGCAGGCACAGTTCGCCCTCGGGAACGGTCAGGTCGATGCCCTGGACGGCGGGCGCGGCGGCGTCCCCGTAGGTGACCGAGACCTGCTCGAACCGGATCACTGGCTGGGCTCCTTCGTGAGCGGGGCGGTGGACCGCGGCGCCCCGGCCCCGTGCCCGCGGGGCGCGCGTTCGGGTGCGGGCGGCGCCGGAGCGATGAACACCGGCAGCAGACCGGCCAGGAGGGAGAGGGCCGGCCAGATGGGGAGGACGGGGGCGGTGAGCGGGAAGGCGGGGGGATGGAGGGCGTCGGGCGCGTAGGCGTTCGCCCCGATCATCAAGGCGGCCACGGCGATACCCGACCCGGCGACCAGACAGGCGCGCGGGCCCCAGCGTTCGGGCCGGTAGCGGGTGCGTACGCAGCGGCGGCCGCCGAGCCACAGCCCGCCGAGCGCCGCCGCCAGCCCGGCGAGCAGCACCCACAGCCCGTAGCCCGCGCCCGTATCGGACAGCAGACCGTACGTCCCCGCACACACCCCGAGCAGCCCGCCGAGGGTGAGGACGGAGGTCAGGCGCCGTACGGCGGGCGGGACCTGGGCGGTGCGGCCGTAACCCCGGGCATCCATCGCGGCGGCCAGCGCGACCGACCGCTCCAACGCCCCCTCCAGCACCGGCAGTCCCACCTGAAGCAGTGCCCGGAAGCCCCGGTCGGGCCGCCCGCGCAGCCGCCGAGCCGCCCGCAGCCGCTGCACATCGGCCACCAGATTCGGCGCGAAGGTCATCGCGACGACGACCGCCACCCCCGCCTCGTACAGCGCACCGGGCAGGGACTTCAGCAGCCGGGACGGATTGGCGAGCGCATTGGCGGCGCCCACACAGATCAGCAGCGTGGCCAGTTTCAGCCCGTCGTAGAGGGCGAAGACCATGCCCTCCGCGGTGACCCGGCCGCCGATCCGCACCCCCTTCGCCCAGTCGGGAAGCGGCACTTCGGGCAGCGTGAGCAGGGTGTGCGTCCCGGGAATCGGGGAGCCCAGGACGCAGGCGAAGACCAGCCGGATCGCGACGACGATCAGGCCGAGCCGGACGAACGCCCCGTACGAACGGGCCCAGGGCGCATCGCTGCGGCGGGCCGCCACGACATATCCGGCCACCCCGATCAGCAACCCGAGCAGCAGCGGATTGGTGGTACGCGAGGCCGCGGTCGCCAGACCCAGCGCCCACAGCCACCACGCACCGGCGTGCAGCGCGGTGCCGCGGGTCGCCCGTGGGGCGCTCATCCGCGCCGGCGGCGTGCCTGCCACACCGCGGCAGCGCCCAGGACGACCACGGCCGCGAGGCCGCCGAGCAGCCCGGCGGAGGGCCCGCCGTCCCCGTCCGCCGCCTTCGACGACGCCGCCGCGGAGGGCTTTTTCGCGCCACCCGATCCGCTCACCTGCTCCGCACACCCGGACTTCGGGTACCCGCCGATGGCACACAGCAGCGCATTGGGGTCATAGCGCAGCGGCCGGACGACCGCGGCCAGCGCCTCGCCCGCCGACGCGTCCTCGGGCACCCGGGCACACTCCCCGCGGGCCGCGGGCGGCCGCTCGCCGCCGGGCGCGTCCGCCGCGGTGCCGAAGTCGATGACGACACCGATCCGTTTGCTGCCGTGCCGGGCGGGCGTGTCATGGCACAGCGCCTCGAAGTCGGCGGCGGCACGCGGTTTTCCGGCCGCCGCCGAGTCGGCGCTGACGGTGAAGCGGAAGCCCTGGACGCTGCCGTCGGCCGGGCGCACCGTGGCCGGGCCCTCGGAGGCGTACGCCCAGGAGCCGCCCTTGCCGTCCCAGAACGACCAGTAGCGGTACTCCTGCGCCTGCGCGGGCGCGGCGGCCAGCCCCAAGGCCGCGCCCGCCAGCAGCAGCACCCCGGCCGCCCTGCGGCGCCGCGGGGCGCCGCCCTGCCGTCCCGCGGCCGGTATGACGGCCGGCTTCACAGCTCGTTCTTCTTCTTGCGCCCGCTGATCAGGAACCCGATCCCGGCGCCGAAGGCCAGCCCCACCCCGATGACCCACCAGGGGATCCCGCCGTTGTCGTTGTCCTGCGCGTCCTTCTCCGGGGCGGCCGACGGCGCCGCGCTGCCGGCCGGCTTCGGCCCGGTGGCGTTCAGCGCGGCCACCAGATCGTGGCCGCCGAACGCGCGCGGATCGGCGCCGGTGGCGTGCGCGGCCAGCACCAACTGGGCGTACGCGGCCGGGCCGCTCTGCCGGGCCCAGTCCGCGGAATGCTTCTCCAGCCACTTCAGCGGCCGCTGCGCGGCGGCGCCGTGCGAACCGGCCGCCAGGGCGACCACCGCATCGACCGTGTTGCCCACATCGGGCTGCTGCGCCGCGCCCGGCATCGCGGACGGCAGATGTTGCCCGTTCGCGTCGAGCTGTGCGACGAGGTAGGCGTCCGCGCCCAGCGCCGCCTGCCGCGGATCGTGCGTCCCGCCCGAGGCGCCGGCCTTGCAGCTCGGCGCCTTGACCGGCTCGTCGACGTCCTTGCCCGCGGGCGCCACGACAAAGCCCTCGCCCAGGGCGCCCAGCGCGGCCGCCGCGGTGGCGTCGGCGTTCGCGGCGAGCTTGCCGTCCTTGGGCTGGAAGGCGAACGCCCCGCGCTCGTCCTCCTTGGCGTCGCAGCCCAGCTGGAAGGCGAGCAGCGCGTCGTACGGGCTGTGACCGCCCTTGGTGACGGACGCGGGCTTCTTCCCGGCCGCGGCCAGCGCCCCGATGACCACCGAGGTGGAGTTGGCGTCGCTGGGCGAGCCGGGCATCGCGCTCCACCCGCCGTCCTTGTTCTGTACGGACTTCAGCCAGCCGACGGCCTTCTTCACGGCCGCGTCGTGCCCGCCGAGCGCGGCCAGCGCCTGCACCGCGGCGCCCGTCTGGTTGGTGTCCCGCATCGTCTTGGCGTCGCAGCCCTTGTGCGGATCGGCGCGGAAGGCGGTGAACGCACCGTCGGCGCACTGCTGCCCGGCCAGCCACGTCACCCCGGACGCGGCGGGCCGCACGCCCACCGTGTGCTGCGCCAGCAGGGCCAGCGACTGCCGCCAGACACCGTCGTACTGGGGGTCCTTGGTCCCGTACAGCCCGTCCGGCAGCTTCGGCGACGCGGACGGGGCCGCGGAGTCGGCGTACGCGGCGGGGGCGGCCGCACCCAGCAGGGCGGCGGTGGCCAGCGCCGGGGCGGCGCGGCGTGCCAGGACGGCGAGCAGGGGCGCCTTGGGAGCCATGGTGGCCATCGGGTCGGTGTGCCTCTCGGGGGTGGCGGGAGCCTTGGTCCGTGCCCCATCGGGTGCTCCGGCTCGGCCGGCCGAAGCCGAGAGCACGGGGGAGGGTCGGCGCCGGTTTTCCACCGGCTTCCCCCGATCGGGCACGAATGAAGCTGTCCCGCACACCTTAACGGGCGGCCGGATCGGCGCCGCCGCCGTCCCCGGCCTCAGACCGCCACGTACCGCGTCGGGTCCGACCCCGCCACCGGCTCGGCCCGCCCCAGTTTCACCAGGCGACGGACATGCGCCTCGGCCTCCGAGACGGCGATGGTCCGGGAGGCGTAGGGGATCTGTGCCCAGGGGCGGTTCCACTCCATGGACTCGGCGAGCTGCCAGGCGGTCAGCGGTTCGCGGAGCAGTGCGCGCAAGCCGGACAGCCGCTCTTCATGGTGGGCGATGAGCTCGCGGACGCGTCCCGGCGCATCGCTGAACGCATGCTGATGCGCGGGCAGCACCTCGGCCGGCGCGAGCCGCCCGATCCGCTCCAGGGAGTCGAGATAGTCCCCCAGCGGATCGGTGGCATCCCCCAAGCTCTCAACTCCGTTCGAGCAGGGGGGACCCCCATCATCCTCCGGATCCTCGTACAGCCCGATGTGCGGGGTGATCCCGGGCAGCAGATGATCACCGGAGAAGAGCCGCCCGAACCCGCCGCCCCGGCCCGCGGATCCGGCCGCCGGATGGTCCTCCTCCAGATGCAGGCACACATGCCCCGGCGTATGCCCCGGCGTCCAGATGGCGCGCACCCGCCGCCCCGGCAGATCGAGCAGCTCCCCGGGTGCGATGTCACGGTCCGGCAGCGCCGCCCGCCGGCCCGGCGCCCGGCGCCCGCGCCCGGCCGCCCGCGCCTCCAGCAGCGGCGCCAGATGCTCCTGCGGCGCACCCGCCGCCGTCAGCTTGGCGAGCAGATACTCCAGCCACTGCCCCGGTGCGGCCTGCCGGGTGCGCCGGACCACGGCCGTATCGGCGGCGTGCATCGCGAGCCAGGAGCCGGTGGCCTCCCGCACCTTGCCGGACAGCCCGTGGTGGTCCGGGTGGTGATGGGTGAGCAGGACGCCGTGCAGGTCGGCGAGGGCGAACCCGCAGGCCGTGACCCCCGCGACGAGGGTGTCCCAGGCGGTCGGATCGTCCCAGCCGGTATCGATGAGCACCGGGCCGCGGTCGGTCTCCAGGAGGTGGACGAGGGTGTGCCCGAGCGGGTTGTCCGGGATGGGGACGGCGATGCTCCACACCCCGCCGCGGTGGTCGGTCACCTGCACCGTCATCCCGTACCCCTCTCGCTGTGCCGTCCCGTCACTATAACTAGAACTGGTTTCAAGAGACCCGAAGTGCCGGGCCGGAGGCGGTGGTTGGGGGAGCGTGGGGGAGTGCGGGGAACCGTCCCGCACCGTGGACTCCTCCCACTGGAACTGGTATCAGTTCCTGTGCGGTGCGTAGTTCTGACGCATCGTCAGGAACCGCCGTCAGGAACCACCATCAGAAACCGTCGATCCGTCGGGAGGCGGCAGCGATGAGCGACGACCTCGTCGAGCACGGAAAGCTCTACATAGGCGGTGAGCTGGTCGATCCGGCCGGCCGCGACACGATCGAGGTCGTCTCGCCGCACACCGAACGGGTCATCGGCCGCGTCCCGCACGCCTCGCGGGCCGATGTCGACCGGGCGGTGGCCGCGGCCCGTACGTCCTTCGACTCCGGCATCTGGGCGCAGGCGCCGCTGGCGGACCGGATCGCGGTGGTGACCCGTATCAAGGACGCCGTCGCGGTACGCAGCGAGGAGATCGCCAGGGTCATCAGCGCGGAGAACGGGACCCCGTTCACCTCCGGCGTCATGGTGCAGTCGCTGGCCGCGATGATGGCGTGGGACGCCGCGCTGACCGTGGCCCGGGACTTCGCCTTCGAGGAGCGCAGGGACGGGGCGCTGGGACCGATCCTGGTGCGGCGCGAGCCGGTCGGGGTGGTCGCGGCCGTGGTGCCGTGGAACGTCCCGCAGTTCACCGCCGCCGCCAAGCTGGCCCCGGCGCTGCTGGCGGGCTGTTCGGCGGTGCTGAAGGTGTCGCCGGAGACCCCGCTCGACGCGTACCTCCTGGCGGAGATCGCGACCGAGGCCGGGCTGCCGGAGGGGGTCCTGTCGATCCTGCCGGCGGACCGCGAGGTGAGCGAGTACCTGGTGGGGCACCCGGGCGTCGACAAGGTGTCGTTCACCGGCTCGGTGGCGGCGGGCAAGCGGGTCATGGAGGTCGCCTCCCGCAACCTCAGCCGGGTCACCCTCGAACTCGGCGGCAAGTCCGCGGCGGTCATCCTGCCGGACGCGGATCTGGACGCGGCGGTGGCCGGTATCGTCCCGTTCGCCTGGATGATCAACGGGCAGGCGTGCGTGGCCCAGACGCGGATCCTCGCGCCGCGCAGCCACTACGACGAGATCGCCGAGCGGTTCACCGCCGCGGCGTCCGCCCTCAAGGTCGGCGACCCGCTGGATCCGGCCACCGAAGTGGGCCCCCTGGTCGCCCGCCGCCAGCAGCAGCGGTCGCTCGACTACATCGCGCTCGGCCAGCAGGAGGGCGCCAAGGTCCTGACCGGCGGCGGCCGCCCCAAGGACCGGGACACCGGCTGGTACGTCGAGCCGACCCTCTTCGGCGAGGTCGCCAACTCCATGCGGATCGCCCGCGAGGAGATCTTCGGCCCGGTCATCTGCCTGCTGCCGTACGACGACGAGGCGGAGGCGGTGCGCATCGCCGACGACTCCGACTACGGCCTGTCGGGCTCGGTGTGGACGGCCGACGTCGAGCACGGCATCGACCTCGCGCGGCGGGTGCGCACCGGCACGTACTCCGTGAACACCTTCAGCATCGACATGCTCGGCCCGTTCGGCGGCTACAAGAACTCCGGGATCGGGCGGGAGTTCGGGCCCGAGGGCTTCGGCGAGTATCTGGAGCACAAGATGATCCATCTGCCGGCGGGTGCGTGATGGGGGAGCGCTGGCGGGTGGAGGTGGACCGGAGCGTGTGCATCGGATCCGGGATGTGCGCCGCCACGGCACCCGGGGGTACTCCCCCAGCTACCGCTGGGGGTGCCTCCACCGGGTCGAAGACCGGGGGAGGCTTCCGGCTGGACGCGGCGCGGCAGTCGCACCCGGTGGCCCCGGAGACGGACGCCGACGAGAACGTACTGGCGGCGGCCGAGGGGTGCCCCGTCGAGGCGATCACGATCACGGTGGCGGGGACGGGGGAGAGGGTGTTCCCGCCGGAGGAGTGAGGCGGGGCGGGGGCGGGGGCGCGCGGGCGGGACCCTTAGGGGGGATCCCCTAAGGGTCGGGAGGGCCCCTTGCAGAGCCAACTACCCGGGTCAGGTGGGGAGTTAACGCGAACGGGACGTCACCGCGATCAGGCGGCAGACCGTTTCGATGTCGATTTTGACCTGGGCGATGGAGGCGCGGCCCGACAGCCAGGTGATCAGGGCCGAGTGCCAGGTGTGCTCGATGACCCGGACCGCGGAGAGCTGTTCGGGGGTGGGCGGGCCGTCCAGGCCCATGGCGTCCAGGATGATCGCGGTGGTCAGCCGGGAGACGGTGTCCACCTCGGGGCTGACGGAGCGGTCCGCGAAGGTCAGGGCGCGCACCATCGCGTCCGCGAGATGCGGTTCGCGCTGGAGGGCGCGGAAGGCCCGCATCAGGGTCTGGGCGACGCGGGCGCCCGGGTCCTCCTCCGACGGCGGGCGTTTGCGCAGGGTTTCGTGCAGGTGCTGTAGCTGGTCCTGCATGGTGGCGACCAGCAGATGCACCTTTGAGGGGAAATAGCGGTAGAGGGTGCCGAGTGCGACGCCGGAGAGCTCGGCGACCTCCCGCATCTGTACGGCGTCGAATCCGCCACGGGACGCCAGCTTGGCGCTGGTGTGCAGAATGCGGCGGCGCCGGGCCTCCTGACGTTCGGTCAGGGGAGGACTCGCGGGAAGCTCCGGCCTGGCCGGCTTGGATTCCGTAGTCATATGTCCCATTCCGTGGCTTTCCATCCGCGATGCGGTGAGTGCCGGTGCTGTGATCGGCACAGCATGGCAGGGGGGCGGGTCGTGGCGCGAATCACCTGGTGCGCCTCTGTCGCCCTCGTTTCCGGCCGGTAGATTCAAGGCTTCGTTAACTGGTCGGTAACCGGTCGGCGAGCCGGTGGCCGGCCGGTCGCCGGGGGGGCCGCCGCGGCCGGTCACCGGTCGAGGTGGCCGATCGACGGCCGCCCGTCGGCGGATCAGTTCTGAAACTTGTTCTAGATTACCGCCAGCGGTTACGCTCCGGCGAAAGTCCAGCGAGAAGGGGGCCGAGCGTGACCGCAGAGGCCGTCCAGGCAGCCGCGCCCCGCCCGGCAGAGGCCCCCTCGGCCCCTGCCCCGACGGGCGGCGACCGGCCCCTGAGCATTGCGATGCTCACCTACAAGGGGAACCCGTTCTGCGGCGGACAGGGCGTCTACGTACGGCATCTCTCGCGCGAGCTGGCGCGGCTGGGCCACACCGTCGAGGTCATCGGCGCCCAGCCCTACCCCGTCCTCGACGAGGGGGTCACGTTGACCGAGCTGCCCAGCCTCGACCTCTACCGCCAGCCCGACCCGTTCCGGACACCGAGACGCGACGAGTTCCGCGACTGGATCGACGCCCTCGAAGTCGGCACGATGTGGACCGGCGGCTTCCCCGAGCCACTCACCTTCTCGCTGCGCGCCCGGCGCCATCTCGCCGCCCGGCGCGGCCAGTTCGACGTCGTCCACGACAACCAGACCCTCGGCTACGGCCTGCTCGGCGGCCCCGGTGCGCTCGGCGCCCCGCTGGTGACCACCATCCACCACCCCATCACCGTCGACCGCCGCCTGGACCTGGCCGCCGCCACCGACTGGAAGCGCCGCGCCTCCGTCCGCCGCTGGTACGGCTTCACCCGGATGCAGAAGCGCGTCGCCCGCCGCCTGCCGTCCGTCCTGACCGTCTCCGGCTCCTCCCGCCAGGAGATCGTCGAGGATCTCGGCGTACGCCCCGACCGCATCCACGTCGTGCACATCGGCGCCGACACCGACCTTTTCTCGCCCGATCCCGCGGTCCCCGAGGTGCCGGGGCGGATCGTGACCACCTCCAGCGCCGACGTCCCCCTCAAGGGCCTGATCCACCTGGTCGAGGCGCTCGCCAAGGTCCGCACCGAGAACCCCGACGCGCATCTGGTGGTCGTCGGCAAGCGCGCCGACGACGGGCCGGTCGCCGCCGCGATCGAACGGCTCGGACTGTCCGGCGCCATCGAGTTCGTCAAGGGCATCAGCGACGCCGAACTCGTCGATCTCGTCCGCGGCGCCCAGATCGCCTGCGTCCCCTCCCTCTACGAGGGCTTCTCGCTGCCCGCCGCCGAGGCGATGGCCACCGGGACGCCGCTGCTGGCCACCACCGGCGGCGCCATCCCCGAGGTCGCCGGGCCGGACGGCGAGACCTGCCTGGCGGTGCCCCCGGGGGACTCCGGTGCGCTCGCCGCCGGACTGCTGCGCCTCCTGGGCGACGACACCCTCCGCCGCCGCCTCGGCGCGGCCGGCCGCGAACGCGTCCTGGCCCGCTTCACCTGGCGGCAGGCCGCCATCGGCACCGCCGAGCGCTACCGCGAGGCCCTCGCCCGTCAAGGCGGCCGTCAGCTCGGTTCGTTGGCCGCCGCCCGCCGCACGTAACACCCAGCCGAGCAGCCACCCCGCAGCCCTAGCCACCACCCGCCGCCGTCGAAAGCAGAACGCCGTGCTGACCGTCGACTTTTCCCGCTTCCCGCTCGCCCCGGGCGACCGCGTACTCGACCTGGGCTGTGGCGCCGGCCGGCACGCCTTCGAGTGCTACCGGCGTGGCGCGCAGGTCGTCGCCCTCGACCAGAACGGCGAGGAGATCCGCGAGGTCGCCAAGTGGTTCGCCGCGATGAAGGAGGCCGGCGAGGCCCCGGCCGGCGCCTCGGCCACCGCCATGGAGGGCGATGCGCTGGCCCTGCCGTTCCCCGACGAGAGCTTCGACGTCGTGATCATCTCCGAGGTGATGGAGCACATCCCCGACGACAAGGGCGTGCTCGCCGAGATGGTCCGCGTCCTGCGGCCCGGCGGCCGGATCGCCGTCACCGTTCCCCGCTACGGCCCCGAGAAGATCTGCTGGGCGCTCAGCGACGCCTACCACGAGGTCGAGGGTGGCCATATCCGCATCTACCGCGCCGACGAACTGCTCGGCAAGATGCGTGAGGCGGGCCTGGAGCCGTACGGGACCCACCATGCGCACGGTCTGCACAGTCCGTACTGGTGGCTCAAGTGCGCGTTCGGCGTGGACAACGACAAGGCGCTGCCGGTGAAGGCGTACCACAAGCTGCTGGTCTGGGACATCATGAAGAAGCCGCTGGCCACGCGGCTGGCCGAGCAGGCCCTCAACCCCGTCATCGGCAAGAGCTTCGTCGCGTACGCCACCAAGCCGCATCTGCCCGAGGCGGCCGCCGACGCGACGGGCGAGCCCGCCACCGAGGCCCGCAAGCCCGCTGCCAAGCCCGCAGCCAAGCGCACCGCCAAGCCCGCCGGCAAGACCTCCGCCAAGCGCGCCCCCGGGGCCGCCAAGTGACGACTCCCGGGCGTACCGAACGGCTGGTGCTGCCGGGGGTGCTCACCGCCGAACAGGCGGCGCGCACGGTCGCCGGCATCCTGGCGACCCAGCGCGAGGACGGCGCGATCCCCTGGTTCCGCGGACACCACCTCGACCCGTGGGACCACACCGAGGCCGCCATGGCCCTCGATGCGGCCGGCGAACACGAGCGCGCCGAGGCGGCGTACGACTGGCTGGTGCGGCACCAGAACCCCGACGGGTCCTGGTACGCCGCCTACGCCGACGGCGACGCCCAGGAGCCCACCGACCGCGGCCGGGAGACCAACTTCTGCGCCTATATCGCCGTCGGCGTCTGGCACCACTACCTGTCCACCGGCGACGAGACCTTCCTCGACCGCATGTGGCCCGCCGTCCACGCGGCCATCGAGTTCGTCCTCGAACTCCAGCAGCCCGGCGGCGAGATCGGCTGGAAGCGCGAGGACGACGGCACTCCCGTCACCGAGGCGCTGCTGACCGGCTCGTCCTCCGTCTACCAGGCGCTGCGCTGCGCCCTGGCCCTCGCCGAGCAGCGCGAGGAGCCCCAGCCCGACTGGGAACTGGCGCTCGGCCGCCTGGGCCATGCGATACGCCACCACCCCGAACGGTTCCTGGACAAGTCCCGCTACTCCATGGACTGGTACTACCCGGTCCTGGGCGGCGCGGTCCGCGGCGAGGCGGCCCGGGCGCGTATCGACGCCGAATGGGAGCGATTCGTGGTGCCCGGCCTGGGCGTGCGCTGCGTCCTGCCCAACCCCTGGGTCACCGGCGGCGAGAGCGCCGAACTGGCGCTCGCGCTGTGGGCGATGGGGGAGTCCGAGCGGGCCGTGCAGATCCTCAAGTGGATCCGGCATCTGCGCGCCGAGGACGGCATGTACTGGACCGGCTATGTCTTCGAGGACGAGGCGATCTGGCCCGAGGAGCGCACCTCCTGGACGGCCGGTTCGGTGCTGCTCGCGGTGGCCGCACTGGGCGGCGACGAGGCGACCACCCTGGTGTTCGGCGGCGAGCGGCTGCCGACGGGGCTCGACCCGGACTGCTGCCGGTAGGCGCGCCGGGATCAGCGGCGCGGCATCAGCAGCACGGCACCAGCGGCCCCGGCGCGCCGTCAATTAGGACGCTCCGGGTCCGCGATGCGCACTACCGTGCGACGCATGACTCTCCAAGGATCTTTCACCCACGAGGAATACTGCGCCCGACTCCTCGCCGAGACCGCCGAGTTCCGCAGGACCGTGCGCGGCGGCGATCTCTCGGCGACCGTGCCGACCTGCCCCGACTGGACGCTCGCCGATCTCGTCCGGCATGTCGGGGGTGTGCATCGCTGGGTCGCCACGCTCGTCGCCACCCGCGCCTCCGAGAACATCGACCGTGCGGACATCCCCGGGGCCGCCGGGCCCGAGGGCGAGGACGCCGCGGCGCTGGACGCCTGGCTGGCGGCGGGCGTCGAACAGACCGTGGCCGCGCTGCGGGAAGCCGGGCCCGACACCAAGGTGTGGAGCTGGACGACGGCCCACCACGCGGGGTTCTGGGCCCGCCGGATGGTCCATGAGACGGCCGTCCACCGCGCCGACGCCGCGCTGACCGCGGGCGTCCCCTTCGACCTCCCGGCGCCCTTCGCCGCGGACTGTCTGGAGGAGTGGATGCAGATCGTCGAACTGCCGGCCGTGGTGGCCCGTTTCGCCGAGCGCGGGCCCAAGCCGTTCGGCCCCGGCCGCACGCTCCACATCCACGCCACCGACACCCCGCCCGAGCTGAACGCCGAGTGGCTGCTCGACCTCACGGGGGACGCGCCCACCCACCGCCGCGCCCATGAGAAGGCGGCGGTCGCGCTGCGCGGCGGCCTCACCGATGCGCTCCTGGTCCTCTACCGCAGGCTGCCCGCCGACAGCGACCGGGTCGAGGTGCTGGGCGAGCGCGCGGTGCTCGACCAGTGGCTGGAGTGGGCGTCCTTCGGGTGAGCGGCCGGCCGGGCTCAGGAGTTCAGCTCGGCCAGCACCCGTAGCGTGTGCGGGTCCGGCGCCGTCACCAGGAGGTCGGTGACCGGGCCCGTACGCCACAACTCCAGCCGCTCGGCGATCCGTTCGCGCGGGCCGACGAGCGAGATCTCGTCCGCGAAGGCGTCCGGTACGGCCAGCACCGCCTCCTCCTTGCGGCCCTGGAGGAAGAGGTCCTGGATCCGTCGCGCCTCGGCCTCGTATCCCATCCGGGCCATCAGATCGGCGTGGAAGTTCTTGGCCGCATGGCCCATCCCGCCGATGTAGAAGCCGAGCATCGCCTTGACGGGCAGCAGCCCCTCGGCGACGTCGTCGCAGACCACGGCGCGCGCCATGGGGGCGATCAGGAAGCCGTCGGGCGCATCGGCCAGGGACGCCGCGTAGACGTCGGTGCGCTCGGGCGACCAGTACAGCGGCAGCCAGCCGTCCGCGATCCGGGTGGTCTGGGCGATGTTCTTGGGGCCCTCCGCGCCCAGCAGAACGGGCAGATCGGCGCGCAGCGGGTGGGTGATGGACCTGAGCGGTTTGCCCAGGCCGGTGCCGTCCGGGCCGCGGTAGGGGTGCGGATGGAAGAGCCCGTCCGCCGCCACCGGGCCCTCGCGGCGCAGGACCTGGCGGATCACGTCCACGTACTCGCGGGTGGCGGTCAGCGGGCTCTTGGGAAACGGCCGCCCGTACCACCCCTCGACGACCTGCGCCCCGGACAGCCCCAGGCCCAGCAGCATCCGGCCCCCGGACAGATGGTCCAGCGTCAGCGCCTGCATGGCGGTGGCGGTGGGCGTACGGGCGGCCATCTGGGCGATGCCGGTGCCGAGTCCGATCCGGGTGGTGTGCGCGGCGATCCAGGTCAGCGCGGTGAAGGCGTCCGAGCCCCAGGCTTCCGCGGTCCACACCGAGTCATAGCCCAGCCGCTCGGCCTCGCGGGCGAGTTCGAGATGCCGGGGGTCGGGGCCGCGGCCCCAGTAGCCCAGCGCCAGACCGAGTCGCATATCGCCGCCCCTCTCTCCCCTTTCTGACGCCCCGTCAGAAAGGGGTGCCCGGCGAACTGTACGACCGCGCCCCGGACATGGCAACGCACGGGCGCCGGCACGGCGACGGCCCCCCGCCCGCGAGGGGCGAGGGGCCGGGAAAGGACCGCTGTGCGTCCGGCGTGCGTCCGGCGCCGGTGCGAGACCGTCAGCCGCGCTGGATGCCGGTGGTGTCCTGGAGGACGCCGCGCCGGCCGTCCTGGGTCTGCGCGATCAGAGCCTGGCCGCGCTGCTCGACCGCGAGGTACCAGGTACCGGGCGCCAGTTCGGCGATCGGCGCCGCGGCACCGTCCTCACCGTAGAGCGGACGGGCGACGGGCACCGCGAACCAGAACGGCGCGAAGTCGGCCGGAGTCCCGGCCGCCGGGGTGGCACCCGCCGGGGCGGCCTGGGCCGCCTGCGGCGCCGCGCCCTGCGCACCGCCCGCCGTCGCATCGGCCGGCGGCTGCTGGCCGTAGGGCTGACCGGGCTGCTGGCCGCCCGGGTAGCCGTAGCCACCGGGCTGGGGCTGCTGCTGGGCGCCGGGGAAGCCGTAGCCGGGGTTGGGGTTCACACCGTACGGCGACGGGCCGCCGGCCGGCTTGTCCGCGACCAGCGGGGCCTTCAGGGCGGGCACCAGCGGTCCGGCGACCGCGGCGCCGGCCAGGATCAGGGCGGCGATCAGACCGAGGATGATGCCGGCACCGGCGTTCGTGGTGCTGACGATGGTCCAGAACGCCGACCATGCCCCGAAGACGGTCAGGGCGACACCGAACTGGCCGAGGTCGAGACCGACGACCTTGCGCTGCTGCGGCAGCGCACGGCTGAGGACGACGATCGCCGCGCCGATCACCCCGGCCATGTAGATGCTCATGACGATACCCAGCGAGGACCAGGCGTTGGGGCTGGAGTAGTCCGACTCCTGGCAGAGCTTGGCGTACTGGGCGGGGCAGTCCGGGCCACTGGTGAAGCTGAGGAACGAGGCGATGAAGAGCAACACCGCTGCTCCGATCACCACGCCGTCGCCTCGAGTGAGGGAGCGGATGTTCACGTAAGGGTCCTTTGTCTTTTTCGTGGGTCTGGTCGACGCTGTCGCTGGCGCGCACGGTGCGAGGCACGGCAGGGCACCATCGTAAAGGGGAACCCATCGCCGAATCCGCCGGGCCGTCTTCTTGGTATCGGTTCCCGTCGGGCATCGCCACGAACGGTCAGCTCGTCAAGAAGTCCGTAATGCCCTCGGAGATCCCGCGCGCCGCCTTTTGCCGCCAAGCGGCATCGGTCAAATGCGCCGCATCCTTCGGGTCGCGCATATTGCCGCATTCGATGAACACCTTCGGCACCGTGGAGAGGTTGAGGCCGCCGAGATCGGAGCGTACGTCAAGTCCCGTGCCGCCGCCGATGTAATTGGACGGCGCGCTTCCGGTGACCGCCACGAACCGTCCGGCCACCCGCTCGCCCAACTGGCGCGAGGGCGCGACGATCGCGGAGGTGTCGGCCGCACCGGCCGTCACCCGCGCCGGCAGGATGACGTGGAAGCCGCGGTTGCCGACCGCCGAACCGTCCGCGTGGATGGAGATCGCGGCATCGGCATGCGCCCTGTTCCCGGCGGCGGCGCGCTCGTCCACGCACGGGCCGTAGGGGCGGTCGCCGTCCTGGGTGAAGACGACCTTGGCGCCCTGGTGGCGGAGGATCGTACGGGCCCGGCGCGCGACGTCCAGGGTGAACGACGCCTCGGCGTATCCGGCGTCGGTGGAGGTGCCGGTGGTGTCGCACTCCTTGCGATCGTTGCCGATGTTCACCAGCCGGGCGATCTCTCGGACGTGATCGTGGTTGCGGGTGTTGTGCCCGGGGTCGATCAGTACGGTCTTTCCCTTGAGGCTGCCGTGCGGATTCCCCTTGCCGGAGTGCGCACCGGAGCCGTTGCCGGGGGAGCCGTCCCCCTTGCCGTCCTTCCTGTCCGGACGGTGGCCGTCGCCCGCGGACGCGCTCGCCGCGGGGTGCGCGGCCCCCGGCGGCGCGCCGCCGCCTCTCAGCGACCGGAGCACCAGATAGCCCGCGCCGGCGGCCACCAGGACGGCGGCCAGGACGGCGAGGACGATGGTGCCGCGCAGGCGGCGGGGCGGAGGGAAGGGGCTGCCGTTCGACACGTCCGCGATCGTAGCCCGCGCCGCCGGTGCCGTCCGTGGCGTCCGTCCGGCCTGCTCAGACGCGGGGTCGCGGGGATTCAGAGGCCCGCCCCGGTGCGCCGCAGGACGTGCAGCGAGCCGCGCGTCGCGACCTCGGTGAAGGCGCCGGACTCCAGCGCCCGGCGGTAGATGCGGTACGGGGCCTGGCCGCCGTCCGCCGGATCCGCGAAGACGTCGTGGATGACCAGCAGGCCCCCGGGTGCGAGATGCGGCGCCCAGCCCTCGTAGTCGGCGGTGGCGTGCTCGTCGGTGTGCCCGCCGTCGATGAACACCAGCCCGACCGGCGCCGCCCAGACGGCCGCGGCCTGCGGGGAGCGGCCCACCAGGGCGATCACCTGCTCCTCCAGGCCGGCGGCGTGCAGGGTCCGGCGGAAGGCGGGCAGCGTGTCCATCCGGCCGACCTCCGGGTCGACGACCGTCGGGTCGTGGTACTCCCAGCCCGGCTGCTGCTCCTCGCTGCCCCGGTGGTGGTCGACGGTGACGGCCATCACGCCCGCGGCCCGCGCGGCGTCCGCCAGCAGGATCGTGGACCGGCCGCAGTAGGTGCCGACCTCCAGCAGCGGCAGCCCGAGCGCCGCCGCCTCGACCGCGGCGCCGTAGAGGGCGAGCCCCTCGTCCACGGGCATAAAGCCCTTCGCCGCCTCGAACGCGGCGAGAATCTCCGGCTGCGGAGCTGTCGGAGCCGTGGGAGCGGCCATGGGCTTCCTCCTGGTGTGCGGTCGGGGCCGGGTCCGGCTCATGCTGCCGTACGGGGCGGGGCGGGCGACGTGCGGGGGCGTGCGATATCCGCTCCGCCGCCCCGTCCGGCGCCGTATCGGCTCCCGGCCGCACATCATCGGAATCACATCTTCCGATTCTGGATATGCGCTTCGCGGTTCGCTTTTTTCGTCGCCGACTTGCCCGCTTGCCTGATTGCCCGATTCCCCGCATGTCCGAATGCCGAAATTCCGCGCCGGCTGCGGCAGCGGAGGCGCAGGGGGCAGCCGGCGACAACTGGCGACAACTGCCGACGGAAATTCATCAAACCGTTTCCTTTTCGGATCCGGACCGTTTCCCGTCAAATGACGCACCGACCGCCGAAAGGCCCTGAGCGCACACCCGGCCCGCAGACCTCCGCGGTGCCCACCGGGCTCCGCGCCCCGCCGCCCTTCCCTGACGCCTGACCTTCCGTCAGATTGAAACGTGTTCTACTCTGCCCCGCATGGGCATCGGAATCACGCAAGAGCACCGTGACCTGGCCGAGGCGACGCGTGGCTGGGCCGCGCGGGCCGTACCGCCCGAGGAGATCCGCACCCTGCTCGACGCCCCGCCGAAACGGCACGGCAGACCCGCCCACTGGGACCGGCTCGCCGAGCAGGGCCTGCTCGGACCGCATCTGCCCGAGGCCGACGGCGGAGGCGGCGGCGCCCTGCTCGACCTCGCCGTCGTCCTGGAGGAGATGGGCCGCGCCGCGCTCCCGGGCCCGTATCTGCCCACCGTCCTCGCCGCCGAACTGCTCCGCCGCGCCGGACACCGGGACCTCGTACGGGCCCTGGCCACCGGCGAACTCCTCGCCGCCGTCGCACTCGGCACGGGCTCGCTCACCGCCGTCCAGGAGGCGGACGGCTACGTCCTGGACGGAACCGCGCCCCCGGTCCTGGCCGGCGGCGACGCCGAGGTGATCGTGCTCGCCGCAACGGCCCCCACGGGCACGGTCTGGCTGGCAGCCGACGCCGCGACGCTGACCGTACGGGTCCAGGAGAGCGCCGACCCCACCCGGCCGGTCGCCGAGGTGAGCGCGGACGGCGTCCCGGTGCCCGCCGACCGCCTCCTGGCCCTCGACGACGCGCTCGTCGGCGACCTGGCCGGCGTCCTGTTCGCCGCCGAGTCCTGCGGTACGGCCGGCTGGGCGCTGGAGACCGCCGCCGAACACGCCGCCGTACGCGAACAGTTCGGCCGCCCCATCGGCCAGTTCCAGGCGGTCAAACACCTCTGCGCCGACATGCTGGTGCGCTGCGAACAGGCCCGCGCCCTGGTCTGGGACGCCGCCCGCGCCCTGGACGAACCGCCCGCCGTCCGCGGCCTGGTCGCCGCGCTGGCCACCGCCACCGCCCTGGACGCCGCCCACACCTGCGCCAAGGACTGCATCCAGATCCTCGGCGGCATCGGCTTCACCTGGGAACACGACGCCCATCTCCATCTGCGCCGGGCCACCGTCGCCCGCCAACTGCTCGGCAGCGGCGACCGCCACCGCCTGCGCGCCGCCCGCCACGCCGCGGACGGCGCCCGCCGCGCACTGCGCCTGGACCTCCCGGCCGAGGCGGCCGCGCACCGCGCACAGGCCCGTACGGTCATCGACGCGGCCCGCGGCCTCGACCCCGCCGCCGCCCGCCGCGCCCTGGCCCCCACCGGCTACGCCGCCCCGCACCTCCCCGAGCCCTACGGCCTCGGCGCCGGCCCCGTCCGCCAACTGGCCGTCCAGCAGGAGCTGCGGGAATCCGGGGTCGAGATCAGCGACCTGGGCATCGCCACCTGGGTCGTCCCCTCCCTGATCGCCCACGGCACCAAGGAGCAGCAGGACCGCTATCTGCTGCCCTCCCTGCGCGGCGATCTGCTGTGGTGCCAGCTGTTCTCCGAGCCGGAGGCGGGCTCGGACCTGGCCTCGTTGCGGACCCGCGCCGAGCGGGTGGACGGGCCCGACGGCGGCGGCTGGCGGATCAACGGCCAGAAGGTGTGGACCTCGGCCGCCCAATGGGCCGACCACGGCATCCTCCTCGCCCGTACGAACCCGGACGCGCCCAAACACCGGGGCCTGACCTTCTTCCTCGTCGACATGACGACCCCGGGGATCGACATCCGGCCACTGAAGGAGATCACCGGCGATGCGCTCTTCAACGAGGTCTACTTCGACGACGTCCTGCTGCCCGCCGACGCGGTGGTCGGCGAGATCGACAACGGCTGGAAGGTCGCCCGCACCACCCTGGACAACGAACGCGTCCACATGGCCGACCAGTTGACCTTCGACACAGGGCTGGAGGCGCTCCTGGAACGCACGGCGGAGCTGGACGGCTCCGTACGGGCGCGGGTGGGCGCCCTGGCCGCCGAGGCGCATGCGCTGGGGTGCATCGGGCTGCGTACCACGCTCCAGCAGGTGTCGGGTCTGGAGCCCGGCGCCGGGGCCGCCGTCCACAAGCTCGTGCAGACCCCGCACCAGCAGAAGGTCGCCGAACTCGCCCTGGAACTGCTCGGACCGGCCGGCGCGGTACGCGAGGGTGCGGGCGAACGGGCCCTGCACGGCTTCCTGATGTCCCGCTGCCTGACCATCGCGGGCGGCACCACCCAGGTCCAGCTCAATGTCGTCGCGGAACGGCTGCTGGGGCTGCCGCGCGATCCGGAGCCCCGACCGTTGATATGAGGGCCGCCGGCGACCGCCCGGCGACTTCCTGCTCCCCGTGACTTCCTGCTCCCGGCAACTCCCCGTCCTGGCAACTCCCTGGTGACTCTGGAGGATGCGCATGACCGGCAAGGCGTACATCATCGGCGTCGGGATGACCGCGTTCGAGAAACCCGAGACCCGCGACTGGCAGTACTGGGACATGGCCAAGGAGGCGGGCGGCGCGGCACTCGCCGACGCCGGTGTCGGCTACGAGGCCGTCGAGCAGGTGCCCGTCGGCTACTGCTACCAGCCGTCGACGGCCGGCCAGCGTGCCGCGTACGAACTGGGTCTGACCGGCGTCCCCGTCTACAACGTCAACAACAACTGCGCGACCGGATCGACCGCCTTGATGATGGCCCGTCAGTTCGTCGAGGCGGGCATCAACGACTGTGTGCTGACGCTCGGCTTCGAGAAGATGAAGCGCGGCGCGCTGGGCGGCGGCGCGGACGCCGGCGACTTCAGCACGTCTCCCGTCGCCCGCCACTACGGAGTGATGGCGGCCGCCCACGGCTTCGAGATGACCCCGCCCACCGCCCAGATCTTCGGCAACGCGGCCCGTGAGCACATGGACCGGTACGGCACCACCGCCGAACAGCTCGCCGCGGTCGGCGCCAAGAACCACCGGCACTCGGCGCACAACCCCTACGCCCAGTTCCAGGACGTCTACACGGTCGAGGAGGTCCTCGCCGCCAAGACCATCCACCGGCCGCTGACCAAGCTCCAGTGCTCCCCGACCTCCGACGGCGCGGCCGCGGCCGTCATCGCGTCCGAGCGTTTCGTCCGCGAGCACGGGCTGGCCGACCGGGCGGTGGAGATCGCCGCCCAGGCGATGACGACCGACACCGACGAAAGCTTCGCCTCGGGCTCCTGCATCGACGTCGTCGGCAAGCCGATGTCCCGCGCCGCGGCCCGCCGGGTCTACGCGGCGAGCGGCCTGGGCATCGAGGACGTGGACGTCATCGAGCTGCACGACTGCTTCTCGATCAACGAACTGCTGACGTACGAGGCCCTGGGCATGTGCCCCGACGGCGACGGGGGCAAGCTGATCGCCGACGGCGCCACGACCTACGGCGGCCGCTGGGTGGTCAATCCGTCCGGCGGCCTGATCTCCAAGGGCCACCCCCTCGGCGCCACCGGCCTGGCCCAGACCGCCGAACTGGTCTGGCAACTCCGCGGCACCGCCGGCGCCCGCCAGGTCCCCGGCGCCGGCGTGGCCCTCGCCCACAACATCGGCCTGGGCGGAGCGGCGGTGGTGACGATGCTGCGGAGGTGAGGTGGGGGCGGGCAACCGACCTACGGCTTGGGGCGGGCGCCCTACGGCCTGGGGCGGGCTCCCGGTCACGAGCCTGTCCATCCTGCGCACCCACGACATTGATCAGCGTTAATTCCCCGCCCGCCCTGGGTAGTTGGCTCTGCAAGGGGCCCTCCGAACCCTTAAGGGTCGGCCGCCCCCATCCCCTAAGGGTCGCCCGCCCCGTGCGGCCTAGGACCCGGGCAGTGGGGCGATGCGTCGATATACCGATGCAGGCTGCATGAAACGAATGCGAACATGGTCCGCATGCCCCCGATAGCCACCTCCCCCACCGTGTCCGGAACCGAGCGCCGTACGGCCGCGCCGCCCTGGCTGGTGATGCTGTTGGTCTGCGCGGGGCAGTTCCTGGTCGTACTGGACGTTTCCGTCGTGAACGTGGCGCTGCCCGCCATGCGGACCGGGCTCGGGCTGAGCGAACTGGGCCTGCAATGGATCGTCAACGCCTACGTCATCACCTTCGCGGGCTTCATGCTCCTCGGTGGCCGGGCCGCCGACCTCTTCGGCCGTAAGCGGATCTTCGTCGTCGGGCTGGCGCTGTTCACGGTCGCGAGCCTGGCCGGCGGGCTGGCGCAGGAGCCCTGGCAGCTGGTCGCGGCCCGCACCATCCAGGGTGTCGGCGCGGCGGTCCTCTCCCCGGCCACCCTCACGATCCTGACCACCTCCTTCCCGGCGGGCCCGGCGCGCACCAGGGCCATCGCCACCTGGACGGCGGTCGGCGCGGGCGGCGGTGCGGTGGGCGGTCTGGTCGGGGGAGTGCTCACCCAGTATCTGACGTGGCGTTGGGTGCTGTTGATCAACGTGCCGGTGGGGGCGCTGGTGCTGGCCGGTGCGGTGCTGTGGCTCACCGAGAGCCGGCAGGGCGCCGCGCGCCGGCTGGATGTGCCCGGCGCGCTCCTGGTGACGGCCGGGCTGGCGCTGGTGGCGTACGGCATCGTGCAGACCGAGACGGATGGATGGACCTCGGCGTCCGCGCTGCTGCCGCTGGCCGCCGGGCTCGTCGTGATCGCCGTCTTCATCGCCGTCGAGGCGCGCGCCAAGGCCCCGCTGATGCCGCTGGGACTCTTCCGGCTGCGCTCGGTCTCGTCCGCGAACGCGGCGATGGTGCTGGCCGGCGCCGCGATGTTCTCGATGTGGTACTTCCTGTCCCTCTATGCGCAAAATGTGCTGGCCTATACGCCGTTCCAGGCGGGGCTCTCGTTCATTCCGCATTCGCTGTCCATCGTCCTGGGCTCCAAGATCGGACCCCGGCTGATGAACCGGGTGGGCGCCAAGACCCTGGCCATCGCGGGCGCGGTGCTCTCCGCGTGCGGCATGGCCTGGCAGGGCACGATGGACGTCAACGGCACCTATCTCGGCACCATCCTGGGCCCCGGCATCCTGATGGCGCTCGGCGCGGGACTGACCGCCACCCCCGTCGCCTCGATCGCCACCTCCGGTGCCGACCCCGCCGACCAGGGCCTGGTCTCCGGCCTCATCAACACCTCCCGCCAGATGGGCGGCGCGCTCGGCCTCTCGGTCCTGTCCACCATCGCCGCCGCCCGGATCGCCGAGGGCCACGGCCGGGCGGCACTGGCGGCCGGCTACGGTCTGGCCTTCCACGTCGGGGCGGTCGTGCTGCTGGGCAGCATCGCGCTGATGATCCTCGCCCTGCCGCGCCGCCAGACGGATATCGGGCACGGCTGAGCGGGCGGACGCCGGACGGTCGGGCGGTCCGGTGGCTGGGGCGGCCGGGAGGCCGGGCGACTCTTTCGGCGGGGTGATGGCCGGACCGGCGCCCGCCGGTCCCCGCCCTACAACCACCCGTTGCGCCGCGCCGCCCGTACCGCCTCCATACGGTTGCGGGTCCCGGTCTTCCCGATGGCCGCCGACAGGTAGTTGCGGACGGTGGCCTGGGACAGATGGAGCTTGCCGGCGATATCGGCGACCGTGGCGCCGTCCACGGCCGCGGTGAGGACATCGCGTTCGCGCGGGGTGAGCGGACTCGGTCCGGCGCTCAGCGCGGCGGCGGCCAGGCCCGGATCGATGACCCGCTCCCCGGCCAGTACGCGCCGGATCGCCGCCGCCAGATCCCCAACGGGCCCGTCCTTGACCAGGAAGCCGCACGCCCCGGCCTCCATCGCACGCCGCAGATAGCCGGGGCGGCCGAAGGTCGTGACGATCAGCACCTTGCAGGACGGCAGCCGGTCGCGCAGATCGGCCGCGGCGTCCAGGCCGCTGCAACCCGGGAGTTCGATGTCCAGGAGAGCGACGTCGGGCCGGGCGTCCAGCGCGGTGGGGACGATCTCGTCGCCCGTCGCCACCTGGGCCACGACCTTGATGTCCTCCTCCAGGTCGAGCAGCAACGCCAGCGCGCTGCGCATCATTCCCTGGTCCTCGGCCAGCAGGACCTTGATCACCGGGTCAACTCCTCCGCATCCGCCATATCGCCCGTGCCCACCGGCAGTTCGGCCGTGACCCGGAAGCCGCGCCGGCCGTCCGGGCCGCTGTGCAGCGTGCCGCCGGCCGCGGCCAGCCGCTCGGTCAGGCCCTTGAGCCCGGTGCCGCCCAGCGGGCCGGAGCGGCCACGATCCGCGGATTCGGATTCGGATTCGGATGCGGGATGCGCCGCGGCGCCGGCACGGACCGCGTCGTCCGTACCGCTCGCACCGTCCGTATCCCCGGTCCCGTCCCTGTCGCTCGGCACGCCGACTCCGTTCATACCGTCCCCGCCATCCCCCGCGCCGCCACCGGCCGTCTCGCCGCCGCTGCCCGGGATCCTGTCCCGTATCCAGGCCAGGCCATGCGCCGCGGCAGCACCGGAGCTTACGGGACCGCGGCCGTCGTCCGTGATCGTCAGCCGTACCCGGTCCCTATCGGCGTTGACGTCGATCTCGCAGCGGGTGGCGCGGCTGTGCCGGACGGCGTTGGTGACGCCCTCGCGGACCACCCAGCCCAGCAGCGCTTCGGCCTGGGTGGGCAGCGGCGGCCCGGCCTGCCGTACGACGGGCTCGATACCGGCCGCCTCCAGCACCGAGCGGGCCCGGTCCAGCTCGGTGGTCAGGCTGCCCTCGCGGTAGCCGGTGACCGCCTCGCGGATTTCGGTCAGCGCCTGGCGGCCGACCGCCTCGATATCGGCGGCTTGGCCGAGCGCCGCCTCCAGATTGCGCGGCGCCAGCCGCCGGACCGCCTCGGCCTTGACCACCACCACGGACAGGGTGTGCCCCAGCAGATCGTGCAGATCGCGGGAGAACCGCAGCCGCTCCTTCTCCACGGCCGAGCGGGCCAGTTCCTGGCGTGTGGCGTTCAGCTCCCGGATGGTGTCGAAGAGGCCGAGGACCGCGGCGGTGACCGCGCCGGAGAGGAAGGTGCCGTAGCCGATGCCAAATGAGCCCCAGGGATCTCCGTGCTGCTGGCCCGACAGAAAACCCGCTATCCCGCTGAGCGCGATCAGCCAGAGGGCGAGCTTCCTGCCACGCAGGGTGCGCACCGTGCCGGAGGCCAGCGACAGCAGGGGGAAGAACACGAGCCATTCGCTGCCGAAGCCCAGCGCGAGGGTGAAGGTGAGGGCGGTCAGCACGCCCAGGGCGATCACCGGATAGCGGGAGTCGCGCCGTCGTGGGCTGAAGGCGGACCAGACGACGGTGACGTAGCAGGAGTTGAAGGCGAGCAGGCCGAGGCTTGCCAGCCAGGGATGGTCCGTCTTGCCTTGGACGATGTTCGAGAACGCTCCGGCGCCCATCAGCAGCCAGGGCAGAAAGGCGTACTTGTCCGGCCCCTTGCCCAGTTTCCTGCTCCGCCCCTTGGCGGTGCAGGAGCCGCCGTCCGCGGCGCCGCCGCCACCGGGGTCCTGCTGCTTTGCGTCGTGCACTGTCGCTTTCCAGGTTTGCGTCATGGTCGGTCACACCGTTCGCGCGGCTCGACGGTAGGCGTACACCGCATAACCGCCGAAGAGTGCCAGCCAGGCGGCCATCACCGCCACCGTCGCCAGACCGGGAGCGCCACCCTCGGTGACGCTCCGGCCGAGCTCCGCGAAGCGGTTGCCGGGCGTCCAGGAGGACAGCGAGCGCAGCCAGCCGGGGAACAGTTCGGTCGGGAACCACAGTCCACCGATGATCGACAGCAGCAGCATGCAGCCGGTGTTGACCAAGCCGGTGGACTGCGAGGAGAGGCGGTAACCGTTGCCGAGACCGAGCAGGGTGAAGGGCGCGGTGCCGAGCCACAGCACCGCCGCCAGCGCGACCCACTGCCAGCCGGGCATCCGGACGCCGTTGACCAGCGCGCCCACCAGCAGTACGGAGGCGAGTGCGGGCAGCACCGTCACCGTGCTGGTCAGCCCGCGGGCCACCACCACCCGTATCGGGCTCAGCGGGGTGATCCGCAACTGCCGCAGCCAGCCCAGCTGTTTGTCCTCGGCGACGCCGGTGCCGATGCCGATCGCCGAACCCAGCGCGCCGTACGCGGCCATCCCGACCATCGAGGCGATCTTCCACTCCATCGCGGCGCCGCCGGGGCCCGTACCGATATTGGTCATCAGCACATACATCAGCACCGGCATCCCGATGCCGAAGACGACAAAGCCCTTGTCGCGCAGGGTGCGCCGGACTTCGAGAAGGATGTAGTCGAGCATTACGCGGTCTCCTTCGGGGACGACGGGGAGGAAGGGGAGCAAGGGGAGGACGGCGATGCGCCGGTGAGGGCCAGGAAGGCGTCCTCCAGGCTG
Source organism: Streptomyces gilvosporeus (assembly GCF_002082195.1). Lineage (GTDB taxonomy): Bacteria > Actinomycetota > Actinomycetes > Streptomycetales > Streptomycetaceae > Streptomyces > Streptomyces gilvosporeus. The sequence continues at coordinate 3,052,994 of NZ_CP020569.1, read as the reverse complement.
GCGGGGGCGACCTCCAGGCCCCGTATGAGACCGAGCTCGGCGAGTGCCAGGACCGTCGCATCGGAGTCCGCCGTACGCAGTTGGGCGCGGTCGCTCCGTATCTCCACGGTGCTCACACCGGGCAGCCCCCGCAGCGGCTCGCTCGGCGCGCCCGCGAGGTCGATTGAGACCAGCGAGCCGCCGCCCCCTCGCTTGATCGCCTCACCGCTGCCGTCGGCGACCACCCGGCCGCCGTCGATCACCACGATCCGGTCGGCGTTGTCGTCCGCCTCCTCCAGATAGTGGGTGGAGAACAAGACGGTGTGGCCACGGCGGGCATAGGCGCGCATCGAGCGCCAGAAGGCGCGGCGTGCCTCGACGTCCAGCGCCACGGTCGGCTCGTCCAGCACCAGCAGCTCGGGATTCCCGGCCAGCGCCACCGCGCAGCGGACCCGCTGGGCCTGCCCGCCGGACAGCCGGTCCACCCGCCGCCCGCCGAACTCGCCCAGGCCCGCCAGCTCCAGGGCCTCGTCGACGTCCATGGGGTGCGGGTACGTGGCGGCGACGAAGGTGACCAGTTCGCGGACGGTGACCCGCGGAATGGGCCGACCGTCCTGGAGCATGGCGCCCACCCGGCCCGCCCGCACCGCGGCCTCCGGCTCCCCACCGAACAGCCGTACCGTCCCCGAGCTGGGGGGCAGCAGCCCCAGCAGCATGTTGAGAGTGGTGGACTTCCCCGCGCCGTTGCGCCCGAGGAGCGCCACCGTCTCGCCTGCGGCGATCTCCAGGTCCAGGCCGTGGACGGCACGCACGGCGCCGTAACTCCGTGTCACTTCCGCGAATTCCACCGCCGCGGCGCCGCCCGCGGACCGCGGCGCGCCGGTCGGCCCGGACGTGTGCGTCCTGCCGAGGTGTGTCGTCCTGCTCGTCGCCATGTCCGGCCTCCCCGTCGTTTCTTGTCCACGACATTACGGAGCGTGGCGGCGGGGCGGCAGAGTCGAATGTGGGGGATCGCGCAGGACAAATGTCATGGGTCCGGGGAGGGAGCCCTGAGGGTACCCCGAAGCGGGGTCGGGGGGAACCCCGAGGAGGGTCGGGGGTGGTGGCGGTGGGTGTCAGGGGCACGGACCGTTCGCCCCCGGCCTGACAACGAGTCAGGGGGCTTCCGAGTGCCCGGTGGATCGGCTATACATGGGACGCATCGGCTAGAACGCGTTCTAGAAGTGTGCCGACGGAAGTCTGGCAGCGGTGTCCCGCCAGGCGTCTGGTACGGGCGCCGGGCGGTGGCCTCCGGCGGCGGCACGGGCGGAACGTCACCCGGCCGATCCGGAACGACCCCGGCGCGGCCGACGGTGCGGACGGCCGGGCCGGGGTCTTCACAGCCGTCGCACTCGTCGTACCCGCCGCACGCCTCGGACCGGTCGCATCCGCCGGCCCGTCGCACCCGTTACGTCTGTCGCAGCCGTTACGCCTGTCGGACCCGCCACACCCGTCGGATCCGCCATACCCATCAAACCCGCCATCCCCGTTCGCACCGTGCCGCACCGACTCACACCGTGGTGAAGGAGCTACCGCCCCCATGCCCATCGACGCCGCCAAGGCCATCTCCGCCGCCCCGCGGAGTACCGAACTCGCCTGGGATCACAAGGACATCCAGCTCTACCACCTCGGCATCGGGGCTGGCGCCGCCACACCGGAGAAGCCGCACGCCGCCACCGACCCCGACGAACTGCGCTACACCCTGGAGAGCGCGCTGCACGTCCTGCCCAGCTTCGCCACCGTCGCCGGCGGCGGAATGGCGCTGGCCGGCGGGCTCTCCGCGCCGGGCATCGAGGTCGACCTCGCCGCCGTCCTGCACGGAGGTCAGACCGTCACCGTCCACCGCACCCTCCCCGTGCGCGGCCGCGCCACCCAGACCTCCAGCGTCCCCGCCGTCTACGACAAGCAGAAGGCCGCCGTCATCGTGCTGCGCTCCGAAGTGGCGGACGACGACGGCCCGTTGTGGACCTGCGACACCCAGATCTTCGTCCGCGGCGAGGGCGGCTTCGGCGGCGAACGCGGCCCCTCCGCCCGCCTCGAACTGCCCGACCGCGCCCCCGACCGCACCACCGAACGGCTCATCCGCGAGGACCAGGCCCTGCTCTACCGCCTCTCCGGCGACTGGAACCCGTTGCACGCCGACCCCGAATTCGCCAAGCTCGCCGGCTTCGACCGGCCGATCCTGCACGGGCTGTGCTCGTACGGGGTCACGCTCAAGGCCGTGGTCGACACGGTCCTCGGCGGCGATGTCGCGCGGGTGCGCTCGTACACCACCCGCTTCGCGGGCGTGGTCTTCCCCGGCGAGACCCTGCGGATCCGGATGTGGGAGGACGAGGGCCGCACCCAGGTGTCGGTCACGGCGACCGACCGGGACGATGCGCCGGTCCTGGCGGACACCGTGGTCGAGCACGGCTGAAACAGGGGACCGGCGACAGCTGCCCCAGGGACGGTCGCGCCCGCCCCGGGGCTGGCCCGCCACCCCGCTACCCGCCCGCAACCCGAGAGGAGCCGCACCATGCGCGCAGCCGTACAGCACGAGACAGGGCAGGAAAAGCTCGAGGTGCTCGACGATGTGGAGGCGGTGGGGTTCGGGCCCGGCAAGGTCCGGATGCGGGTACGGGCCACCGGGCTGTGCCACTCCGACCTCTCCGCGATGAGCGGGGTACTGCCGCAGCCCGCGCCCTTCGTCCCCGGGCACGAAGGAGCCGGCGAGATCCTGGAGGTCGGCGACGGCGTCACCGGGCTCGGCCCGGGCGACCGCGTCCTGATGTGCTGGCTGCCCGCCTGCGGCAGCTGTCCGTCCTGCAAACGCGGCCAGACCCATCTGTGCCTGGCCGGGTTCATGAACGCCGGCACACCCAACTTCGCACGCCCCGGCGGCGAGGTCTTCGGCTTCGCCGGGACCGGCACCTTCGCCGAGGAGGTCGTGGTCGCCGCCCACTGCGCGGTCCCGATCCCCGACGACGTCCCGTACGAGATCGCCGCCCTGATCGGCTGCGGGGTCACCACCGGGCTCGGCGCGGCGCTCAACACCGCCAAGGTGGAGGCCGCCTCGTCGGTCGCCGTCATCGGGTGCGGCGGCGTCGGCATCTCCGTCATCCAGGGCGCCAGGGCCTGCGGTGCCGCCCAGATCATCGCCGTCGACCCGGTGGCCGGCCGCCGCGAGGCCGCGCTCCGCTTCGGCGCCACCGAGGCCGTGGCCCCCGGCGAACTCGCCGACGCCAAACAGCGGATCACCGCGGGCGAGGGCTTCGACTACGTCTTCGAGGTCGTCGGCAAGTCCGCCACCGCCCGCACCGCCTACGAGACGACCCGGCGCGGCGGCACCCTGTGCGTGGTCGGGGCGGGCGCACTGGACGACACCTTCCAGGTCAACATGTTCGAGCTGTTCTTCGACGAGAAGCGGATTCTGCCCTCGCTCTACGGGGGCGCGGATGTACTGCGCTCCTACGAGCGGGCCATCGCCCTGTGGCGGGCCGGCCGGATCGACCTCGAGGGAATGATCACCCATCGGGTCCCGCTCGCCGAGATCAATGACGCGCTCGACCAGATGCGGTCCGGTACGGCGTTGCGCACCTGCATTGAGATCTGACACCGGACCCGTCCCGACAGCACAGGAGAGGACAGCAATGGCACAGCCTCAGCCACAGCCACTGCCGCTTGAGGGCCGGAGCGCGATCGTCACCGGTGCCGGGCGCGGTCTGGGGCGCGCCGAGGCCCTCGAACTCGCCCGTCTCGGCGCCGGCGTCGTCGTCAACGACTTCGGGCAGCCGGGCCGCGACGGCACCGGCGAAGCCTCCGCCGCCCCCGCCGAGGAGGTGGCCGCCGAGATCCGGGCGGCGGGCGGGCGGGCCGTCGCCCACCTGGGCGATGTCGCCGACTTCGCGCAGGCCCGGGCGCTGGTCCAACTGGCCGTCGAGAGCTACGGAAAACTGGACATCCTGGTCAACAACGCGGGAATTCTGCGCGACCGGATGGTGTTCTCCATGAGCGAGGACGACTGGGACTCGGTGATCCGCGTCCACCTCAAGGGCCACTTCAACACCACCCACTTCGCCGCGGCCCACTGGCGCGCCCGCTCCAAGGAGGCCGGCGGCCCGGTGTACGGGCGGATCGTCAACACCTCGTCCGAAGCGTTCCTCGCGGGCTCGGCGGGGCAGCCCAACTACGCCGCGGCCAAGGGCGGCATCGTGGGCCTGACGACCTCCACAGCGCTGGCGCTGGCCAAGTATGGAGTGACCGCCAACGCCATCTGCCCGCGCGCCCGCACCCGGATGACCGAGGACGTCTTCGCGTCCGTTCCGGCGTACCAGGGGGGCGCGGAGCCGGGGGAGGGCCTGGACGCGCTGTCGCCCGAGCATGTTTCGCCGCTCGTCGGCTATCTGGCGTCACCGGCGGCCGCCCAGGTCAACGGGCAACTGCTGGTCGTCCACGGGGGGATGGTCGCCGTCGCCGAACGCCCCAGGATCGCCGCCAAGTTCGACACCGCGAAGGACGTCTTCACCTTCGAGGAGCTGGACGGCCTGCTCACGCCGTATTACGCGCAGCGGCCGCCGAACGAGACCTTCGGCGCGGCCGAGGTGCTGGGCCTCAAGCACGGATAGCAGTTAGCGGGTAGCAGACAGCGGATAGCCGATAGCGGCTGATGGGATGCGGGACCGTTGCTGACGGGATGCGGGACCGCTAGCCGGACGCACTACGGCCGTGGTCGCTGTCCCAGTGGAGTCGGGACGGCGGCCACGGCCGTAGCGGTCCGGGTGGCGGGAAATCGCCGCTCCGGAACCGGGCGCGTCAGGCGCCCTGGGTCTGCTTCAACCGGCGGTGCCGGCCGTGCACATCGGCCTGCACATCCTCCGTGGCCGCCGGGCCACGGTGCCTGCCGGAGCTTGCCGCCTCGGCGGCCTGGGCGGACGCCTCCTGGTGGCGCGCCTCGGTCGTGTCGGTTCGGGCTTCGGACATGGAAAGAGTCACTCCGTCAGATCGCTTACTGCTGTACGCGTCGGGACCTCCCCCAGCAACCGCCGGGGCTGTTGCCCCCAGACGGAACCGTGGTGGCCGGGTCAACCGGCTGCGTAGCCCCCGTCGGAATTCTAACTTGGCGGGAAATGGCGCTCCACGGTGCCTCCTGGTCTGTGAGAGGCGCCTGCTGGAGGGGAACTGGCCTGTGCAGAGAGGGATGCGCGGGGCGGCGCGACAGTTCCGCACTGGTGTCCGGAAGTTGTGCAGATGCTGTGGAGCCGTTGTCGTCATCCCCCGCATCCGGGACAATCCCGCCCTTGCTCGCCGCCGCCGTGCCGGCCCCCTCGGCGGCATCGTCCCTCGTGTCCCCCGTGTCCCCCATGCCCCGCGTGTCTCCCGTGTTTACGACGTCCGTCACATCGGTCAGGCTCGCCACGCCCGTCGCGGTCATCCTGTCCACCGCAACGGCCACCACCGCCCCGGCCGCCCCACCCGCCCTACCGCCCGCGTCCGCCCCGCTACCCGTGCCCGCCCCCAGAGGCACCGCCATCCGTGCCACCGCGCACGGCATCCTCTCCGTCGCGCACGGCAGCAGCAGCTCGCCGGACGCCGTCCACAGACCGGCGCCTTTCAGCCACCCCTCGGGTGCCGGGAACCGCCGCAACCGGCGCTCCGACGGTCGCCACACGCCCAGCCGCGTCCCGTCCGCCGTATCGATCCGCAGGGCCACCGCGCACCTCTCCGGTGTCAGCATCTGTCCCGGCTGTGCGGCGAACGGCGTGGCGAAACCGTCCGCCGGGCGCAGGCATTCGGGGAAGCGCACCGGCAGGCTGCTGCCCAGGACGCCCCAGCCCAGCCGGTCGTGCCCGGGGGCGTCCGAGCGGAGCAGCAGCAGACCGCTGTCCGGATCGGCCAGCAGCAGACGGTCGTTGCTCTCCTCGGTGATCTGGAGCAGCGGGCTGGCCTCGCCGCCCCGCCCCAGGTCGAGCACCACGGTCTTCGTCCGGCCCGTCAGCTCCCGGTCCAGGGCCAGCAGCCGGCCGTCGCGATCCAGCCAGACGCCGCCCGTGCAGCGCCCCGGCACCTCGGTGACCCGCTCGGGGCCGTGCTCGCCGCCGTGCACCCGCCACAGCGTGGTGCCGCGCTCACCGGGCGCCAGGGCGTAGGCCAGCACGCCGCCCGGGGCGGGTGGCAGCAGGGTCAGCTCCCGCGCTTCCACGGCGCCCAGCAGGAGTTCGCCCGTGCCCGGGCCCGTCGGATACAGCAGCGAGAGCGCGAAGCGGTCGGCGACGCGGCGCAGGATCAGCACCCGGCCGTCGGCGAGCGGCAGTAGCTCGCTGTCCGGCTCCTCGGGCTGACTTCCGGCCAGCGGTACGGCGTACGGCTCGGGGCCGCTCAGCGTCCAGCGCTCCGGAAACCGGCTCCCGGCGGCGTCGTCGTGACGGGCGAGCCGGGCGGCGTACGAGCCGTCGGCGGCGATGGTCAGCGCCGCGCGGTGCGGGCTGCCGAGCGCCGTGGTGTCCTCAGGGGCACAGATCGTCATCGAGTGGTCACCTCCAGTCAGGAAGGGACGGTAGTTTTCGCACTTCCGGCCGATCAACGAGAGTTGCCGCACTTCACGCATAAGGGTGGCAGTTGTCCGATTCGCCGGTCATGCGAGGGGCGGATGTGCTCCGCGGTGCCGGCCGTGGTTCCTCGGGGCCCGACGGCGGCGCGGTGTCAGAGGTGGGAGGTAATCTTCCACCCGTGCCCGTACTGTCTGAAGTCCTCACCGCGCTCGACGCCCTCTGGCCCCCCGAGCGGGCCGAAGGGTGGGACGCCGTCGGCACGGTCTGCGGTGACCCCGACGCCGAGGTCCGCCGCGTGCTGTTCGCCGTGGACCCGGTCCAGGAGATCGCCGAGGAGGCGGTGCGGCTGGGCGCCGATCTGCTCGTCACCCACCATCCGCTCTATCTGCGCGGGACGACGACGGTCGCGGCCTCGACGTTCAAGGGCAAGGTCGTGCACACGCTGATCAAGCACGACATCGCCCTGCACGTCGCGCACACCAACGCCGACACTGCCGACCCCGGCGTCTCCGACGCCCTGGCCGGCGCGCTGGACCTGCGTATCCTCGGCCCGCTGGTGGCCGATGCGACCGATCCGGCCGGCCGTCGCGGCCTGGGCCGGATCTGCGAGCTGCCGCACCCGATGACGCTGACCGAGTTCGCCTCCTACGCCGCCGCCCGTCTGCCCGCCACCGCGCAGGGCATCCGGGCGGCCGGCGACCCGGACCGCGAGATCCGTACGGTCGCCGTCTCCGGCGGCTCCGGCGACAGCCTCTTCGGCGACGTACGGGCGGCCGGTGTGGACGCGTTCCTCACCGCCGACCTGCGCCACCACCCGGCCTCCGAGGCCGTGCAGCTGCTCCAGCCGGACGGGCAGACCCCGCCGGCCCTGCTCGACGCCGCCCACTGGGCCACCGAATGGCCCTGGTGCGAACAGGCCGCCGCCCAGCTGGACGCGGTCTCCGACCGGCACGGCTGGGGCCTGCGCACCCATGTCTCCCGTACGGTCACCGACCCCTGGACCGCCCACGCGGCGTCCGCCCCGCTCACCACCCCGACGCACACCCCAGGAGCCCCCCGCTGAACGCCGCGCCCGCCGACCAGATCCGCCTCCTCGACGTCCAGGCCCTGGACGTGAGGCTCACCCAGCTCGCGCACCGGCGCAAGAACCTGCCCGAGCTCGCCGAGCTGGCGACCCTGGAGGCCGACCTCACCCAGCAGCGCGACCTGCTGGTCGCCGCGCAGACCGAGGAGTCCGACACCAGCCGCGAGCAGACCAAGGCCGAACAGGACGTGGACCAGGTGCGCCAGCGCGCCGCCCGCGACCAGAAGCGCCTCGACTCCGGCGCCGTCACCTCCCCCAAGGACCTGGAGAACCTCCAGCACGAGCTGACCTCGCTCGCCAAGCGGCAGGGCGACCTCGAGGACGTCGTCCTGGAGGTCATGGAGCGCCGCGAGGCCGCCCAGGAGCGGGTCGCCGAGCTCACCGAGCGGGTCGGGGCGATCCAGGCCAAGGTCGACGACGCCGCCGCGCGCCGCGACGCCGCCCACGCCGAGATCGACGCCGAGACCGCCACCGTCACCAAGGAGCGCGAGCTGACCGTCGCCGACCTCCCGGCCGATCTGGTCAAGCTCTACGACCGCATCCGCACCAAGGAGGGCGGCGTCGGCGCGGCCCGCCTCTACCAGCGCCGCTGCGAGGGCTGCCGCCTGGAGCTCAACATCACCGAGATCAACGACGTCCGCGCGGCCGCCGCCGACACCGTCGTGCGCTGCGAGAACTGCTCCCGCATCCTGGTCCGCACGCCCGACTCGGGCCTGTAAGACCATGGCGCGGACGTTCCTCGTCGAGGCGGACGGCGGGTCCCGGGGCAACCCGGGGCCGGCCGGCTACGGCGCCGTCGTCCTCGACCCGGCGAGCGGCGAGACGCTGGCGGAGGCCGCCGAGTACATCGGCACCGCCACCAACAACGTCGCCGAGTACAAGGGCCTGCTCGCCGGGCTGCGCGCCGCCCACGCCCTCGACCCCGAGGCCACCGTCCGCGTCCGGATGGACTCCAAACTGGTCGTCGAGCAGATGTCGGGCCGCTGGAAGATCAAGCACCCGGACATGAAGCCGCTGGCCGCCCAGGCCGCGGCGGTCTTCCCGCCCGGGCAGGTCAGCTACGAGTGGATCCCCCGGGAGCGGAACAAACACGCCGACCGGCTCGCCAACGAGGCGATGGACGCGGGCAAGCAGGGCCGGCAGTGGGAGCCCGGCGCCTCGACGGCGGCACTGGACGCCGCCGCCGGAGCGCCCGCCGAGGCGGCGGAGACCGCCCCGGTCACCCGCGGCTGGGGCGCCCCCGATCTGGGCACACCCGCCACGTTCGTGCTGCTGCGCCATGGCGAGACCGCGCTGACCCCCCAGAAGCGCTTCTCCGGCAGCGGCGGCAGCGACCCCGAGCTCTCCGCCGCCGGCCGCCGCCAGGCCGAGGCCACCGCCGCCGCGCTGGCCGCCCGCGGCACGATCCAGGCCGTCGTCAGCTCACCGCTGCGGCGCTGCCGGGAGACCGCCGATGCCGTCGCCGCGCGGCTCGGCCTGGAGGTCCGGATCGAAGACGGCCTGCGCGAGACCGACTTCGGCGCCTGGGAGGGGCTGACCTTCGCCGAGGTACGCGAACGCTTCCCCGACGACCTCGACGCCTGGCTCGCCTCCGCCAAGGCGGCGCCCACCGGCGGCGGCGAATCCTTCGCCACGGTCGCCCGCCGGATCGCCGTCACCCGCGACAAGCTGATCGCCCGTCACACCGGCCGGACCGTCCTCCTGGTCACCCATGTCACCCCCATCAAAACCCTGGTCCGGCTGGCGCTCGGCGCCCCGCCCGAGTCGCTGTTCCGGATGGAGCTGTCCGCGGCGTCGCTGTCGGCGGTGGCGTACTACGCGGACGGAAACGCCTCGGTGCGGCTGCTGAACGAGACGGCGCATCTGCGCTGAGCGGCCGGCCTCGGCGAGGCCGTACTTCCCACCGTTCAAGCCGAGTTGACGGCGCGTCACCGCACTCCTCCGGGGAGGCTCCGGCCGTCAGCCGCGCAGCGCCGCCGCCTCCCGTGCCAGGCGCTCGATCCGGGGCCAGTCCTTCGCGGCCAGCGCATCGGGCGGGAGCATCCATGTGCCGCCGACGCAGCCCACGTTGGGCAGGGTCAGATACGCGGGGGCCGTGGCCGGGGTGATCCCACCGGTGGGGCAGAAACGGGCCCGGGGGAGCGGGGCGGCCAGGGAGCGCAGATGGGACGTCCCGCCCGCGGCCTCGGCCGGGAAGAACTTCAGCTCGGTGAGGCCCTCGTCCAGCAGGGTCACCACCTCCGACGCCGTCGAGACGCCCGGCAGGAACGGCAGCCCGGAGTCCTTCATCGCACCCAGCAGCCGCGGCGACCATCCGGGGCTGACCAGAAAGCGGGAACCGGCCGACCGGGCCGCGGCCACCTGCTCCGGGGTCAGGACGGTGCCCGCGCCGACCACCGCGTCCGGGACCTCGTCGGCGATCGCCCGGACGGCGTCCAGGGCGGCGGGCGTGCGCAGAGTGACCTCGATCGCCGGCAGCCCGCCCGCGACCAGGGCGCGGGCGAGCGGTACGGCGTCGGCGGCGTCGTCCAGGACGATGACCGGGATGACGGGGGCGAGGGAGAGGACCGAGAAGGCGGCGCTGGTCACGCCGCCCATGGTGGGCCAGGTCCCTCACCGGGTGCAACGAGCGTTGCACATGCTGCAACCGCCGCCGCTGCTACAGCTCCGTCACGATCACATCGAGGCCCCACGCCTTGCCGCCCTTCGCCGGCGCCTCGGCCTCCACCGCGTAACCGAGCTCCCGCAGCGCCGCCACCAGCTCCGCCGGGTCCTTCGGCCGCAGCCCCGCGGTCAGCAGATCGCGGACCAGCCGCCCCTTGGTCGCCTTGTTGAAGTGGCTGACCACGGACCGCTTCTCCACCCCGTCCACGATCTTCGACTGGAGCACCCGCACCGTGGCGGTCCGCCCCGCGACCTCGCCCTTGGGCTTCCACGCCGTCGCATACGCCGCCGAACGCAGGTCGAGCACCAGGCCCTTCCCGGCCGCCGCGGGCAGCACCTCGGCCATCGGCGCCCGCCAGTACGCGCCCAGCGCCCCCAGCGCGGGCAGCTTCACCCCCATCGAGCAGCGGTACGACGGAATCCGGTCACCGATCCGTACGGCGCCCCACAGCCCCGAGAACACCAGCAGCGACTCCTCGGCCAGCCGCCGCGCCCGCGCGTCCAGGGAGGCCAGCCCGAGGGCGTCGTAGAGCACCCCCGTGTAGATCTCCCCGGCCGGGCGCGTGCCGGCCGTGCGCAGCCCGGCGTTCTTGGCGATCTCGCCCTTGAGGCCCTGGCTGAGGCCGAGGACCTCCTGCGCCTTGGTCTCGTCCGCCGCGCACAGCCCGACGAGCTCCTCCAGCACCGCCTCGCGCGCCGCGTTCAGCCCCGGGAGCGAAAGCGAGCCCATGTCCAGCGTCGGCCCCGTTTCCCCCGCGGCCTTCCCCTCGGACGGCGGCAACAGCACGAGCACGGTGTTCTCCTTCACGGCGGTACGGGCGGGGGTGCGGCCCCGGGAAAGCGTATGGCCTGCGGCGCGGTGGGCCGTAACAGGGGAGAGGGGGCGGACGCCGTGGAGCCCCGGGGCCACACGCGCCCGCAGCGCTGGGCTGGACGATCACACCGCGCCACAGGCGCCGGCCAGCCATACGCTCGGTGGTATGCCCCGTCGCCATATGCACGTGACCGACGCCGCCGAGGCCCCGCTGCGTGCCGCGCTGCATGATCTGCGCGGGCATCTGGAGATTCCGGACCACTTCCCGCCCACGGCCCAGGCCGAGGCGGAGAGCGCCGCCCGGGCCCCGCGCATCCCGGCCGCCGACGGGGCGGTGGTGACCGAGCACACCCTGGAGGACGCCACCGACCTCCCCCTCTTCACCATCGACCCGCCCGGTGCCCTCGATCTCGACCAGGCGATGTACCTCTCCCGGCGGCGCGGCTGGGGGCCGCCCACGGCGCGCACCGGGGGAGGCTTCCGCGTCTACTACGCCATCGCCGATGTGGCCTCCTTCGTCACCCCCGGCGGCGCCCTCGACGCCGAGGCGCACCACCGCGTCACCACCCTCTACTTCCCCGACGAACGCATCCCGCTGCACCCGCCCGACCTCAGCGAGGGCGCCGCCAGCCTGCTGCCCGACCAGGACCGCCCGGCCGTCCTGTGGCAGCTCGACCTCGACGCCGACGCCGCGCTCACCGGCATCTCCGTACGCCGCGCCCTGGTCCGTTCCCGCGCCCGGCTCGACTACGCGGGCGTGCAGCGCGTCCTGGACGACGAGACGGCCGAGGAACCGCTCGCCCTGCTCCGTGAGATCGGCCGGCTGCGCGAGGAGCGGGAGGCCGCCCGGGGCGCGATCTCCCTCCACGTCCCCGAGCAGGAGATCGTCGAGCGCCACGGCCGTTACACCCTGGAATACCGCGCCCCGCTCCCCGCCTACGGCTGGAACGCGCAGATCTCCCTGCTCACCGGCATGGCCGCGGCCGAGCTGATGCTCGCCTCCGGGACCGGCATCCTGCGCACCCTGCCTCCCCCGGGCTCTCACCTTGGTTCGAGCGGGGAGGGACCCCCACCCCGCGACGGCTCCGTGGCCCGGCTGCGGCGGACCGCGCAGGCCCTGGGCATCGACTGGCCGCACCACACCTCGTACGCCGCCCTGCTGCGCACCCTCGACCCGCGCCGCGACACCGACGCCGCCTTCCTCCAGGAGTGCACCACCTTGCTGCGCGGCGCCGGCTACACCGTCTTCGACGGCACCCCGCCCGACGCCTCCGCCGCGCAGCACGCCGCCCTCGCCGCCCCGTATGCGCACGCCACCGCGCCGCTGCGGCGGCTGGTTGACCGCTACACCTCCGAGCTGTGCCTGGCCGCCTCCGCGGGCGCCGCACCGGCCGAATGGGTACGCGGCGCGCTGGCCGCCCTGCCGCACGAGATGGAGACCGGCACCCAGCGCGCCAACCGGGTCGAGCGGGCCTGCGTCGACCTGGTGGAGGCGGCGCTGCTGCGCGACCGGGTGGGCGAGACGTTCGAGGCCCTGGTCGTCGAGACCCAGGAGGACGATCCCACCCGGGGTACCGTCCAGCTCCACGACCCCGCCGTCCTCGGCCCCGTCGAAGCCGCCCCCGACGGCCCGGCCCTGCCCCTCGGCCAGCGCCTCCGCGTCCGCCTCGCTGCCGCCGACCCGGGCCGCGAACCGGTCCGCTTCATCCCCGTATAGCCGCTTCCCCGACCCTGGACCCGGCCCCGGCCGCCGCCGTGACCGCCGCCCGTACGGCCGCCACCGCCCCACGCGCATCATCGGCATGGAACCGCACCGTCCGCACCACCTCTTGCCGCCCCAACAGCCGTACGGCGACGACCGGTTCGGCCAGCTCGACGGTCACGGACGTCTGTCCGCCCACCGCCATGTGCAGGACCCCTTCCTCCCGTTTTTCGGAGAACCGGAGGTCGTGCCCCACGGAGGCGATCCGCTGTAGCGGTAGCCGTATCTCCCTCCGGGCGCCGTCCCGCAACAGCAGGCCCTCCGCCCCGAGCACATGCGGCCGGGTGACCGCCGACGCCTGGAACCCCAGCATCATCAGCACCGTGTAGACATCCACGACCAGAAGCACCCAACGGGCCACCGGCGCGCCGGCGAGCATGACATGCAGCCCGACGGTCTCCACCACGCACACGAACGTCAGCCCGTAGACCATCGCCGCCTGCCCCGCCGCGTACGGCAGCGCCCGCTCGCCCGCGCCGACCCCGATCCGCCGCCGCGCCACCCACCACCACAGGCCGGTCAGCCACCGGGCCTCGTGAGCGGCCAGCCGTCGCAGCGCGTCGCCCCGGCTCACCGGGCACGCTCCGCGACCAGCCGGAGCGCCCCGCGTACGGCCTCGGCCTGGGCGGGCGCGAAGTGGGCGTAGTACGCCGCCAGGAAACCGCCGTCCGCCCCCGCGTCCGCCGCGGCCGCCCGCTCCCAGTGCTGCCCGCCGAGCCCGGCCACCACCGCGTCCGGAATGCACGCGGCGAGCGCCCGCGCGGCCTGCGCCACCCGCGGATCGTCCGGCGCGGCCGATGCCAGCGCATCCAGCAGCCCGTACACCTCGTACGCCCGCGCCATCGCCTCCGGCGTCCCCGTGGCCTGCCCGAGCAGCTCCGTCATCCGGCCGTCCGAGCCCGCTCCCTCCACCGACTCCAGCAGCGCCAGCACCTCCCGCTCCGTCGCCGCCATCGCGGGCTCCGGACCGGGCCGCGCGGCCGCCGTACGGGCCATCTCCCCGAACAGCGCCGCCAGTTCGTCGGAGACGGGCCCCTCCGTGGGCAGCCCGCCGTGCTCTTCCGCCTGCCGCCGCAGCGCCGCCAGCCGGGCCCGCCGCGCCCGGATCTCCTCCTCCTGACGGGCCAGGTCCGCGTCCAGCTCGGTCAGCACCTCGTGCAGCTCGCGCCCGGAGTCGTCGGCGAGGACGTCCCCCACCTCCTCCAGCCCGAGCCCCAGCTCCGCCAGCCGGCGCAGCCGGGCGAGTGCGACCGCGTCGCGCAGCCCGTACTCGCGGTAGCCATTGGGGCGGCGCTCGGGCTCGGGCAGCAGCCCGAGGTGGTGGTAGTGGCGGATGGCGCGGGTGCTGACGCCGACCAGATCTGCGAGTTCTCCGATCCTCATGCGGCCAGTAGAAACGTTGCCGCTGCGGCAGGGTCAAGCGGCCGCGGCGCGCCAGGTAGCATGGTCGGCACGGCGGACGAGCCGGCCGGACGGCCGCGTGGGGACCTCAGGGTCCCCCCGAGGAAAGTCCGGGCTCCACAGGGCAGGGTGGTGGGTAACGCCCACCCGGGGTGACCCGCGGGACAGTGCCACAGAAAACAGACCGCCGGGGCCGAAAGGCCGCGGTAAGGGTGAAACGGTGGTGTAAGAGACCACCAGCCTCCGAGGTGACTCGGAGGGCTAGGTAAACCCCACCCGGAGCAAGGTCAAGAGGAGCCGTCGCGAGACGGCTCTGCGCGGACGATCGAGGGCTGCCCGCCCGAGTCCGCGGGTAGACCGCACGAGGCTGTCGGCAACGGCAGCCCTAGATGGATGGCCGTCTCCCCTCGGCCCGCAAGGACCGGGGGTGACAGAACCCGGCTCATAGGCCGACTCGTCCGCCGCCGATCCATCGACGCCCCGGCGCCCCGGCGCCTCGATATCCCGGCGCCCCGGCTTGTGGTGATCGCGCTTCGCCGCAGTCGTGCGGCCAGTACCCTCCTACCGACAGTAATCGCATGTGTGTACGGGGCGGGGGCGGGGCGGCGGTGCTCAAGCACTACTACCGGCTGGTCTACTGGAAGCGGCGGATCGGCTGGGCGCTGGGATGGCGCAGCGGCGGCCGGGGCGCGGGCCTGCGCGGCCATTCGCGGGGGCGCGGACGCGGCGCGCGGCCGATCGGCCGGTTCGCCGCGCATGCCTGGCCGTTCGTGATGTTCGGGCTGCTGGTGGCGGTGGTGGTCGCGCTGTCGGCGCTGCTCGCGTCCACGCAGGACCCGTTCGGCATGGGGGAGTTGGGCCTGCGGCAGCCGACCGGGTGGGTGGCGCAGCGGTAGGGACCGGCAGCGGCGGGGCCGACTGCGGGCCGGAGCGCGAACCGGTCGTCCGCGGGCGGCCCCGCCGTGCGGTCAGGACGACTGTGCCGTGGTGTAGAGGTTCTTGGCGTCGTCGCCGAAGTACGGGCCGAACATGGTGTCCGGCAGGAACTGATAGGTGAAGCTGTTCACCGACGCCTGAAGGCCCCTGCCGGTGGACTCGTCGAACGAGGTGAACCAGGGGCCGCCGCTGGAGCCGCCGGTCATATTGCAGGGCAGGCCGTGGTCCTTGGACAGCAGCGGGTCCCGGATCGTGGTGCCGCTGCAATAGACGAGCCTGCTGCCGTCGTACGGCGCGGCCGCCGGGAAGCCGAAGGCGTACATCCGCTGCCGGTAGCCGGAGTTGAAGGCCAGGCCCTGGCCGCCGACGACATCGGTGAGCTTCTTGCCGTCCAGCGGGGCGACGACCGCGGCGCCGACGTCGAAGTTGATGTCCTCGCTCTTCGTCCACTGCGGTGTGGAGAGCGTCTTTTCCGCCGCCCATTTCCCGTACGGGGCCTGGCCGTCGTGGTAGCCGGGCACGAAGACCCAGTGGGTGTGCCAGGCGCCGTCCAGCTTCACACAGTGCCCCGCGGTGATCACCGTGCTCTTGTTGGCGCTGGTCACGGCGTCGCCGGAGCAGGACGCCTGGCGGCCCTGGTAGGTGAAGAACACCCGGCCGGTGGTCTTGACGTGCGCACCGCCGCCGGTCCAGGGGGCGCCGGTCTGCGGGAGGGCGCCGGGGCGTCCGCCGAGGAGGCCGGGCCGGGTGGGTTTCACCAGGCGCTCGATGTCGCTGCGTACGGTCTCGGACAGCGCGCCCCGTTGGACCGGAAGCAGGTCCAACGGGGTCGCCGTACGCATCCGTTCGGGCGTCCAGAAGGAGGCGAGGCGGGTGGCGGAGGCGGCGTTCGGGGCCGGGTGGGGGGCGGCGCCCGCGGCGCCTGTCGGGAGGACCGAGGCGAAGAGGGTGCCGATGGCTATCAGGGCGCCGGTGGCGGCGCGGCGGATGCGGGGGGTTCGGGGGCGAGGGGTTCGCGGGCGGGAAGTTCGGCTCACGCGTAACTCCTTCCGTACGGGCCGAAGATGACCGGTGCGGTGCGGATGGAGGGTGTGGGAGGAGCGTCCCACCCGTGAGCCTGTGAGGTAAGGGGCCGGGACGGGGGAGAATGCGGGTGCGGGCCGCTTTTGCTGGAGTCAACGGCCTTATGGGCACCCGCAGTTGTCCCGGTCCCGGTCTTACGTCACCCCTCCCCGATGACGGTCGCCGCCCCGCTCACATGCGACCGTGCGTCCCCCTCCCGCAGCTCCACCGTCAGCAGGCCCGGCCGCCCCATGTCGTGCCCCTGGTGCAGCGTGAGCGTGGCCGGTGCCGTGACCAGCTTCAGCTCCCGTGCGTACGCGCCGAAGGCGGCCGCCGCGGCGCCCGTCGCCGGGTCCTCCACGACGCCGCCGACCGGGAACGGGTCGCGGACGTGGAAGACCGACTCGGACTCGCGCCACACCAATTGGAGGGTGGTCAGGTCGAGGCGCTCCATGAGGGCGGCCAGGCGGTCGAAGTCGTAGTCGAGCGCGGCGAGGCGGTCGCGGGTGGCGGCGGCGAGGACCAGGTGGTTGTTGCCGGCGAAGGCGATACGGGGCGGGAGGGCCGGGTCCAGGTCGCCGGCGGGCCAGTCGAGGGCGGCCAGGGCCTCGGTGAGGTCGGCTTCGCCGACGGCCGCGACATGGGGCGCGACGCTGGTCAGGGTGGCCCGGAGGACGCCGTCCTGCTCCCGTACGGTGACCGGGACCGGGCCGGCCTGGGTGGCGAAGAGCAGGTCGCCGGGGCCGATCCGCTCGGCGAGGGCGACGGCGGTGGCGACCGTCGCATGGCCGCAGAACGCCACCTCGGCGAGCGGGCTGAAGAAGCGGATGGTGAAGGCGCGGCCCGCCGTGCCGCCCAGGTCCGCGGGCGGCGGGGTGAGGAACGCCGTCTCCGAGTAGTCCAGTTCCGCCGCGATGGCCAGCTGCGCGGCATCGTCCAGGCCCTCGGCGTCGAGGACGACACCGGCGGGGTTGCCGCCCTCGGGATCCGTCGAGAAGGCGGTGTAGCGCAGGACTTCGGGTGCGGTGCGGGCTGCGCCACGGGCGGCGTCGTCGAGAGTCATGATCGGGGAACGCGGCGCTCCGGGAGGTTGTTCCCGTACGCGGGGGAGGGGCCCGAACGGGCCGGACGAAGGCTCAACCCCGCCCGATATATGGCATATTGGTCGCCATCACCGTCGCGAACTGCACATTCGCCTCCAGCGGCAGCGAGGCCATATGCCGCACCGTGCGGGCGACATCGGCCGCGTCCATCACCGGCTCGACCGCCGTCTGCCCGTTGGCCTGGAGGATGCCGGTCTGCATCCGGCCGGTCATCTCGGTGGCGGCGTTGCCGATGTCGATCTGGCCGCAGGCGATCCGGTACGGACGGCCGTCCAGGGAAAGGGACTTGGTCAGGCCCGTGACGGCGTGCTTGGTGGCGGTGTAGGCGATCGAGTGCGGGCGCGGCACATGGGCGGAGATGGAGCCGTTGTTGATGATCCGGCCGCCCTGCGGGTCCTGTTCCTTCATGGTGCGGAAGGCGGCCTGGGCGCAGAGGAAGGCGCCGGTGAGGTTGACGTCGACGACCGCGCGCCAGTCCTCGTACGACAGCTCCTCCAGGGGGCCGGGCCTGCCGAACGTGCCGGCGTTGTTGAACAGCAGGTCCAGCCGGCCGAAACGGTCGCGGACGGCGGCGAAGAGGGCGTCGACGTCCTCGGGGCGGGTGACGTCGGTCGGCACCGGGACGACGGCGGGGCCCTCGGCGCCGACCCGGCCGACCCGGTCCGCGGTGGCGTCGAGGGTCTCCCGGCGGCGTCCGGCCAGGACGACATGCCAGCCGGCGGCGATCAGCTCCCGGGCGACCGCCCGGCCGATGCCGGAGCCCGCACCGGTGACCACGGCCACCTTGCCGTCGGCCGGTGCGGTCGCCTCCCGGTCCGTCCCGTCCGTCGCGTGGGCAGCGCTCTCGTTCTGTGCCATGGCGGCAGGGTAGACGGCGGACGGGGAGCGGGGCGGGCCGTCTCAGCCGGTGGCCGGGGAGCCTGCGCAGGGCACACCGGGGAGCCTGCGCAGGGCACCTGGGACGTCCGACGTAGGACCGGGCGTAGGACCAATGGCGGGCTGGAATTGCGGCCGGGCGGCGTCGTCCGCGTGTCAGGATGATGCGGCCCGCACTCACCCATGGAGACGCTCATGACGGAGCCCGGCCCCAGCACGGCCGCATCCCCGGCCGGAAGACCGGACCAGCCCGATATACCCGGGCGGAACGGGGCCGCAGCGCCGACCGCGTCGACGGCACCGACCGCGTCGACGGCACCGACCGGATCGACCGCCCCCTCCGCGTCCCGCCGCACCGGCCTCCTCGTCACCCTCGTCCTCGGCGGTCTGACGGCCCTCGCGCCGCTCTCCATGGACATGTATCTGCCGGCCCTGCCGCAGGTCACCGCCGCCCTGCACAGCCCCGCCGCCACCGTCCAGCTCACCCTCACCACCTGCCTGGCCGGTATGGCCGCGGGCCAGATGATCGTCGGCCCGATGAGCGACAAATGGGGACGCCGCCGCCCCCTGCTGGCCGGCATGGTGCTCTACGTCCTGGCGACCGCCCTGTGCGCCGTCGCCCCCGACGTCCGGCTGCTGATCGCCTTCCGTCTGGTGCAGGGCCTGGCGGGCGCGGCCGGCATCGTCATCGCACGGGCCGTGGTGCGCGATCTGTACGACGGCGTGGCGATGGCCCGGTTCTTCTCCACGCTGATGCTGATCTCGGGCGTCGCCCCCGTGGTGGCACCCCTGATCGGCGGGCAGATTCTCCAGGTGACCGAGTGGCGGGGCGTGTTCGTCGTCCTGACCGTCGTCGGCGTTCTGCTCACCGTGCTGGCGTGGCGCACGCTGCACGAGACCCTGCCGCCCGCCCGGCGGCACGCCGGCGGGCTCGGCCAGACCCTGCGCACCATGCGCGATCTCCTCGCCGACCGGGCCTTCTCCGGCTATCTGCTGGTCGGTGCCTTCGCCTTCGCCGCCCTCTTCGCCTACATCTCCGCCTCGCCGTTCGTCGTCCAGGAGATCTACGGCGCCTCCCCGCAGGTCTTCAGCATGCTCTTCGGCCTCAACTCCGTCGGCCTGGTGCTGGTCGGCCAGATCAACGGCAAGGTGCTGGTCGGCCGGGTCGGCCTGGACAAGGTGCTGGGCACCGGTCTGGCGGTGATCGCCGTCGCCGCGGCGGGGCTGCTGTCGATGTCGTCCGGGGTCTTCGGCCGGGTGGGCCTGGTCCCGGTGGCCGTCGGGCTCTTCGTCCTGATGGCCGCGATGGGGCTGGTCATGCCCAGCACCAACACCCTGGCCCTGCTGCGCACCCCGCACGCCGCGGGCTCCGCCTCCGCCCTCCTGGGCACCTCGACCTTCCTCCTCGGTGCCGTCGCCTCCCCGCTGGTGGGCATCGCGGGCGAGCGGACCGCCGTGCCGATGGCCGTGGTGCAGTTTTCCTGTGCCGTTTTGGCGCTGGTGAGCTTCCTGGGGATGTGCCGTCCGTGGCAGCGTAGGGGGATGGGGGTACCCCCCGCTCCGTAGGAGCTCGGGGGAGACGACGACGCGAGCGGCACGGGCGGGAGGAAGACGCTCTGAACGCACCGGGACTCAGATACGGCACACCGGCCGAGGCGGGACTGGATCCCGCGGGGATGGCGCGGCTGGTGGAGGGGGTGCGGGCGCTGCCCGAGGGGCGGCCCGCCTGGTGCGCGGGCGCGGTGGTGCTGGCCGGGCGCGGCCCGGTCGTCGCCGTCGAGGCCGCCACGGGCTGGGCGGTGCGCTACCGGGCCTACGACCCCGAGCGCGACCGGGGCCTGGATCTGCCGCGCGACCGGTGGGAGCCGATGCGGGTCGGTACGGTCTTCGACCTCGCCTCGCTCACCAAGCTCTTCACCGCGCTCGCCGCCATGCAGCAGGCCGAACGCGGCTCCCTGGACCTCGACGCCCCGGTCCGCGCCCATCTGCCGGACTTCGCCCCGGGCGCCACCGTCCGCCAGCTGCTCACCCACACCTCGGGTCTGCGCCCCGAGGCGCCGTTCTACGCCCACCGGGGGCGCGCCGCCCAGCTGGCGCTGCTGTGGGCCGAGTCGGCCGCCCCGGAGGGCCCGCCCGGTGGCGCGTACCGCTACTCCGACCTCAACCTCATCGCCCTCCAGCTGGTCCTGGAGTCGCTCACCGGGCGGCGCCTGGACGCGCTCGTACGGGAGGGCATCACCGGCCCGCTGGGCATGACCGGCACCTCCTACGGGCCGCTGACGCCGCCGGGGGTGGCGGCGACCGAGGACCAGCGGCGGCCCTGGGGGAAGGCGGACCGGGGGCTGCTGCGCGGGGTGGTGCACGACGAGAACGCCTGGGCGCTGGGCGGCGTCGCGGGCCATGCGGGACTGTTCGCCCCGGCCCAGGACCTGGCGGTGCTGTGCCGGACGCTGCTCAACGGAGGGGCGTACGGCTCCGCGCGCATCCTGGGCCCGGCGGCGGTGGCCGCGCTGCTCGATCCGCCCGGCCTCGGGTTCGTCGTCGACCAGCCGTATTTCATGGGGGAGTTGGCGGGGCGGGGCGCGGCCGGGCACACCGGCTTCACCGGCACCAGTCTGGTCCTGGACCGGGCCACCGACACGTTTCTGGTGCTGCTGGCCAACACCGTCCACCCGCGGCGCGGCAACGGCGGCAGCGGCCCGCGGGCGGCCGCGGCGACCTGTCTGGCCCGCGCGGTCCTGCGCTGAGCAGATGCCGGGCGCGCGGCCGGGCAATACACCTGGCCCCGTAAAATCGGCCGCATGCACGACGAACTGCGCGCCGCCCTGGCCGGCCTGCTCGACGGCCTGCCGCCCAGGCAGGCCGCGCAGGCCGTCGAGCGGCTGATCGCCAACTACCGGGGCACCACCCCCACCGACGCGCCGGTCCTGCGCGACCGCGCCGATGTCGCCGCGTACGCCGCCTACCGCATGCCCGCCACCTTCGAGGCCGTACGGGCCGCGCTGACCGCCTTCGCCGCCCGCGTCCCGGACTGGTCCCCGGCCACCCATGTCGACATCGGCGGCGGTACGGGCGCCGCCACCTGGGCCGCGGCCGCCACCTGGCAGGGCCACCGCAGCACGGTCCTGGACTGGGCGCAGCCCGCCCTGGACCTGGGCCGCGAACTGGCCGCCGGGATCCTGCCGGACACCGACTGGCAGCGGGCGGTCATCGGCGCGGGCCTGAGCGTGCCGCCGGGTACGGACCTGGTGACCGTCTCCTACGTCCTGGGCGAGCTGCGCCCCGAGGCCCGCCGCGCCGTGGTCGAGGCCGCGGCCGCCGCCCCGGCCGTCGTCCTGATCGAACCGGGCACCCCCGAGGGCTATCTGCGCATCCGCGAGGCCCGCGACCAGCTGATCGCGGCCGGACTGCGCATCGTCGCGCCGTGCCCGCACGGCGACACCTGCCCCATCGTGGTGGGTGAGGACTGGTGCCACTTCTCCGCCCGGGTCAGCCGCTCGTCCCTGCACCGCCAGGTCAAGGGTGGCTCCCTCCCGTACGAGGACGAGAAGTTCAGCTACGTCGCGGCCACCGCCCTCGACGTCCCGGCCGCCCCCGCCCGGATCGTCCGCAAGCCCCAACTCCGCAAGGGCCAGGTCCTGTTGGACCTGTGCACGGCGGAGGAGGGGCTGCGGCGGACCACCGTCACCAAGCGGCACGGCGCGGACTACCGGGCCGCCAGGGACGCGGCCTGGGGCGACGCCTGGGCCTGAGCGGCCCGTCCGTCACACCCGTCCGTCACTCCCGGGCGTCCCGCTCCTCCCGAAGTCTGCGCAGCAGCTCGCGCCGCTGCGCCTGCGGATCGGGGCGCCCTCCGGCGGCGTGGCCGCCGTGCCCGCCGCCGCGCAGCGCGCCGCGGGAGAGCTTGTTGCGGGTACCGCCCACCCCGAGCATGCCGCCGGCGTTTCCCTTGCTCATGGAGCTGTCCCTTCGTCGCAACGGTTCGGCGAGACGCTTCGTCTCGCTCGCCGTCGAGCATGCCGCAAGACGCTTCGTCTCGTCAACGCATTTCAAGACGATACGTCTCGCCTTACCGCGCCGCTAAAATCGGCCCATGGCCCAGCCCAAAGCCCCCGACGCTTCCCGCCGCAGCGAACGCTCCCGCCGCGCGATCTTCGACGCCGCCCTCGCCCTCGTCGGCGAGGTCGGCTACGACAAACTCACCATCGAAGGCATCGCCTCCCGCGCCGGCGTCGGCAAGCAGACGATCTACCGCTGGTGGTCCTCCAAGGCCGCGGTCCTCCTGGACGCCTTCGGCGCCGTCGTCGACGAGTACGACCAGGAAGGGCTCCCCGACACCGGCGACCTCGCCGCCGACCTCAAGACCGTTCTCCGCGCCACCGCCGACGAGTTCAACGACGCCGCCTGGCAGGCCCCCTACCGCGCCCTCGCCGCGGCCGGCGCCAACGACGAGGAACTCTCCCGCACCTTCGTCGGCCGCCTGATGGAACCCGGCATGCGCGTCTACGTCGACCGGCTGCGCGCCGCCCAGGAAACCGGTGAGGTGGCCACCGGCATCGACCTCCGCATCGCCGCCGAGATGCTGATGAGTCCGTTCTCACAACGCTGGCTGATGCGCACCGGCGAACTGACCCACGACTACGTCGACACCCTGGTCGACCTGGTGTTGCACGGTCTGCGGCCGCGCGACTGATCCGCCTGGACGATGCCGCGATGGCGGCAATTGCCGGGATTCACCCCCCATTCGTTCACCCCGGATCCGTACACCGGTCACCTGGGGCCCAGGATGGTGGCAGCATTGATCCCAGACCACCGCTCGAAGTGAGGGGATAGATGGACCGCAAGAGCAGGTTCTCCCAGTGGCTGCGCCGCCCGAAGAGCGGATCGGGCGGCGGCGATACGGACACGGGATCGACGGCTGCGCGCAGCCGCGAGGACCTGCTGCTGGCCGCGGCCGAAGCGGGCTTCCCGGTGGCCCCCGCGGCGCACCCCTCCGGCTACGGCTGTTCCTGCGAACGCATCGGCTGTCCCACCCCCGGGCGACATCCGGTCTCCTTCGGCTGGCAGACCGTCGCCACCACCGACCGCGACAAGGTCGCCGCCTGGGTCCGCACCCTTCCGCAGGCCAACTTCATCACCGCCACCGGCATCGCCCACGACGTCCTCGACGTCCCCGTGGAAGCCGGCCGCAGCGCCCTGGGCCGGCTGGACGCGGCGGGCATCGAGGTCGGCCCGGTCTCCCTCAGCGGCGCCGGCTTCGGCGACGGCCGGATGCTGTTCTTCACCGCCACCCGCGGCACCCCGGACGACGAGGACGAGTGGTGGCCCTGCGAGCTGGACTGCCACCCCGAGACCCTCGACGAGCACCCCGGCCTGCGCTGGCACTGCCGCGGCAGCTACGTCCTGCTGCCCCCCTCGACCCTCCCCGGTGAACAGCCCGCCGTCACCTGGCTGCGTGGCCCCGAGCGGCCGCTGCCCGATCCGCTGACGCTGCTGGAATCGCTCACCGATGCCTGCGCCCAGTACCTGGAGGGCGCTCCCGACCACGAGACGACGGCCTGGCCGATCGGTCGCTGAGACCGGCCCCGTACCGCCCGTGCGGTACGGGACCGTCGGTCCTACGAGGCCCTGGTCTACCGGCCCCTGGCCTACTGCGCCTTCGGCCCTACTGCGCCTTCAGCGCCGTCTTGGCGTCCACCCGGTAGAGGAACTCCACCTTGCCGCCGGCGCTCTTGGGCGGCACCTTGACCGCCTGGGTCGAGATGTTGGAGATGGCCATCTGCGTGGTCTTCTTCTTCATCGGGCCCTGCAGTATCCCCCGCAGGTCCGGCCCCACCGTGATGATCATCCCCGAGGACACCGTCTTCTGCTGGTGGTAGTACGTCGCGAAGAACACCAGCGCCCCGCCGTCCTTCGTGCGCAGCGCCACCGGCGGGAAACCGGCGGGCGAGTCCTCGTACAGGATCCGCGCGCCCACCCCGTTGGCGTCCTTGATCCGCTTCTGGCGCCAGCCGTCGGTGTTCGCGCCGGAGGCGAAGACCTCGCCCTTGCCGCTGTTGAGGTAGTCCGCGTACGACGCGCTCAGCGTGCCCGGGTCCGCCGCCAGCCCGGACGCGCCGCCCGCCGGAACCGCCTCGGCGAAACCGTGGTCCAGCGCGAGCTCGGGCGCCTGGTTGTTCGGGAACGTCGCCTGGTACGTCACCCGCCACGGCGCATCGATGCTGTCCCGGCCGAACACCAGGTACCAGCGGATGTAATCACCGCTGCCGAACTTGATGTTGGTGCGCACATCCGCGAGGAACGACCTCGGCCAGCCCGTCTGCTTCGGGATCGCGAAATGCGCGTCCTGGAACGTGACGGGCTGGACGTTCGGCGAGCCCTGCGGATGCAGACCGTGCGCCGCCTTGACCTTCGCCTGGTCGAGGGCGAGCATCGCGCCCGCCTCGTACTTGGGGCTCAGCGAGGGGTCGAGCGTGCGGCGGATCTTGTTGAAGCCGTCGGCGAAGCGCGAAAGCGCCTTGGTGGCGTCAGCCTTCGTGACCGCCGGCAGCTTCTCCCGTTCGCCGTGCACCGTCATGCACCCGCTGAGTATCACCATCGCCGCCGCTGCCGACGTCAGTGTTGCGGGCACCCGGAACGGCGACCTGCGTGTCATGGGGCTCGGGCTCCTTCGGGGCGACCGGGGCGGACTGAGGGGCCGCCGGGGTGGCACGATTCGGCGCCACCCTACCGGGGGCGAAGAAGAATCCGAGCGTGGGGATCAGATACAGAGCCCACACCGTGACCTGAAGAACGGTCGGATCCGGCTGGAAGTTGAAGATGCCCTTCAGCAGCGTGCCGTACCAGCTGTCGGCCGGGATCTGCGCGCTGATGTCGAACGCCTGGGCACCCAGCCCCGGCAGGACGCCCGCCTCCTGGAGATCGTGGAAGCCGTACGCCAGCACGCCCGCCGCGACGACCACCAGCATCCCGCCGGTCCAGGTGAAGAACTTCGCGAGGTTGATGCGCACCGCACCCCGGTAGAACAGCCAGCCCAGCACCACGGCCGTCAGCATGCCCAGCAGCGCCCCGACCAGCGGCCGTACGCCGTCGTTCGCGGACTGCGCCGCCGTCCAGATGAACAGCGCGGTCTCCAGGCCCTCCCGGCCCACCGACAGGAACGCGGTGACCACCAGCGCCACCGTGCCCATCTGAAGGGCCGCGTCCAGCTTGCCGTGCAGTTCCTTCTTCAGATGCCGCGCGGTGCGACGCATCCAGAAGACCATCCACGTCACCAGGCCGACCGCGATGATCGACAGCGAACCGCCGAGGCCCTCCTGCGCCTGGAACGTCAGCGTCTGT
Source organism: Streptomyces gilvosporeus (assembly GCF_002082195.1). Classification (GTDB taxonomy): domain Bacteria; phylum Actinomycetota; class Actinomycetes; order Streptomycetales; family Streptomycetaceae; genus Streptomyces; species Streptomyces gilvosporeus. Next base: position 3,027,406 of record NZ_CP020569.1, on the reverse strand, counting down.
GACCCGAACTGGAGCGCCGCGCCGAACGCGAACGACAGCACCACGGCGAGCGCGATGCCGATCCAGACCGGCCGAAGCGCCTCCCGCCGGCCCGTCTTGACCAGATAGGCGATGAGGATGCACACGACGAGGCTGGCTTCCAGCCCCTCGCGCAGACCGATCAGGTAGTTGCCGAACACGTCGCTACCCTTCCTTCCTTCGTTGAACCGATGACGCCGGACGCGTCAGGCGAACAGCTCCCGGCCCCACCAGTCGCCCGCGCCGCGGACACCCGGCGGAATGGCGAAAACCGCCGAACCCACGTGCTGGATGTACTCGTTGAGGGCGTCGCTCGCCGACAGCTTCCGCTGGAGCGGGACGAAGCCGTGCCGGACGTCGCGCTGATACGCGAGGAAGAACAGCCCCGCGTCCAGGCGTCCCAGACCGTCCGTACCGTCGGTGAAGGAGTAGCCGCGGCGCAGGATCCGCACCCCGCCGTTGGAGTCGGGGTGGGCGAGCCGTACGTGCGCGGTCGGCAGCATCGACTTCAGATGCGGGGTGTCGCGCTCGTGCTTTTGGCCGACCGGCGCGCCCTCGGCCTTGTCCCGGCCGAAGACGTCCTCCTGCTCCTTGAGGGAGGTGCGGTCCCAGGTCTCGATGTGCATCCGGATCCGCCGCGCGACGAGATACGAACCGCCGGCCATCCAGCTCTCGTCGCCCTTGACGTCCTTGTCGCCGACCCACACATGCGCGTCCAGGGCCGCGGCGTCGGTGCCCGCGATGTTGTGGGTGCCGTCCTTGAACCCCATCATGTTGCGCGGCGTCTGGGCCTCCGGCGTCGTCGACGACGTCTTGCCGAAGCCGAGCTGCGACCACCGGATGGCGATCTTCCCGAAGCCGATCCGCGCCAGATTGCGGATCGCGTGCACCGCCACCTGCGGATCGTCCGCACACGCCTGCACACACAGATCGCCGCCGCTGCGCGTCGAGTCGAGGTTGTCCCCGGAGAACTTCGGCAGGTCGATCAGCGCCTCGGGGCGCCGCTTCTTGAGGCCGAACCGGTCCTTGCCGTCCTTCTCGAACAGCGTGGGGCCGACGCCGAACGTCAGCGTGAGCCGCGACGGCGGCAGACCCAGCGCCTCGCCGGTGTCGTCCGGCGGCGCCTCCGCCAGCCCGCCGACCGCGCCGCCGCCGACCGCATCGCCCGCGGTCATCCGTGCCGCCGCCTTCGTCCAGTCCTTCAGCAGCGCGATCAGCTCATCGCGGTCGTCGGTCGTGACGTCGAAGGAGGCGAAGTGCAGCCGGTCCTGGACCGCGGTGGCGATCCCGGCCTGGTGCCTTCCGTGGAAGGGGACTGCGGAGGCGGCCGTGGCATCGGCCCCGGCCGGCTGCGCATCGCCGCCGGTGCGCAGCGCCGCCGCCGTCCCGCCCGCCGCGACGGCGCCGAGCGCGAGCCCGGCACCGCCCCAGCCCAGCAGCGCCCGCCGCGAGGGGGTCCGCCCGGCCGGGGCGTCGGTCGTCGTCTCGTCCTGAGACATGGGACGTCTCCTCTTCCCTCTTCTGTACCGGACTACTTGGCTTCGGCCACGGCGGCGGCCAGCTTCGACAGCGGCTCGGCCAGCGCGTTGACGCTGTCCGACAGCGTCTTGCGCTCGTCCTTGCCGACGGTGTCGTACGAGGCGAAGCCGTCGGCGGAGTTGCTGTCGCGGTGCCCGTCGAGCTGCTTGAGGATCGCGGCGAACTGCTTGTCCAGCTCCTTGGCCAGCGCCGGGTCGTTCTTGGCGACGACCGGCTTCAGCAGCTCGTAGGCCTTCTGGGCGCCCTCGACGTTGGCGTGGAAGTCGATCAGGTCGGTGTGGCTGTAGCGCTCTTCCTCACCGGTGACCTTGCCGGTGGCCACCTCGTCGAGCAGCTCCTTGGCGCCGTTGGCCATCGTCGTCGGGTTGATGACCGCCTTGCCGACCCGCTTCTGCCAGTCCTTGAGGTCGGTGATCAGCTGGTCGGCGAGCTTCTTGTCGTCCGCGGAGATCTTCTTCTTCTCCCACAGCGACTGCTCCAGCTTGTGCCAGCCGGTCCACTTCTGGCCGTCCGACAGCCCGTCCGCGCGGGTGTCGACCTTGGGGTCGATGTCACCGAACGACTCGGCCACCGGCTCGGTGCGCTCCCAGCCCACGCGGGAGAGCGCATAGGTCTTCCTCGCGGCCTCGACGTCCCCGGCCTTCACCGCATCGGCGAACTTCTGCGCCTCGGGCAGGGTCTGGTCGGCCTGCTCCTGGACCCACGTGCGGTACGCGGAGACCGCGGCGTCCAGCTTCGGGTTCCGCTTGACGGCGGCTCCCTTGCCGCTCGCGGTCACCTTCTGCCGGATCCCGTGGCCCTTCATGCCCGGCTTGCACGCGATCTCGTACGCACCCGGCTTGATCTCGGCGGTGATCTCGACGTGGGTGCCGGGCCCGATGTTCTCCCGCTCGGTCACGATCCGGTCGCCGGGCGCGTAGACGTACACCTCGGTGACCTGGGAGCCCTTGTTGTCCACGGCGAACTGCACATGCCCGGCGGGGAAGTCCTTGGCCGACACCTTGCAGGCGCTGTCGCTCGCGGTCACCGCGATCGCCCCCTTGCCGCCGGCGCCCTTGCCGTCGCTCTTCGCGGCGCAGCCGGCGACGGCGGTCAGGGTCGCGGCCACGGCGATGGCGGCGACGGCGGAGGAGCGGTGGGCTCGCATACGGACTCCAGGCGGGCTCGGACGGTGCACAAAACAGGGGGCGGACACGGGGGCCGCCACTAAGGCAGCCCTAAGTTATCTGAGGCTTACCTGCTTATGCCCACGGGGTCCAGTGATCCCGCTCTCACGGACAACGGAACGATGACGAATTGGTCCGACTCCGGTCACGGAAGAGCCATGGGATCGTCAAGGTAAGGGGCATCTCCTGCGACGGTCCATGACCGGTGTTATTCGGCGGACGAAGATCGTCTACCGGATGTTGAATGCGGGGATGACCGAACCGCACATCCTCCGCGTGTTCACCGGCGACGGCGACCGGGGCGGCAATGCGCTGGCCGTCGTCGCGGACGGCGCCGCCTGTCCGCGCCGGACCGAACGCCAGGCCCTCGCCGCCCGGCTCGGCTTCAGCGAGACCGTCTTCGTCGACGATGCGGCCCGCGGCGCCGTCGACATCTACACCCCGGGTGTGCGGCTGCCGTTCGCCGGACATCCGCTCGTCGGCGTGGCCTGGCTGCTGCGTCACCTCGGCCGTCCGGTGACGACGCTCCGGCCGCCCGCCGGCCAGGTGGCGGTCACCTACGACGGCGACGTCATCTGGGTGCGCGGCCGCCCGGAGTGGGCCACCGGGCGCCGCACCGAGGAGTACGCCTCCCCCGACGCGGTCGACGCCCTGCCCGCGCCGCCGCCCGGCGAGGGCTGGCTCTACGCCTGGGCCTGGCGGGACGAGGCGGCCGGCGTCGTACGGGCCCGCGGTTTTCCCCGTCGGGCCGACAGGGCCATCGCCGAGGACGAGGCCACCGGCGCGGCCGCGCTCGCCCTCACTCACGAACTCGGCCGCGCCCTCGACATCCGCCAGGGCGCGGCCTCCCGGATCCTGACCCGGCCGCGGCCGGACGGCACCATCGACATCGGCGGCCGGGTGGTGCCGTCCCGGAACGGCTAGCGGGTGCTCAGGCGGTCAGCGGGAACTCCTCGCCCAGTTCCCGGAAGACGGCGCTGTTCAGCGCGAACGCCCGCTTGCACTCGTCGACCACCCGCTGCTTCTCCAGGTCGTCCACGGGCAGGCCGTCCAGCAGCGCGCGGTAGCCGCGCTTGAACGCGGCGGGATTGCCGATGTCCTCGAAGACGTAGAACCGCACGCCGTCGCCCTTGCGCGCAAAGCCCCAGGTCTTCTCGGCCGTGCCGCGGATGATCTGGCCGCCGGAGAGATCGCCGAGATAGCGGGTGTAGTGGTGGGCCACATAGCCGCCCGGCCATTCCCGGGCGCAGGCGCGGACCCGGTCGGCATAGGCGGCGGTGGCGGGAAGCGGCTCCAGGCCGCCGCGCCAGCCGGGGCCGCCCAGGTGGGTCAGGTCCCGCTCCAGCGCGGCGGTCCTGGCGAGCTCGGGGCGGAGGAAGGGGCCCGCCACCGGGTCGTCGGCCAGCGTCTCGGCCGTCTCCTCCAGCGCGCGGTAGACGAACCACAGCTGCTCGGTGTAGCGCCGGTAGGCCGCGACCCCGAGCCGGCCGCCGAGGAGGTCGCTCATGAACGAGGAGTTCTCGGCCTCGGTGTGCTGCTCGTGCGAGGCGGTGCGGATGACCGTCGAGAAGGGGGTTGCCGACGGGGTCGGGCGGGACGCTTCCAAGGCGGGCCTCCGGGGGCCGGAAGGAGCGGACGGGGAACGGAGCACCGTTCCCGACAACCTGTCGGTAACCAGCCTACCCCTGTTCCCGACGCCCTGTCGGTAAAATTCGGCCCAGTTCTCCACGCCCCGCCTCGGGGCGCGCCCCTCACGACGCGCCCCCGGGACGTGCCCCGTCAGGGCAGCGTGAGAATCTCCGCCCCGGTGTCCGTCACCACCAGCGTGTGCTCGAACTGCGCCGTCCGCTTGCGGTCCTTGGTGACCACGGTCCAGCCGTCCTGCCACATGTCGTACTCGTAGGTGCCCAGCGTCAGCATCGGCTCGATGGTGAAGGTCATCCCGGGCTTGATGTCGGTGGTGTGGTGCGGGCTGTCGTAGTGCGGCACGATCAGGCCGGAGTGGAAGGCGGAGTTGATGCCGTGGCCGGTGAAGTCGCGGACGACGCCGTAGCCGAAGCGCTTGGCGTACGACTCGATGACCCGGCCGATGATGTTGATCTGCCGCCCCGGCTTGACCGCCTTGATCGCGCGGTTGAGTGCCTCGCGGGTGCGCTCCACCAGCAGCCGGGACTCCTCGTCGACCTCACCGCACAGATAGGTGGCGTTGTTGTCGCCGTGCACACCGTGGATGTACGCGGTCACGTCCAGGTTCACGATGTCGCCGTCCTTGAGGACGGTCGAGTCCGGGATGCCGTGACAGATGACCTCGTTGAGCGAGGAGCACAGCGACTTGGGGAAACCGCGGTAGCCGAGCGTGGACGGGTAGGCACCGTGGTCGCACATGAACTCGTGGGCGACCCGGTCGAGTTCGTCGGTCGTCACACCCGGCGCGATGTGCTTGGCGGCCTCCGCCATCGCCTGCGCGGCGATCCGGCCGGCGATCCGCATCTTCTCGATCGTTTCGGCGTCCTGCACCTCGGGCCCGGTGTACGGCGTGGGCGCGTCCTTCCCGACGTACTCGGGGCGCGGGATCGAGGCGGGGACGGGGCGGGTGGGGGAGATCTTCCCCGGGACAAGAAGCGACTGGCCAGACATGCCAGCGAGTGTATCCGCGGGCCATCGGGCAGGATGGCGGGACGGGAGTGACCCACAGGAGGCGGCAATGGCCCTGTTCAAGCGGCGTACGGTCGGAAAGCCGGGCGAGTGGTACTACTGCCTCAAACACGGCACCGTCGAGGAGGGCCCCCAGTGCCGCGCCGCCGACCGCTTCGGCCCGTACGCCACCCGCGAGGAGGCGACACACGCCATGGAAACGGCGAGCGAGCGCAATCTGGAATGGGACACGGACCCGAAGTGGCACGACAAGGGGAAGGGCGACCCGAGCGCGTAGTACGGGGCGCTCCGGGCCAGGGTCCCGGAGGACCGTGCACCCCCACTGGTTTTTTCTCCCACCCCCAACGGGGAGGGGCCGGGCCGCAGGACGAAGTCCGGAGGCCCGGTCCCGCAGCCGAACAGCCCCGCGCAGCGGCAACCGCCCGCCGCAGGCGTAAAGGCGGCGAACCCCTACGGCGGGAAAGCCGACAACGTGGGGCTCAGACAAAGCGCAGCGACCTACCACCGCGCCGGCGGCGGAGCCGTAAGCCCCTCGGCGATCCGCGCCAGCCGATCACGGAAGCGACGACGGGGAGCGCCCCGTAAGGGAGACGGCAGGCCGTTTTCGCCGGCCGCCGCACTGACCAGGTGCTGGAGCGTGTCGAGATCGAGGTCCGGGGGCCGCTCGCCGTTGGCCGCCGGGGCCGCCAGCGCGTCGTGGGCCAGGGTGTGCAGATCGCGGTCACCGCCGTCCAGCGCGAGGACCGTCGCGCCGTTGCGGCGCGCGTCGTGCACCCGCTCCAGCAGCCCGGCACCGGGCCGCTGCGGCGTGACGACCAGCAGCGTCGCACCGCGCCCGGCGTCCGCCAACCGGCCGAGCCCCACCGACAGATGGGCCGGTGCGCCGCCCGGGACGCGGTGCCGTACCAGGGTGGGTGACAGCTCCGGCAGGCCCGACCAGGCGGCCTCGTCGTCCAGATGGGCGGCCAGATGCCAGGGCTCGTAACCGGCGCTGCCGACCAGCAGCAGTCCGCCGTCGTGCCCCGCCACCGAGGCCCGCAGCGATCCGGCGAAGCGGCGGGTGGACTGCATCCACTCGGTTCCGGCGAGGACCTCGCGCAGCAGGGCGACCCGTACGGCATCCATGGGGCCGCATCCTGCCCCTGGACCACGCGGCTTCGTTGCGGTTTCAACGGGTGTCACCCATACGGGCTCAACGGCCCGACGCCCCAACGGCCCAACGGCTCACCGCACCGGCGGCAACCCCGCGGCGGTCAGCCGGCGTCCCACCTCCGCTACCGCCTCCCGGCTCAGCGGGATCTGCGGGAAGGCGGTGGCGCCGTGGTCGATCACGCCGAGCAGCCACAGCGCCGCCTTGAAGGACCCCAGCGCGGCGGAGCTGCGGCCCATCGCGTCCTCGGGGCCGATATCGGTCATGGAGAACAGCGTGACCAGCCGATCCTGTTCGGCCGCCGCCCGCGCCCAGTCGCCGGCCCGCGCCGCCTCGTAGAGCCGTACATAGCCCGCCGGGTCGACGTTGCCGAGACCCGGGACCACGCCGTCGGCGCCCGCCAACAGGGCCGCGTCCACGGTGAGTTCGGAGCCGGTGAGGACGGCGAAGCCGGGCGCGGGGCCGCCGGGGCGAGCGGTGCGGCCGCCGAGGGCGACCAGCACCCGGCGCAGCGCCCCGTCGTCGCCGCTGCTGTCCTTGAGGGCCGCGAGGGTGCCGTCCTCGGCCAGTTCCTGCACCACGGGGAGGGGGAGCTTGTGATGGACGGCCACGGGGATGTCGTACGCCACGACGGGCAGTCCGGTCTCGGCGCGCAGCCGGCGGAAGTGCGCGGCGATCTCGCGCGGATGGGTGCGGGTGTAGAAGGGCGCCGTGGCCACCAGGGCGTCGGCGCCCAGCGCGGCCGCGGCGCGGGCGTGGTCGAGGACGCGGGGGGTGGTGGTGTCGATGACCCCGGCGAGGACGGGCACCCGGCCGTCCGCGGCCTTGACGACGGTCTCCAGGGCGGTGGCGCGCCGGTCGTCGGTGAGATAGGCGACCTCGCCGGTGGAGCCGAGCGCGAACAGCCCGTGGACGCCGCCGTCGAGGAGGTGGGTCACCAGGCGGGTGAGGGAGGCGGTGTCGACCTCGCCGTGCGGGTCGAGCGGAGTGCAGACGGGCGGGACGACGCCGCGCAGCGGTGCGGGAAGTGCCATGGGGGCGTCCTGTAGGGGGATTTGGGGTCTCGGGAATCCACCATAGGCACGCGCCGCGCTGCCGGCCCGACGGACGCGCGGTCCTGGGGCCGAACGGGGCGGGGCCGGGCGCCGATGGGTCGTTCACCGCGATTTCACCCGGTGTCGAGCACCCCGTTGCCGACACGAAAACGGCCGATGTCGGGTGCCTTGACGGTCAGTTGGGCCCTCTTTATGGTCACCGCAGGACAGGGACATCCTACGTCCGGCCCTTGGGGGTGACCCGTGGTGGACGAGAGCTCAGTGCCGTACCGGGCCCGGACCGAGGGGTATACGAGCTTCCGGATCCCGGCCGTGGTGCGGGCGCGCTCCGGGGCCGTGCTCGCCTTCGCCGAAGGACGTGCCGCCTCCGCCTCCGACACCGGCGACATCGATGTCGTCCTCAAACGCTCCGCCGACGGCGGCCGCACCTGGGGCCCGCTCCAGGTCCTGGCCCGCAACGGCACCGGCACCGCCGGCAACCCCGCACCGGTCGTCCTCTCCGGCGGCCGGGTGCTGCTCCTCCAGGTCCACAACGCCGCCGACGCCACCGAGGACCGCATCCGACGCGGCCAGGTCCCGCCCGCCGACGGCCGCCGCGTATGGATCCAGCACAGCGACGACGACGGCGCCACCTGGAGCCCGCCCCGCGAGATCACCGACCAGGCCAAACGCCCCGAATGGCGCTGGTACGCCACCGGCCCCGGCCATGCGCTGCGGCTGCGCCACGGCCCGTACGCCGGACGGCTCGTCGTCCCCGCCAACCACTCCACCCCACCGGCCGCAGACGGAGACACCGGCACCGAGGCCCGCTACAACGGCGGCCACGCGCTGCTCAGCGACGACGACGGCGCCACCTGGCGGATCGGCTACACCGACGGCGACACCGACCCCTCCGTCGCCCCCAACGAGACCGCCGCCGCCGAACTGCCCGACGGCACCCTCTACCTGAACACCCGCTCCGAGGCCGCCGCCCCCTGGCACCGCGCCGACGCCCGCTCGCGGGACGGCGGCGACCGTCTCGCCGCTCCCTTCCGCCCCCAGGCGGGCCTGGCCGGACCGGTCTGCCAGGGCAGCCTGCTGGCCCTCGCCGACCGCGACGAGCTGCTGTTCGCCGGCCCCGCGCACCCCCTGGCCCGCGCCCTGCTCACCCTGCGCACCAGCCGCGACGGCGGCCTGACCTGGCGGTGCGCCCGTACCGTCTCCGGACTGCCGGCCGGCTACTCCGATCTCGTCCGGCTGGATGCGGCGAGCGTCGGACTGCTCTACGAAACCGGTGACTACAGCGCCTATTCGACGATCACCTTCCGCCGCATCCCCGTGGAGGAGCCCGCATGACCAGCATTGACCTGCCTCGCAGAGCGGTCCTGGGCACGGCGGCCGGCGCCGTCGCCGCCGCCTGCCTCACCGGCTGCGGCGACAGCGGCGACGACCACCCCGCACCGAGGGAACGCAAGAAGGGCCAGAAGATCACCCTGTCCTTCTGGTCCTGGGTGCCCGGTATCGACAAGCCGGTGGCCCTGTGGAACCGCAGGAATCCCGAGGTGCAGGTCACGGTCGAGCAGGTGTCGGCCGTCGACGGCGAGCAGTACGCGAAGATGCACGCCGCCATCAAGGCGGGCAACCCGCCCGACCTGGGCCAGATCGAGTTCCCGGTGATCCCCAGCTTCCTGCTCGACAACGGGCTGCTCGACCTCGCCCCGCTCGGCGCCGCCCGCCACAAGGACAAGTTCTTCGGCTGGCAGTGGCGGCAGTCGGTCTTCGGCAAGGGCATCTACGCCATCCCCCAGGCGTCCGGCCCGATGGGCCTGTTCGTCCGTCAGGACCTCTTCGAGAAGTGGGACGTGCCGGTCCCCACGACCTGGGACGCGTACGAGGCGGCCGCCAAGAAGATCCGCAAGAAGGGCGCCTGGATCGAGACGTTCTCCGCCACCAACGGCAACCGGCTGGCCGGTCTCGCCTGGCAGGCGGGCGCCAAGTGGTACGCCACCAAGGGCGACACCTGGCTCATCAGCATCGACGACGAGCCCACCCGCAAGGTGGCCGACTACTGGGAGGCCCTGGTCCGGCAGAAGCTCATCAAGACCATCCCCGACCGGCAGGACGCCTGGTACAAGGACCTCCAGACCGGCGCCATCCCCGCCTGGGTGGGCGCCAGCTGGGGCGATGCGCTGCTGGTCGGCAACGCACCGGGCACCAAGGGCAAGTGGCGGGCCGCGCCGCTGCCGCAGTGGAAGCCCGGCGGGCGGACGTTCGCCAACTGGGGCGGCTCGACCACCGCCGTCTTCGCCAAGGCGCCCTACCCCAAGGACGCCCTGGACTTCGCGGTCTGGCTCAACACCGACCCCGAGTCCATCGCCCTGCTCATCGAGGGCGGCTACGGCTTCCCCAGCGCCAAGAAGGGCTATGCCACCGGCGCTCTCGACGTGGACAAGGCGTTCTTCGGCGGCCAGGAGTACAGCAAGATCTTCGCCGACGCCGGGGCCCATGTGGACACCAGCTGGCAGTGGGGACCCGGCGTGGACACCCTCTACCAGCGCCTGGGCGACGCCTTCACCGACGCGCTCGGCACCGGCGCCTCCTTCCGTTCCGTCCTGGCCAAGGTCCAGGGCCAGACGATCGCCGACCTCAAGGGCAAGGGCCTGAAGGTGGAGAGCGGCGCGTGAGCGAGCGAACCATCAGGAGGTGCGTGCCTCGCGAATGCGAGGCCGAGCGAAGCGAGGTGTCGGCATGAGTCGGGACACGCTCAGCCGGCCCGAGCCGGTGGCCCGCAGGGCGCCGGACGGGGCGCGTCCGGCGCGCCGCATCTCGCGCACCGAGGCCCGCAACGCCCGCGCGGCCGCCGGATTCGTCCTGCCCTTCCTCGCGCTGTTCGCCCTGTGCTTCCTCGCGCCGATCGTGTACGCCGTCTACCAGAGCCTGCACAAGACCGAACGCACCGGCCCGCTCGGCCTCGGCGGCCAGGAACACGAGGTGTTCGCCGGGCTCGCCAACTACACCCACGCCCTGAGCGACGACCAGTTCCTCGCCGGATTCGGGCGGGTGCTGCTCTTCGGCGCCGTCCAGGTGCCGCTGATGATCGTCCTCGCCACCGCCCTGGCCCTGCTCCTGGAGGGCGCGAGCGCCCGCGGCATCCCGTTCTTCCGCAGCGCCTTCTTCCTGCCGTACGGCGTCCCCGGAGTGATCGCCTCGATCCTGTGGGGCTTTCTCTACGTCCCCGGGATCAGCCCACTGGTCAAGATCGCCCAGTCGGTGGGCTGGGACGTGGACTTCCTGGCCCGCGGCACCGTTCTGTGGTCCATCGCCAACATCGTCACCTGGCAGTTCACCGGCTACAACATGCTGGTGCTGATCGCCCAGCTCAAGTCCGTCCCCGAGGAGCTCTACGAGGCGGCGCGGATCGACGGGGCGAACGCCTGGCAGGTCGCCCGGCACGTCAAACTCCCGCTGATCCGCCCCGCGCTCGTCCTGACCGGCGTCTTCAGCATCATCGGCACCCTTCAGCTGTTCGCGGAACCCAAGGTGCTGCGCCCGCTCGCGTCCTCCATCGACAGCGGCTTCACCCCCAACCTGCACGCCTACAGCGAGGCGTTCGTCGGCAACAACCAGCATGTGGCGGCGGCCGAGGCGGTGCTGCTCGCGCTGGTGGCGTGCGTGGCGTCCTTCGTCTTCCTGCGGCTGGTCGGCGGGCGCGGAAAGGAGCGCGGATGACCCGGCCCCCCGTCCGCTACCGCATCATCACCGCCTCGCTGCTGACCGTCGCCGCGCTGTACTTCCTGACGCCGGTCTACTGGCTGATCGTCTCGTCCACCAAGTCCAGCGCCGATCTCTTCGGCACCTTCGGCTTCTGGTTCTCCGGCCATCCGCGACCCCTGGGCAACCTCACCGACGTCCTGACCTACGACCACGGCGTCTACGCCCGCTGGTTCGCCAACTCCCTGCTGTACGCCGGGATCGGCGCGGTCTGCGCCACCCTGCTGTCCGCCGCGGCCGGCTACGCGCTGGCCAAATTCCCCTTCCGCGGCCGGGAGGCGGTCTTCAACACGGTGCTCGCCGGGGTCCTCGTCCCGGGCACCGCGCTCGCCCTGCCGCTGTACTTCCTCTTCAGCTCGATGGGGCTGGCCAACACCTACTGGGCGGTGCTGATTCCCAGTATGGTCAGCCCGTTCGGGGTCTATCTGTGCCGGATCTACGCGGCCGCGGCGGTGCCCGACTCGCTGCTGGAGGCGGCCCGGATCGACGGCGCGGGAGAGGCGCGGATCTTCGGGCGGCTGGGGCTGCGGCTGATGACCCCGGCGCTGGTCACCGTCTTCCTGTTCCAGTTCGTCCACATCTGGAACAACTACTTTCTGCCGCTGGTGATGCTCTCGGACTCCCGCCTGTATCCGATCCAGCTCGGCCTGACCTCCTGGATCGGCTTCTCGGACCGCAAACCCGTGCTCTACCAGTACACGGTGGGCGGCGCGTTCCTGTCGGTGGTGCCGCTGATGGTGCTGATGCTGGTGCTCCAGCGGTACTGGCGTACGGGGCTGACGGAGGGCAGCGTGAAGGCATGACGCCGCGACTCCCGTGACCACTCCCGCCACCACTCCTGTCACCCCGCCCCGTACGGCCGGGCCGGCGTGACAGTATCGCTGTCATGACTACTTCTGACGCTGCCCAGTCCCCGAACGCCGCGACCCGCGCGAAGGCCGCCCTCAAGCGCGACCCCTGGGACCTGCCCGACGTCAGCGGCCTCGTCGTCGGCGTCCTCGGCGGCACCGGCGACCAGGGCCGCGGCCTGGCCTACCGGTTCGCCCGGGCCGGCCAGAAGGTGATCATCGGCTCCCGGGTGGCGGAGCGCGCGCAGACCGCCGCCGACGAGCTCGGCCTGGGCATCGAGGGCGCCGAGAACGCCGAATGCGCCCGGCGCAGCGATGTGGTGATCATCGCCGTCCCCTGGGAGGGACACGGCGCAACCCTTCGGGCGCTGCGGGACGATCTGGCCGGCAAGCTCGTCATCGACTGCGTCAACCCGCTCGGCTTCGACAAGAAGGGCGCCTACGCCCTGACGCCGGAGGAGGGCAGCGCCGCCGAGCAGGCCGCCGCCCTGCTGCCCGGCGCCCGGGTCACCGCCGCCTTCCACCATCTGTCCGCCGTGCTGCTCCAGGACCCGGACACCGAGCGGATCGACACCGATGTGATGGTGCTGGGCGAGGCCCGCGCCGACACCGATGTGGTCCAGGCGCTGGCCGCCCGCATCCCCGGCATGCGCGGCGTCTACGCCGGCCGGCTGCGCAACGCCCACCAGGTCGAGTCGCTGGTCGCCAACCTGATCTCCACCAACATCCGCTACAAGGCGCACGCCGGGCTGCGGATCACCGACGTCTGAGGCGGCGGGACGCCGTGGCCGCCATGCCGCTGACGGGCGGGGGCGGGGCATGGGGGACACTGGGTGGGAATGCCCGATCCCTTCACCCAGGAGTCGATCCCATGCCCCGCCTCGCCCTGCTGGCCCTCGCCCTGTGCGCCCTCGCCGTCGCCGCGGCCGTCATCTCCTTCGTGAACGGCAGCTTCGTGGGCATCGTCTGGGTCCTGATGGCCGGTATCTCCAGCAATATGGCGTGGTTCTACGTGCGCAAGGCGAAGCTGGAGCGCGAGGCGTCGGCGAGCTGAGCCCGCCCGTCGGCGAGCCGAGGCCGCCGCGGCGCTACACGACGCCGCCGGTCGGCGACAGCTGCGGCTCGCCCTGCCAGAACCGGAAGAACTCCTGGCCCCAGTACGTGTCCCAGTTCGTCACGCCCAGGGTGCGCAGGACGGTGTCGACGACCTGGAAGAACACCCCGTTGATCTCCGGCACCCACAGCAGCCCGAACACCGCCAGCAGCCCGAACGGCGCGAACGGCTCCACCTGCCGCCGTATCTTCAGCGACAGCCACGGCTCGATCACGCCATAGCCGTCCAGCCCCGGCACCGGCAGGAAGTTCAAGATCGCGGCCGTGACCTGGAGCAGCGCCAGGAACGCCAGCGCATAGCGGAACGGCTCCGGTACGCCGTCGAGTGCGTGCAGCCAGAACGGGGCCGTGCACACCACCGCGAACAGCACATTGGTCAGCGGCCCGGCCGCCGAGATCAGGCTGTCCCGCCAGCGGCCCCGGATCCGGCTCCGCTCGATGAACACCGCACCGCCCGGCAGCCCGATCCCGCCCATGATCACAAAGAGCACCGGCAGCACGATGCTCAGCAGGGCGTGGGTGTACTTGAGCGGGTTCAACGTCAGATAGCCCTTGGCGCCCACCGTGATGTCGCCGCTGTGCAGCGCCGTACGGGCATGGGCGTACTCGTGCAGGCACAGCGACACGATCCAGCCCGAGACCACGAACAAGAAGACCGCGAAGCCGGTGTTGGCGGCCATGGTCTGGCTCCACACGGCCCATCCCGATACCGCCATGACGGCGACGAGCGCGAGGAAGACCGGGCTGATGCGGCGCTCGGCGCGCTGTAGAGCTGTGGTCATGTGCCGTGGTCTCCCGAGGTGTCGTGATCGGCCCGTGGTCGCGAGGGGCGAGCCCCGACCGTAACCGCGCGACGCCCTTCGGCGCACGGTCCGCTCGGCGGCCCTGTGCGGAAAACGTCGCGCGGGGGGCGCCCGGTTCCGTGCACAGTGGACCTCAGGGGAGAAATCAGGGGAATGACCCATGCCACATCAGGGGCGGGTCAGGGGGCGTCGGGGGTCGGTCCGCGCGCCACGGGGCACGGCGAGAGGTGTGAGCGGACGGTGGGCGGCAAGGCCGTGAACGACAATGGCGCGGTGCGCTACGGAATCCTCGGCACCACCCGGGCCGACCGGTCCGACGGCACCCCCGTCGCCCTCGGTGGCGCCCGGCTGCGCGCCCTGCTCGCCGCCCTCGCGCTGCGGCCGGGCCGGGCGCTGCCCCCACACGTCCTGATCGCCGACGTCTGGGGCACCGAGCCGCCCGCCGACGCCACCGGCGCCCTCCAGGCCCTGGTCGGCCGGCTGCGCCGGGCCCTCGGCCACGCCGCCATCGCCTCCGTCGACGGCGGCTACCGCCTGTGCGCCGAGCCCGACGCCGTCGACCTGCACCGCTTCGTCCGGCTCGCCGCCGACGGCGCCCGCGCGCTCGCCGAGGCCGACCCGGCCCGCGCCGCCGCCCTCCTGGACGAGGCGCTGGCGCTCTGGCACGGCCCGGCGCTGGCCGATCTGCCCGACCCCGGAGCCGAGGCCGCCCGCGCCGAGAGCCGCCGCCTGGACGCCCAGCGCACCCGCGCCGCCGCCGATCTCGCCCTCGGCCGGCCGGAACGGGCGCTGCCCGCCCTGACCGCGCTGTGCCAGGACCACCCCCTCGACGAGCCCCTCCAGGCCCTGCGGCTGCGCGCCCTGCGGGCCGCCGGCCGCGCCGCGGAGGCGCTCGCCGCGTACGAGGCGATACGCACCACACTCGCCGACCGCCTCGGCACCGACCCCGGCCCCGCACTGCGCGCCCTGCACGCCGAACTGCTGCGCCCGGCGTCCGAGCGGACGCCCGCCCCCGCAAAACCCGCCGCGGACCGGCGCCCCGGCAACCTCCGCGCCCGCCCGACCTCCTTCGTCGGCCGCGACGCCGACCTTGCGGCGCTGCGCGCGGACCTCGCCACCCACCGCCTGCTGACCCTGCTGGGCCCGGGTGGCGCCGGAAAGACCCGGCTGTCCCTGGAGGGCGCCGAGAGCGCCGCGGCGGCGGCACCGGACGCCTGGCCGCACGGCGTCTGGCTGGCCGAACTGGCCCCCGTGGACGACCCGGCGACCGTGCCGGAAGCGGTGCTCACCGCGCTGGGCGCCCGCGAGACCGTGGTGCGCACCACCACCGCCGAGGGGCTGCGCGCGGCCGGCGACCCCACCGCCCTGGACCCGCTCGCCCGGCTCGCCGCGGAGTGCGCCGGCCGCCGGATGCTGCTCGTCCTGGACAACTGCGAGCATGTGATCGGCGCCGCCGCCCACCTCGCCGAGCGGCTGCTCGCCGAATGCCCCGGCATCACGGTGCTGGCCACCAGCCGCGAACCGCTGGCCGTGCCGGGCGAGGTGCTGCGGCCGGTCGAACCGCTGCCCGACCCGGTGGCGCTGCGCCTGCTCGCCGACCGCGGAGCCGCCGCCCGCCCCGGCTTCCGTACGGACACCGACGCGGACACCGCGGCCGCCTGCGCCGAGATCTGCCGCCGCCTGGACGGACTGCCGCTGGCCATCGAACTGGCCGCCGCCCGGCTGCGCGCGCTCTCCCCGCGCCAGATCGCCGACCGCCTCGACGACCGCTTCCGGCTGCTGACCAGCGGCAGCCGCACGGTCCTGCCCCGCCAGCAGACCCTGCGCGCCGTCGTGGACTGGTCCTGGGAGCTGACCGGTGCCCGCGAGCGGGCGGTGCTGCGTCGGCTGTCCGTCTTCGCCGGCGGCTGCGATCTGGCCGCCGCCGAGGAGGTCTGCGCGGGCGAGGGCGTCGACCGCCGCGATGTCGCCGCCCTGCTCGGCGCGCTGATCGACAAGTCGCTGGTGGTGGCCGCGCCCGCCCCCGAAGGGACGATGCGCTACCGGCTGCTGGAGACGGTGGGGGAGTACGCCGGCGAGCGGCTGGACGAGGCCGGCGAACGGGAGACGGCCGAACGCCGCCATCTGGTCGCCTACCGCGAACTGGCCCGTACCACCGACCCGTTGCTGCGCGGCCCCGGGCAGCGCGCCGCCATGGACCGCCTGGAGCTGGAACACGACAACCTGCGCACCGCGCTGCGCCGCGCCCTCGCCGCCCGCGACGAACACGAGGCGCTGTGCCTGGTGCTGTCCCTGCACTGGTTCTGGATGCTGCGCGACCACCTCAGCGACGCCCGCCACTGGGCCCAGGCCGCCGGGGCGCTCGGCCCCAACCCGTTCGTCCCGGCCCCCGCACCCGCCCCCGACCTGGCCGAACGCCCCATCGACGGCCCGCCGCCGATGGCCCCCGAACAGCTGCTGGAGGCCCGCCGGGAGGTCCGTCTGGTGGTGCTCTCGTGCAGCGACAGCCACCTGGAGATGCTGCGCAGCCTCGAAATGCAGACGGAGCTGGAGGGCATCATCGCCGCCTATCGCAGCGGGATGCCGCAGACCTGCCGGATGCCGGGCCTGATGTGGTACTTCGCGGTGCTGTTCACCGGCCGGTTCGAGCAGCTGGGGGAGCTGGTCGACCGCGCGGTGGCCGCCTGCCGCGGCTTCGGCCGCGACTGGGAGCTGGCCTACCTCCTGCAACTGCGCTCCAAGATCCTCAACGACCGCGTCGGCCGCCTCGCCCATGCGCAGGCGGACGCCGACGAGGCGCTGTCGCTCTTCGACCGGATCGGCGACGCCTGGGGCGCGGCGGAGGCGCTGGCGGGGCGCGGTGAATCCCGGGAGAGGCGCGGCGAGTACGCCCTCGCGGTGCGGGACTACGGCGCGGCGATGCAGCGCGCCGAGGACCTGGGTGCGCACGGCCAGACCCTGCTGCTGCGCGTCCGGCTGGGCGGCGTCCTGCTGGAGGACGGCCAGGAGGAGGCCGGGGAGCGGCTGCTGCGCGCGGTCCTGGCGGAGGCGCAGGAGGCCAGCGGCACCCGGGATGCGCTGGCGTTCGCGCATCTGACGCTGGCGGCGCATCTGGCCGTCCAGGGCCGGACGAAGGAGGCCCGCGCCGAAGTGGACGCCGTACGCGAGGCGTTCGGCCGGCGCATGCCGGAGCTGTTCGCCGGCATTCTGGACGCGGCGCTGATCCTGCTGGACATCGAGGAGGGCGGCGGCCGGGATCTGCTGGCGCGGTGCCGGGGGGTGCTGGCGCTGATGCAGGACTCGATGGCGCAGATGGTGGCGCCGGACCTTCTGGTGCTGCAACTCCTTACGGCGGCACGGGTGCTGACCGCCGTCCACGGCGAGCGCGGTGCCGCCGGGGCGGCCCGGCTGGTAGGCGCGTACGACGCCCTGCGCGATCCCTCGCACGCCCCGCCGAAGGCCGTACGGGACAACCGCTCCCGCGCCGAGGCCGCCGCCCGCGCGTTCCTGGACGATGCGGCGTACGCGCGCGGGTACGCCGAAGGCGGCGCCCTCTCGCTGGAAGAGGCCGCCGCCCTGGTCTGACGCGAGCCGGGCGGGCGAGTGGTCCCGCGGAGCCGCGCTCCGCGGGACCCGCGTCAGGTCTTCCTGCGGAACTTCCGGACCGCGAGCGGCATCGTCACGGCCGTGATGGCGACCGTCCAGGCGAGGGTGATCAGCACGGGGTGGGCCACCGGGCCCTCGCCGTTGATCAGGGCGCGGGCCGCGTCCGCCAGCTGGGAGAGCGGATTGACGTCGGTGAAACTCTGGAGCCAGCCGGGCATGTTCGTCGTCGGCGTGAAGATGGACGAGCCGAACTGGAGCGGCATCAGCACCAGCATCGCCATGCCCTGGACCGCCTGCGGGGTCTTCGCGGTGAGCCCCAGCAGGATGAATATCCACATCAGGGCGGCGCCGAACATCGTGGACAGCACGATCGCCGCGGCGAATTCGAGCATGCTGCCCTTGATCTGCAGGCCCATCACCAAGCCCATGGCGAGCAGGATCGCGATGGCGACCAGCATCCGGCCGATCTCGACGACGATCTTGGCTATCAGGACCGAGGACCGGGCTATCGGCAGGGTCCGGAAGCGGTCCATGACGCCCTTGCGGAAGTCCTCGTTGACGCCGGTGCCCACCGCCATGGCGATGTTCATGCCCATCATGGCCATCAGGCCGGGCACCAGATGCTGGAGATAGGCGTCCTGATGGCCTTTTCCGGCGATCTGGCCGCCGAAGACGTACACGAACAGCAGGATGAAGATGATGGGCATCAGCAGGACGTCCATCATCGACTCGGGATCCTGCTTGATCTGGAGGGCGTTACGGCGCACCAGCGCGCCGATGTGCCGCAGATTGGCGCGCAGGCCGATCCGGCCCTCGTCGGCGCCCGGCTGCACGGCGGGCGCGGTCACGGTCGCGGCGCTCATGCCGACACCTCCGCAAGGCTCTTGTCGCCGGCGTCCGCCGCGTCGTGTTCTTGTTCCTGCCCGGCCGTCGAGGTCTTCTGGCCGGTGAGGGCCAGGAACACCTCGTCCAGGCTGGGCAGATGGGTCGATATCCCGGCCAGCGCGAAACCGCGCTGCCCCAGGAGCCCCACCACCGCGGTCAGCTGCTCATCGCTGACGATGGGGACGTTGACCACGCCCTCCGCATGGTCGGCGGTGGCGCCCGCGACGCCGTCCAGACCGGCCTGCGCGAGGGCGCCGACCATCCGGTCCAGCTCCGCGGGAACGGTCGGCCGGATCTGGAGTGTCCGCCCGCCGACCTTGGCCTTCAGCGCGTCGACCCGGCCCTCGGCGATCACCCGGCCGCGGTCGATCACCGTCAGCTCGTCCGCCAACTGCTCGGCCTCCTCCATGTACTGCGTGGTCAGCAGCACCGTCACACCGTCGGCCACCATGCGCCGGACCTCCGCCCACACCTCGTTACGGGTACGGGGGTCGAGCCCGGTCGTCGGCTCGTCCAGATAGAGCACCGCCGGGCTGCCGATCATCGAGGCGGCCAGGTCCAGGCGGCGGCGCATACCGCCGGAGTACTTGGCGGCGGGGCGCTTGGCGGCCTCGGTCAGGGAGAACCGCTCCAGCATCTCGTCCGCACGCCGGCGGGCGTCCTTGCGGGACAGATCGAGCAGCCGCCCGATCATGTAGAGGTTCTCCCAGCCGGAGAGCTTTTCGTCGACCGAGGCGTACTGTCCGGTCAGGCCGATCGTCCGGCGCAGCGCGCGGGGTTGGCGCACCACGTCGAAGCCGGCCACCACGGCGCGCCCGGCGTCCGGCACCAGGAGGGTGGACAGGCACCGTACGAGCGTGGTCTTGCCCGCGCCGTTGGGCCCGAGGACCCCGAGGACGGTGCCTTCCCGCACGTCCAGGTCCACCCCGTCGACGGCCTTCACCTCGCCGAAGTGCTTGACCAGACCGCGCACCTCGACGGCGTTGCCGCGTGGGGTGATTGTCGTCTTTCGCGTCATGCCGTCAACACTGCCGGCAGCCACTGACAACGCACCGACAGCGCACCTACACCGCGCCGACAGCGCGGCGACGCGTCCGGCGCCCCGGGGAGACGCCGGACGCCGGACCTCAGTGGAAGGTGTGCGCCGCCGCGGGGAAGTCCCCGGCGACGACCTCCTCGGCGAACTCCTTCGCCGCGTCACCGAGCAGCTGCCGCATCTCCAGGTACTTCTTCACGAACTTCGGCACCCGGCCCGCCGTCATGCCCGCCATGTCCGTCCACACCAGCACCTGGGCGTCGCAGTCCAGGCCCGCGCCGATGCCGACGGTGGGGATGTGCAGGGAGCGGGTGACCTCGGCGGCCAGTTCCGCCGGTACGGCCTCCAGGACGACGGCGAAGGCGCCCGCGTCCTGGACCGCCTTGGCGTCCCGCAGCAGCTGCTGGGCCGCCTCCTCGCCGCGGCCCTGGACCGGATAGCCGCCGAAGGCGTTGACCGACTGCGGGGTGAGGCCCACATGGGCCATCACCGGGATGCCGGACGAGACCAGCAGCTCCACCTGGTGCGCGGAGCGCTCCCCGCCCTCCAGCTTGACGGCGCCCACCCCGGCCTCCTTGACCAGGCGGGTCGCGCTGCGCAGCGCCTGGACCGGGCCCTCCTGGTACGAGCCGAACGGCAGATCGCCGACGACCAGCGCGCGGTGGGTGCCGCGGACGACGGCGGCGGACAGCAGGGTGATCTCGTCCATGGTGACCGGGACGGTGGACTCGTAGCCGAGGTGGCAGTTGCCCATCGAATCGCCGACCAGCAGGACGGGGATGCCGGCCTCGTCGAAGACGGAGGCGGTCATCGCGTCGTAGGCGGTGAGCATCGGCCACTTCTCGCCGCGCTCCTTGGCGGCGGCGATGTCACGGACCGTGATGCGCCGCGAGCTCGTTCCCCCGTACAGGGTCTTGCCGTTCTCGGATGCGGGCCGGTCGCCCGTCTTCCGGGCAGGCGAAAGCTGCGTCATGGTGACGGCTCCTGTTCGTTCATCTCGAGGCACCCTGACGGTGTCCCCGGACTCCGCTCCATGCTGGCATGCCGGGCGCGTACAACGGAAGGGGGCTGTGACCTGCGACGTCACCGGGGTCGCGGCGACACGACAGCGACATTCACCGATACGGAACGGGTCCGTATCGAAAAAGGAGTATGGTGGTCCGATGGCGACCTCTTCCACCCCGCCCGCCGGGCAGCCCGCCCGTCAGGTCCCCGACGCGATCCACCGGCGCCGCTGGGTGATCCTGTCCGTCCTCATGCTCAGCCTGCTGATAGTGGTGCTGGACAACTCGATCCTCAATGTCGCGATGAAGACCATCGCGAGCCCGGTGCCCTCCGGCCTCGGTGCCACCCAGAGCGAGCTGGAGTGGGCGATCAACGCCTACACGCTGGTCTTCGCCGGGCTGCTGTTCACCTCCGGCCTGCTCGGCGACCGCCTGGGCCGCAAGAAGATGCTGCTGTCCGGGCTGACCGTCTTCGGCGTCGGCTCGGTGCTCGCGGGCATGGCCGGCTCGCCCACCGAGCTGATCGCCTTCCGCGCCATGATGGGCCTCGGCGGCGCCTTTGTGATGCCCGCCACCCTCGCCATCCTGATGAACGTCTTCGAGCGCGAGGAGCAGCCCCGCGCGATCGGCATCTGGGCCGGCGGCGTGGGCCTGGCCATCGCGATCGGTCCGATCGCCGGCGGCCTGCTCCTGGACCACTTCTGGTGGGGCTCGGTCTTCCTGGTCAACGTCCCCGTCGTCCTGGTCGCGCTCGGTTCGATGGCGGTCCTGGTGCCCGACTCCAAGGACCCCAGCCCCGGCCGGATGGACCCGTTCGGTGTGCTGCTCTCCGTCGTCGGCCTGGTCCTGCTGGTCTACGGGATCATCAAGGGCGGCCAGCTCGCCGACTTCACCGACCCGCAGGTGCTGGGCGCCATCGCCGCCGGCCTCGTCGTCCTGACGGTCTTCGTCCTGCACCAGAAGCGCAGCGCGCACCCGTCCATAGACATCCGCTACTTCCGCAAACCCGCCTTCTCGGCCGCCGTCGCCGCCGTCGCGCTGGTCTTCTTCGCGCTGATGGGCGTCACCTTCTTCATCGTGTTCTACGTGCAGAGCGTGCGCGGCTACAGCCCGCTGGAGGCCGGTCTGCTGATCCTGCCGCTGGCCGTGGCCCAGCTGACCTTCTCGCCGCGGGCCCGGCACGCCGTGGACCGGTTCGGCGCCCGCGCGGTGTGCACCGTCGGCATGCTGACCATCGCCGTCACCATGTCCGGCATGCTGCTGCTGACCACCGACTCCCCGATCTGGATCCTGGAGGTGCTCTTCTTCCTCCAGGGCACGGGGATGGCGCACATCATGCCGCCGGTCACCGTCGCCATCATGCAGTCGCTGCCCCGAGAGAAGGCCGGCTCCGGCTCGGCGCTCAACAACGTCTTCCGGCAGGTCGGCGGCACCCTCGGGGTGGCCGTCCTCGGCTCGCTGCTGTCCACCACCTACCGCGACGGCATCACCGCCAAGCTCGCCGCCCTGCCCGGCATACCGGCCGCCGCCCGCCACGCGGCCGGCGAGTCCATCGAGGCCACCCTCGGCCTCGCCCGGCACCTGGGCCCGGCGGGCCGCGGTCTGGCCGCCTCCGCGCAGCACGCGTTCGTGCACGCCATGCACGTCACGGCCCTCGGCTCGGCCTCCGTCGCGGTGGTGGGTGCCGTGGTCGTCGCCGCTTTCCTGCCCGGCAAAATGGGACCGGCGCCGCGTCCTGCGGAGCCCCAGGAGCGGCGGAAGGCGGGCGTACAGGGATGAGCCGGGCGGTGGGAGACCCCCAGACGGCGGCGGCCGGTACGCGGGCGGACCGGGCGGTCCCCGGGCGCCGCGGCCGGCCGCGCAGCGCCGCGGCCGACTCCGCCATCATCGAGGCCGTCCTGCGCCTGATCGAGGAGGGCGCCGCCATCGGCGAACTGTCGATGGAGCGCATCGCCCGCGAGGCGGGCGTGGGCAAGGCCACCGTCTACCGCCGCTGGCCCGGCAAACACGCCCTGATGCTCGATGTGATGCGCTCGCTGGACACCCCGCCCCCGGTGCTCGAAGGCGCCTCCGTGCGCGACGACCTCGTCGCCCTGCTGGAGTTCCTGCGCCGCCGGGGCCTGGCCAAACGCAACTCCGCGCTGCTGCGCACCGTCGTCAGCCATGTCCAGGCCCACCCCGAACTGTGGGCGGAGTACCACGAAACGGTCGTACGGGCCCGTAACGAGGCGCTGCTGCGGGTGCTGCGGCGCGGTATGGCCAGCGGCGAGATCCGCAGCGACCGCGATGCGGAGACCCTCGCCGACCTGTTCGTCGGCCCGATGCTGGCCCGCGCCATCCTCCACGAGTGGAGGGAACTCCCCGAGGGCCTCGCGGCGGATATCGTCGACACGGTCCTGGAGGGCGTACGCCCCGGACCCTAGGGCCTGTCCGATGGGTCATGGCCGGGCCCGCGGCGTCTGGCACGGCACTCCCCCAGCTAACGCTGGGGGTGCCCCCACGCGGCGTTGCCGAAACGTCCCAATAGCTCCGCTATCAGGCCGCTCCGGCGCCTTGCGATGCACCGCACCAGACGCCGCGGCCTTTCCGACCCTGACCCATCGGACAGACCCTAGGCCCCGCCCCGTTCAGCCGAAGAACACCAAAAGCAACGCCACCACGGTGACGACGACGGCGCCGGCCACGAACCCGCGGATCACCTTCTGCTGCCAGGGCGCGATATAGCCACCGCGCAGCGCGCTCCCCATCCGGCCGTACTGCTCGACCCGTCCCATCGGCGTCAACGCATCCGTCGGCCCCTGCGGCATGCCCTGCGTCCAGTCGGGCCCCGACCGGGGATAGCGGCGCCGCCACCCCTCGTCCTCCCGCCACGGCAGTGTCATCTGCTGCTCCTTGCCTCTTCCGTCCCCGCCTCGGCTACCCCCGGTCTGACGGACCACGCGCGCGGTGCGAAGTCCGGAATATCCCGCCCACATGACCGGATCATGCCCGTTGTGTCACAGCCGCTGTCACGTGGCCGTCCGCCGGAACCCCGACCCGCCGACACCCCGTCCTCACCACCGAGAAACGCGCCACCGGCCCTTCCGCGGCGGCGCGGATCTAAGAACGCGAATTAAGTCCATCGCCTAGGGTCGACAACCACAGGCGAGGCGCACCACAGCAGGCAGTGAGGGCAACTACATGGCGCAGGCATTCATGACGGAGCCGGAGCAGGGACGGGGCCCCGAACGGTCCGGCCCCCGGGCCGGACGCCTGCGGAACTGGTGGCGTCCCGAGGGAATGTGGCGCCGCGGCATCGTGCTCGCCGTACTGGCCGTCCTGCTCGGGGTGTTGATGTTCTGGCACTCGCAGATCCCCAACGACGTGGGAAACCTGGGCAGTCTGCTGGAGACCTTCCTGCCCTGGTTCGGCCTCGGCGTGCTGCTGCTGTTGCTCTGCGCGGTGCTGCGCCGCTCGGCGACGGCGCTGATCGCGCTGGTCATCCCGGCGGTCGTCTGGCTCAACCTCTTCGGCGGACAGCTCACCGACAAAGCGGGAACCGGCGGCAAACTCACCGTGGTCACCCACAACGTCAACGCCGAGAACCCCGATCCGGCCGCCACCGCCCGGGACATCGTCAACTCCAAGGCCGATGTGGTCGCCCTGGAGGAGCTGGCCGGCAACGCCCTGCCCACCTATGAGCGGGAAATGGCGAAGGCGTACCCGTATCACACGGTCAAGGGCACCGTCGGCCTGTGGAGCAAACTGCCGCTGAGCGACGCCCGGCCGGTCGACATCAAACTGGGCTGGGTCCGCGCGCTGCGCGCCACCGTCACCGCCCCCGACGGCCAGAAGGCCGGCATCTACGTCGCGCATCTGCCGTCCGTACGCGTCAAGATCGAGGCGGGCTTCACCGCGAACCAGCGCGACGGCAGCGCCAAGGCGCTGGGCGAGGCCATCGCCGCCGACCCGCTGAAGAAGGTCATCCTCCTCGGCGACCTCAACGGCACCATGAACGACCGCTCGCTGGCCCCCGTCACTTCCCAGATGCGCTCGGCCCAGGGCGCCGCGGGCGACGGCTTCGGCTTCAGCTGGCCGGCCGCCTTCCCGATGGCCCGGATCGACCAGATCATGGTCAAGGGCATCGACCCGGTCGCCGCCTGGACGCTGAAGGACACCGGCAGCGATCATCTTCCGCTCGCGGCCTCGGTCGGGATCTGACGATACGGGCGGGGGGTACGGGACGGCGGCGGCCCGACACGGGCTCGTCACGTCCCGTTCCCATGCCGGAATACCGGACCTGAGACACTTTGTTCCGTGCGTGAACGAACTGCTCCTCCGGAAAGGTCCAGGCCCCTCATGCCCTTGGCTCTGCTCGCGCTCGCGATCTCGGCCTTCGGAATCGGCACCACGGAATTCGTGATGATGGGCCTGCTGCCCAATGTCGCGGACGATCTGGGCACCTCGGTGCCCACCGCCGGCCATCTCGTCTCCGCCTACGCCCTCGGCGTCGTCATCGGCCCGTCCGCTGCGCTTTGCCTGGGCCGACGTTGTGGCTTCCTCGCCGTTGCGCCTGCGGCGCGTCCGGTGTGCTTTGCCTGAGCCGACGTTTTGGCTGTACCCGACGTTGTCGGCTTTCCCGCCGCGGTGTCTTCTCGCCGTTGCGCCTGCGGCGGGCTGGTGCCGCTGCGCGGGGCTGTCCGGCAGCGGCACCGGCCCTACACGGCTCCGCCGCTACGGCCCGGCACCTCCCCGTTGGGGGTGGGGAAAAACGGTGGGGGTGGACCACCGGCCTTCTTCCCCCCACCCACGGGAGGGGCCGCGCCGCAGGACGAAGTCCGGAGGCGTGGCACCGCACCCGTACCAACCCACGCCCGCCGCTGGGGGTACCTCCCAGCGTTAGCTGGGGGAGCAACGGCGGCAAACCCCTACGGCGGGAAAGCCGAAAACGTGGGGAGGAACTACCCCTCCCGCCACTGGTTGGTGATCGGCAACCGCCGGTCCTTCCCGAAGCCCTTGGCCGAGATCTTCGTACCCGGCGGGTACTGCCGGCGTTTGTACTCGGCGCGATCGACAAGGCGCAGGACGCGGGTGACGAGGTCCTCCTCGAAGCCCCGCGCGACGATGGCCTCGCGGCCCTCGTCGCGGTCGACGTACAGCTCCAGAACGCGGTCGAGGACGTCGTACTCGGGCAGCGAATCGGTGTCCACCTGGCCGGGGCGCAGTTCGGCGCTCGGGGGCTTGATCAGGATGTTCTCGGGGATCGGCGGGGTCTGCCCGCGGTCGGCCGCCGCCTGGTTGCGCCAGCGGGCCAGCTGGAAGACGGCGGTCTTGTAGACGTCCTTGATGGGCCCGTACGCGCCCACCGAGTCGCCGTAGAGCGTCGAATAGCCGCATGCCAGCTCGGACTTGTTGCCCGGGGCGAGGACGAGATGGCCCTCCTGGTTGGAGATCGCCATCAGCGTCGTACCGCGCAGCCGCGACTGGAGGTTCTCTTCGGCGAGCCCCGTCAGCCCCAGCGATTCCATGTACGCGTCGAACATCGGGGCGATCGGCACCGTACGGAAGGCGAGTCCGGTACGGCGGGCGAGTTCGGCGGCGTCGGCGAGGGAGTGGTCGGAGGAGTAGCGCGAGGGCATCGCGATGGCGTGGACGTGCGCCGGGCCCAGCGCGTCGCAGGCGAGCGCGGCGACCAGCGCGGAGTCGATACCGCCGGACAGTCCGAGGACCACGCTGTTGAAGCCGTTCTTGGCGACATAGGCGCGCAGGCCCACGACCAGCGCGGTGTAGATCTCCTCGATGTCGTCGAGCCGTTCGGCCTCGCCGCCGAGCGTCTCGGGGGCGTAGGGCGGCAGCGGGTCGGGGGTCAGGACGACATGGTCGACGCGCAGCCCGTCGTCCAGGACGCCCGAGGGCGGTTCGGGCGCGGCGGCGGGCAGTTCGAGGTCGATCAGCACACAGCCCTCCGCGAACTGCGGTGCCCGCGCGATCACCCCGCCGTCCTTGTCGACGACGATGGAGTCGCCGTCGAAGACCAGCTCGTCCTGGCCGCCGATCATCGCCAGATAGGCGGTGGTGCAGCCGGCCTCCTGCGCCCGCTTGCGGACCAGCTCCAGCCGGGTGTCGTCCTTGTCCCGCTCGTAGGGCGAGGCGTTGACGGAGAGCAGCAGCCCCGCGCCCGCGCTGCGGGTGGCCGGCACCCGGCCGCCCTCCTGCCACAGGTCCTCGCAGATGGCGAGCGCGACATCGACGCCGTGCACCCGCACCACGGGCAGCGTGTCACCGGGGACGAAGTAGCGGAACTCGTCGAAGACGCCGTAGTTGGGCAGATGGTGCTTGGCGAAGGAGAGGGCCACCCGGCCGCGGTGCAGCACCGCGGCGGCGTTCTGCGGGGCGCCGGCCGGGCGGCCGTAGCGCCGCTCCTCCCGTTCGCCGCGGTCGAGATAGCCGACGACCACCGGGAGTTCGCCCAGCCCCTCGTCGGCGAGCCGGCCGGCCAGCGTGTGCAGCGCGGTGCGGCTGGCCTCGACGAAGGACGGGCGCAGCGCGAGGTCCTCGACGGGGTAGCCGGTCAGCGCCATCTCGGGGAAGGCGACGAGGTGGGCGCCCTGTTCGGCGGCGTGCCGCGTCCAGTGCACGATCGTCTCGGCGTTCCCGGCGATATCGCCGACGCAGGAGTCGATCTGGTTGAGGGCGAGACGAAGTTGGGCCACGGGATCAGTGTAGTTGACGATAATCGTCTGAGTGACGCGAAGGGGGAGGGGGAGGCCGGACGGCGCGCGTCCGTGCCTCCCCCTCCGCAGGCCCTGCCCTACTGCTTGCGGTAGCCCAGGACCGTCATCATCCCCGACTCCGAGTGGTAGATGTTGTGGCAGTGCATCATCCACAGGCCCGGGTTGTCGGCGTCCATCTCGACGCTCAGGGTTTGGCCGGGCACCAGGACCGTCGTGTCCTTGCGCGGCCCGCCGTCCGGCAGCTGGTAGGTGTGCCCGTGCAGATGGACCGGGTGCCACATCTTGGTCCGGTTGCGGAACGTCATCCGCACCCGCTCACCGGCCGCGACGGGGTAGCGCTGGTCCGGCGTGTACGGCTTGCCGTTGAACGCCCAGTTCCACTTGGCCACCGACCCGGTGAGCTCGAAGTCGAGGGTGCGGTCGACGCTCCGCTCCTCCAGCCGGACGGACTCCGCGGACTTCAGGTGGATCGACCTGAGCACCTTGCCCTGGAGTTCCTTGGGGCGGGTGTCGGGACCGGGCGCCTCGCCGCCGCCGGTGCGCAGGACGGCCATCGCGGCGCCGGTCTTGCCCTCCGCGAGCGCGGTGAGCGGGAAGGCGCCGTCCTTGACGGTGACCAAGACGTCGTAGCGCTCGGCCATGCCGATCAGCAGGGCGTCGGTGGTGGCGTGCTCGACGGGGAAGCCGTCGGTGTGCGTGATGGTCATCCGGTGGCCGCCCAGGGCGACCCGGTAGCCGGTTTCGCCGCTCGCGTTGATGATCCGGATCCGGATGCGGTCGCCGGGCCGGGCCTGGAACGTCTCCGGGTTCTCGGGCGCGCGGCCGTTGATGAGGTAGTACGGGTAGTTCACGTGCCCGCCCACGCCGCCCAGCAGCGTGCTCGTGGTGCCGCCCACCAGGATGCGCGACGGCCTCATGGGAGCGGGGCCGTCGGCGGGCTGCCGCGGGACAGCGGCGTGCCCGGGGCCCTTGCCCGTCTCCCGGGGGGCGTTGTCCTTGTGCCCGGAGTCCCTGCCGGTGTCCGTGTCCGCGTCCCTGTCCGGGTCCATGGCGTCCATGGCCGCGTCCATGTCGCCCCGGTCCATGCCGTCCAGGTCCAGGCCGTTCATGTCCATGCCGCCGTGGCCCTTGCCGCCGTGGCCCTTGTGGGCGTGGGCCTGGCCGGTGCGGCGCATCTGGCTGTGGCCCATGTCGCCCATGCCCTTGTCCAGCTCGGCCAGCACCTGGTCAGGGGTGCTGCCGTCCACCCCGTCCAGCCAGTCGTCGATCAGGACGATCCACTCCTTGTCGTAGCGGAGCGGCTCCCTGGGGTCGTCGACGATGACCGGTGCGTACAGCCCGCGGTCGATCTGCACGCCGGTGTGCGGATGCAGCCAGTACGTGCCGGGGTCCGGCACGGTGAACTGGTAGGTGAAGGAGGCGCCGGGCTGGACGCCGCGCTGGGTGATCTCCGGCACGCCGTCCATGTCGTTGCGGAGCCGGATCCCGTGCCAGTGCACGCTCGTGGACGCCGGGAGGTGGTTGTCGAGCGTCATGTGGATCTGGTCGCCCGCGGTGACCCGGACTTCCTTGCCGGGGAACTCGTCGCCGTACGCCCAGGTCCCGACGGTACGGTCGCCCAGGTTGAGCATGCCGAAGGTGGCGGTGACTCTGAACTTCCGTACGGTGCCGTCCGCGCTGCGTTCCTTCTCGGCCGCGGCGACCTCCGGGCCGTCGGGACTGACATAGCCGCTCGGGACGTTGTCGTGGGGCCCGCCGTTCTTGCCGTCGGCCATCCCGTCCACGCCGCCGCGGGCACCGGAGGGGCTGCCGGAACAGGCGGCCAGCAGGCCGCCGCCTGCGACGGCGGCGCCGGCGGCGAGCACGTCGCGGCGGGATCGGGAGGGGGGCTGGGGGGAGTGCGTAGGCATGGAGAGATGCACCTCGTGTCGGTGTCGAAGTGAGCAGGCCGGCGGGGGCCGACCGGGACGGTCAGGAGCGTGGGCGCGAACGCCTCCGGGCGGGCCGGTCCGCGCAGGGCGCGCTGCGCCGCTCTCACCGCATTGCCGTAGGCCACTCGCCTATATTTGGGCTTCCCGCGCTTGGCAAGGGCCCGGCACTCCGTTGGACGGGCCGGGTCCACCCGATCCGATCACCAGGACGGCCGTGACCGACACCCGCACCGCCCCCGTCCGCCGCCGGGCGGCCGCCGTGCTGCTGTGCGCGGGGGCCGTCGCCTACACGGCCTGGGTGCTGGAGCTGGCGGTCGCCACCGGTATCGACCCCGTCCGGGCGTACGTCAGCGAACTCGCGGCCGCCGACCAGCCACTGGGCGGGCTCTTCCGCGCCACCGACCTGGCCGCCGGGCTGCTGGTACTGGCCGGCGCCCTGCTCGCGCTCGCCGCCCCGCGGCGCAGGCCCTGGACGACGGCGGGCTGGGCCGCGCTCGCCCTCTTCGGCGCCGCCACCGCGCTCGACTCCCGCCTGCCGCTGAGCTGCGCGCCCACCACGGATCCGGCCTGCGCCGCCCGGGAGACCGCGGGCCTGGTCCCGGCCACCCACACCGCCCACGCCGTCAGCAGCTCCCTCGCCCTGACCGGCGCGCTGGCCGCCCTGTTCCTGCTGACGTTCGCGGCCCGCCGCTACGACCAGTGGCCGGCGCTGGCCCGCTTCGGCCCGCCGCTGGTCCTGGCCGAACTCGCCGCCACCTGCTGGACGCTGTCATCGGTCGCCGCCTTCACCGCGGGCCGCGGCACCTGGGCGCTCGGCCTCGGCCAGCGCCTCCAGGTCCTGCTCGTCGCCCTCTACCTCGCGCTGCTGGCAGGGTGCACGGCGCGCACCACGGGGAACGAACACCCCAGGAAACCGAAGCCGGAGGCCTGCCCATGAACCCTCGCCCCACCAGCGCTCCCGGTCCGATACGCGCCCCCGGCCGCATCCGCACCGTCGACGGCATCCCCCTGCACGTCCTGACCGAGGGCACCGGCCCGCTCTGCGTCCTCAGCGGCGGCCTGGGCATGGCCTGGTTCGACTGGGACGCGGTCGCCGCCCTGCTCGCCCCGTACCGCACCGTCATCCGCTTCGACCGCCCCGGCCTGGGCCTGAGCGCCGCCGCGCCGGAGCCGCCCACCCTCGCCGCCGAGGCCGACCGCATCGCCCGGGTCCTGGACGCGCTCGGCCACCGCGGCCCGGCCACCGTCGTCGGCCACTCCCTGGCCGGCTTCCACGCCGAGGCGTTCGCCCGGCTGCACCCGCGCCGCTGCGCCGGTCTCGTCCTGGTCGACGGCAGCACCGAGGACGATCCGCGCCCGCTGCTGCCCCGCGCGCTCCGTACGGCCTGCGCGTCCGGCGTCGCCGCCGCGCTGTCCGCCGCCGGGGTGCCGCGCGCCCTGGGCCCCGCCGCCCGCCGGCTGATCGGCCGCGCCCAGACCGTCGCCGCCCATCCGTCGCACCCCTGGGAGCACGCCGGATACCGCACCAGCCGGGTGCTGCGCGCCTGCGTCCTGGAGAACGCCACCTACCCCTACCAGGCCGCCGAACTGGCCGCCCTGCGCCCCGGCCACCCGCTGCCCGCCGTCCCGGTCGCCGTCCTGGCGGCGTACGACGGCGGGGAGACCGCCCGCGACCTGCGCTGGCTCGAACGCCAGCGGGCGCTCGCGGCGGTGCTCGGCGGCCGTTTCACGGTCGCCGCCCCGGCCGGCCATCTGGTCATGGCCGACGCCCCCGAAGCCGTCGCCCGCGCCGTACTGGACCTGCACGACCGCAACGACCGCACCTCGGTGAACCCTTCACCGACAGACCGCTGAGCTGCACCGCCATGCAGCACCCGCCCCGCAGCTCCAGGACACTCCTGGCATGGACCCGCCAAATGACGGGTCAACACCCTCCCAGCGGCGATCCAAGTCTGCGCCAAGCCCCTCGATTGCCGCCCCCGGTCGCGCTGACTCTTCCTCGTGCGGGAAGGATCGTGGTGGGAGGGGTTACGGTCCTGCGGTTCTGCTTCAGGCCAAGGGTGCGTAATGTGACGGTAACCCCCTCACGTGATACTGGTGTGCCACGCGGTGTGATCCCATCCGCGTGGACAGGCCGATTGACCTGCAAGGATTGGTGACCCATGGACAAGCAGCAGGAGTTTGTGCTCCGGACTCTGGAAGAGCGCGACATTCGCTTCGTCCGCCTGTGGTTCACCGACGTGCTGGGCTTCTTGAAGTCGGTCGCGGTCGCCCCGGCGGAGCTGGAGCAGGCCTTCGACGAGGGCATCGGCTTCGACGGTTCGGCCATCGAAGGATTCGCCCGGGTGTACGAATCCGACATGATCGCCAAACCGGACCCCGGCACGTTCCAGATCCTGCCCTGGCGCGCCGAGGCCCCCGGCACCGCCCGGATGTTCTGCGACATCCTGATGCCCGACGGCTCGCCCTCCTACGCCGACCCGCGCTACGTCCTCAAGCGCATCCTGGCCAAGACCTCCGACCTCGGCTTCACCTTCTACACCCACCCCGAGATCGAGTTCTTCCTGCTCAAGGACAAGCCCGTCGACGGCCAGCGGCCCACCCCGGGCGACTCCTCCGGCTACTTCGACCACACGCCGCAGAACGTCGGGATGGACTTCCGCCGCCAGGCGATCACGATGCTGGAGTCGATGGGCATCTCGGTGGAGTTCAGCCACCACGAGGGCGCCCCCGGCCAGCAGGAGATCGACCTGCGCTACGCCGACGCGCTCTCGACCGCCGACAACATCATGACCTTCCGCCTGGTCATGAAGCAGGTGGCGCTGGAGCAGGGCGTCCAGGCGACGTTCATGCCCAAGCCGTTCTCGGAATACCCCGGCTCGGGCATGCACACCCACCTCTCCCTCTTCGAGGGCGACCGCAACGCCTTCCACGAGTCCGGCTCGGAATACCAACTCTCCAAGGTGGGACGTTCCTTCATCGCCGGTCTGCTCAAGCACGCCGGCGAGATCTCCGCCGTCACCAACCAGTGGGTCAACTCCTACAAGCGCATCTGGGGCGGCGCCAATCGCACCGCCGGCGCCGGCGGCGAGGCCCCCTCGTACATCTGCTGGGGCCACAACAACCGCTCCGCGCTGATCCGCGTCCCGATGTACAAGCCCGGCAAGATGGGCTCCACCCGCGTCGAGGTCCGCTCCATCGACTCCGGCGCCAACCCCTACCTGACCTACGCCGTCCTGCTCGCGGCCGGCCTCAAGGGCATCGAGGAGGGCTACGAGCTCCCGCCCGGCGCCGACGACGACGTATGGGCCCTGTCCGACTCCGAGCGCCGCGCCATGGGCATCGAGCCGCTGCCGCAGAACCTCGGCGAGGCCATCGAGCTGATGGAGCGCAGCGAACTGGTCGCCGAAACCCTCGGCGAGCACGTCTTCGACTTCTTCCTGCGCAACAAGAAGCAGGAATGGGAGGAGTACCGCTCCGAGGTCACCGCCTTCGAGCTGCGCAAGATGCTGCCCGTGCTCTGAGCCACCGAGAGGCCGCACCCATGGCACTACCCGCTCCCCAGGGACGGCGGAGCAGCACCTTCAGCCGGCTGCTGAGGCACGGGTTCACCGACCCCTCGGCAGCCGCCCGGCTGCTCGACACCCCCGAGTTCTCCCCCGTACGCGACGACTCGGTGCTGCTGGAGGCGCTGGGCGGCACCGCCGACCCCGATCTGGCGCTGCTGGGGCTGGCCCGGCTGGTGGAGGCCCAGAGCCCGGAGGGGCAGCAGGAACTGCTGAGCACCCTGGTCGCGGCCAAACCCCTGCGCGACCGGCTGCTGGGCGTGATGGGCGCATCCGAGGCCCTCGCCGACCACCTCGCCCGGCACCCGGGCGACTGGCGTTCACTGGTGACATACGAATCGGTGGACCTGCACCCCACCACGCCCGAGTTCGAGCAGGCGCTCGCCGAGGGCATCTGGGGCGAGCGGGGCGAGGGCCGCTCCCGCGCCGACGCGCTGCGCGTCGCCTACCGCCGCAGCCTGCTGGGGATCGTGGCCCGCGACGTGTGCGGGACCACGGACGTCGCCGAAGCCGCGGCCGAGCTGGCGGACCTGGCCACCGCGACCGTACGCGCCGCCCTCCAGATCTCCTACGAGGAGGCCCCCGGCGACGCCGCGGTCTCCCGCCTCGCCGTCATCGCCATGGGCAAATGCGGCGCCCGCGAGCTGAACTACGTCTCCGACGTCGACGTCATCTTCGTCGCGGAGGCCAAGGAAGGCGTCGAGGAAGCCAAGGCCCTCCAGGCCGCAACACGGCTCGCCTCGCGCATGATGCGCCTGTGCTCCGACGTCACCGTCGAGGGCACCATCTGGCCCGTGGACGCCAACCTGCGCCCCGAGGGCCGCAACGGCCCGCTGGTCCGCACCCTCTCCAGCCATCTCGCCTACTACCAGCGCTGGGCCAAGACCTGGGAGTTCCAGGCCCTGCTCAAGGCCCGCCCGATGGCCGGCGATCTGGACCTCGGCCAGGCGTACGTCGACGCGGTGGAACCGATGGTCTGGCAGGCCGCCGAGCGCGAGAACTTCGTCGCCGACGTACGCCAGATGCGCCTGCGGGTCGTCGAGAACATCCCCGCCGACCGCGTCGAACGCGAACTCAAACTCGGCCCCGGCGGGCTGCGCGACGTCGAATTCGCCGTCCAGCTGCTCCAGTTGGTCCACGGCCGCAGCGACCCCACCCTGCGCGGCCCCGGCACCCTCGACGCACTCGCCGCCCTGGCCGCCGGCGGCTACGTCGGACGCCAGGACGCCGCCGCCCTGGACACCGCCTACCGCTTCCTGCGGGCCCTGGAACACCGCATCCAGCTCTTCCGGATGCGGCGCACCCATCTGATGCCCGAGGAAGAAACGGACCTGCGGCGCCTGGCCCGCTCATTGGGCTTGTTCACCGAGCCCGTTGACACCCTCCGCAAGGAGTGGAAGTGGCACGCTAGAGAAGTGCGCCGACTGCATGAGAAGCTCTTCTACCGTCCCCTCCTCGATGCCGTCGCCCATCTGGAGCCCGGCGAGACCCGGCTGTCGGCACAGGCCGCCGGGCACCGCCTGGAGGCCCTCGGGTACGTCGATCCGGCCGCCGCACTGCGCCACCTGGAGGCGCTGGCATCCGGCGTGACCCGCAAGGCCGCGATCCAGCGGACGCTGCTGCCCGTCCTGCTCGGCTGGTTCGCGGACTCCGCCGATCCGGACGCCGGACTGCTCAACTTCCGCAAGGTTTCGGACGCGCTCGGCAAGACGCCGTGGTACCTGCGGCTGCTGCGCGACGAGGGCGCCGCCGCCGAGAACCTCGCCCGGGTGCTCTCCGCCGGGCGGCTCGCCCCCGATCTGCTGCTGCGGGCCCCCGAGGCGGTGGCCCTGCTGGGCGCCGCCGACGGACTCAAACCGCGCGGCCGGGCCGCCCTGGAGCAGGAGGTGCTGGCCGCCGTCGGCCGCGCGGAGGGCGCCGAGGCGGCGGTCGCGGTGGCCCGCGGGGTGCGCCGCCGGGAACTGTTCCGCACCGCCGCCGCCGATGTGATCGGCGCATACGGCACCGAAGGCCGGCCCGCCGAGGAGGACCACGGCCACGCCATCGACGCCGTGGGCTTCGCCGTCTCCGACCTCAACGCCGCCACCCTCGCCGGCGCGCTGCGCGCCGCGGTCCGCGAACAGTGGGGCGACACCCTGCCCACCCGCTTCGCCGTCATCGGCATGGGCCGCTTCGGCGGCCACGAGCTGAGCTACGGCTCGGACGCCGATGTGCTGTTCGTCCACGAACCGCGCGAGGGCGCCGACGAGCACGAGGCCGCCAAGGCCGCCTTCGCCATCGCCAACGAGATGCGCCGGCTGCTCCAACTCCCCTCCTCCGACCCGCCGTTGCTCATCGACGCGGATCTGCGCCCGGAGGGCCGCTCGGGCCCCCTGGTGCGCACCCTGAACTCCTACGCCGCCTACTACCGCCGCTGGTCGCTGGTCTGGGAGGCCCAGGCACTGCTGCGGGCCGAACCGGTCGCCGGCGACGACGACCTCGGCCGCCGCTTCATCGAGCTGATCGATCCGCTGCGCTATCCGGCCGAGGGCCTGGGCGAGGACGCGGTCCGCGAGATCCGCCGCCTCAAGGCCCGTATGGAATCCGAGCGGCTGCCGCGCGGCGCCGATCCGACCACCCACGCCAAACTGGGGCGCGGCGGCCTGAGCGATGTCGAATGGACCGTCCAGCTGCTCCAGATGCGCCACGGCTGGGAGGTCCCCGGCCTGCGCACGCCCCGTACCCGCGAGGCGCTGGCCGCGGCGCACGCCGCCGATCTGATCGGCACCGAGGACGCCCAGATCCTGGACGAGGCATGGGTGCTGGCGGCGCGGGTGCGCAATGCCGTGATGCTGGTCCGGGGCCGCCCCGGCGACACCTTCCCCGCCGACGGGCGGGAACTGGCCGCCGTCGGCCGCTACCTCGGCTACGAGGAGGGCCACGTCGGGGAGATGCTCGACGACTACCGCCGCACGACGCGCCGGGCGCGGGCGGTGGTGGAGGAGCTGTTCTACGAGGGCTGAGCGGGGCTGCGAGGGCCGAGCGGCTGCGTGGCCTCAGACGCGGCTACGAGGGCCGGGCGGGCGCGTCGTACACCGCGAGGTGGGCCGAGGCCGCGGGCGCGGGCCGGGCCCGGGGGAGGGGCCGGGCCCCGGGCGGGCCGGGCCCCGGTTCCGCGGCCGCATACCTATCCGGCCCGCGGTGGGCCGATCGGGTGACGGGCGCGAGGGGGTCGGCGGGCGCGACGGGTGCGACCCCGGCCCCCTGCACGGTGGCGCGACGCCGGCCCGTCTGCCCGGCGGGCGCGGCCTCAGCCCACCCGCGCCAGATTCGCCTCCGGCGCCGCCGCATACCGCGCCAGCCGGCTCGGCAGCGTCCCGTACCAGCACCGTGCCGCTGTGAACCCGAACGTCAGACACAGCACCCCGCCGACCGCGTCCAGCCAGAAGTGATTGGCGGTGGAGACGATGACCAGCAGCGTCACGGTGGGATAGAGCAGGGCCACGATCCGCACCCACAGCGGCCTGGCCAGCATCGCGACGGTGATCCCGCACCACAACGACCAGCCGATGTGCATCGAGGGCATCGCGGCGTACTGGTTGGACATCGACGCGAGGTTGCCCGACGCCATCGAGCCCCAGGTGTCGTGCTCGACCACGGTGTCGACGAAGCCGCCGCCGGACATCAGCCGCGGCGGCGCCAGCGGATAGAAATAGTAGCCGACCAGCGCGACCCCGGTCGTCGCGAAAAGCGCCAGCCGGGACGCGGCATAACGGCCCGGATGCCAGTGGTAGAGCCATACCAGCACGCCGATCGTCACGATGAAGTGCAGCGTCGCGTAGTAGTAGTTCATCGACACGATCAGCCACGTCACCGAATTCACCGCGTGGTTGACGGTGTGCTCCACCGCGATTCCCAGCGCATGCTCCGCCTGCCAGATCCAGTCGGCGTTCCGCAGCGCCTTCGCCTTCTGTTCCGGGACCGCATTTCGAATGAGCGAATACGTCCAGTAACTGATCGCGATCAAGAGGATCTCGAACCAGAGACGGGGCGACCGAGGCGTGCGCAGCCGGGACCATCGGCGTCCCTCCGACGGGCGGTCCGCGCTCCCCCCAGGGGTCTGCGGGGTGGCGGGCCGACCTTCCAAAGTCCTCACATTCGCATCGCCCATAGGCAGACAGTCTGCCAGAAACGGGCGTGTCGCCGATCATCCCCCGGTCGAATATCCAAAGGTCCGTATCCCTCTCCGGGGGGATACGGACCCTCGTACCGCAGCGGGAAAAATCCCGGAAAAATTCAGCGGATCCCCGATACCCGTCTCACGGCGTCAGGAGGTATCAACCTCAGCAGACATCAACCTCAGGACCCGGCAACCTCGGCAGGTATCAAGGCGTACGGACCGGTCGCGGAATTCCCGCCACCCTGGGCGCCGACTTGGGCGCCGAAGCGGTCGATCCGCGCACCACCAGCTCCGGATGGAAAACGAACTCGCTGTGCGGAGCGGGCGTCCCGCCGATCTCCTCCAGCAACGCCCGCACCGCCGCCTGCCCCATCGCCGTCACCGGCTGCCGGATCGTGGTCAGCGGCGGATCGGTGAACGCGATCAGCGGGGAGTCGTCGAAACCGACCACGGACATCTCACTCGGCACGTCCAGCCGCCGCTGCCGCGCCGCCCGGATCGCCCCCAGCGCCATCATGTCGCTGGCGCACACCATCGCCGTCACCCCGCGGTCGATCAGCGCGTTCGCCGCGGCCTGACCGCCCTCCAGGGTGAACAGCGAATGCTGGATGAGCGGCCCCAGCTCGGCCGGGCTCATGTTCAGCCGGTCCCGCATGCTGCGGACGAACCCCTCGATCTTCCGCTGCACGGGCACGAACCGCTCGGGCCCCAGCGCCAGCCCGATCCGCCGATGGCCGAGCGCCGTGAGGTGGGTGACCGCCAGATCCACCGCCGCCCGGTCGTCGGGGGAGACGAACGGCGCCTGCACCCGGTCGGAGAAGCCGTTGATGAGGACGAACGGCACACCCCGGCCGCGCAACTGCGCATAACGCTCCATATCGGCCGAGGTGTCGGCGTGCAGCCCGGAGACGAAGATGATGCCGGCCACGCCGCGCTCCACCAGCATCTCGGTCAGCTCGTCCTCCGTCGAGCCGCCCGGCGTCTGCGTGGCGAGCACCGGCGTATAGCCCTGCCGCGTCAGCGCCTGCCCGATGACCTGGGCGAAGGCCGGGAAGATGGGGTTTTCCAGCTCGGGTGTGATCAGCCCGACCAGGCCCGCGCTGCGCTGCCGCAACCGTACCGGGCGCTCATAGCCCAGCACGTCGAGCGCGGCGAGCACCAACTGGCGGGTGGTGGCGGAGACACCGGGTTTTCCGTTCAGGACCCGGCTGACGGTGGCCTCGCTGACACCCGCCTGTGCTGCGATATCGGAGAGCCGGGCGGTCATGGGATGGGACTGTACCGGGCGCATGTCAGATTGCCCACCAGGTGCAGGTGTCACCGGGGACGACGGCCGAGGCGCCGTCGACGGTCACCGGGGCGCTGGAGAGCAGCGGCTGCCCGGGCAGCGGGAGTTCGGCCGGGCGGCCGAGGGTGTTGACCGTGCAGAGCACTCCGGGCCGGCGAAAGGCCAGCACCCCTTCGGGCGCGGGCTGCCAGGTCATCTCGCCGTCGCCCAGGCCCGGCAGTCTGCGGCGCAGATCGAGCGCGGTGCGGTAGAGCTCCAGGGTGGAGGACGGGTCGCCGGTCTGCGCCTCGACGGTCAGCAGCCGCCAGTCGGCGGGCTGCGGCAGCCAGCTCCCGCCGGGCCCGAAGCCGTACGGGGGCAGATCGCCGGACCAGGGCAGCGGCACCCGGCAGCCGTCGCGGAACCCGTCCTGGCCGTTGGCGCGGAAGAACGAGGGGTCCTGGCGGACCTCGTCGGGCAGATCGAGGACTTCCGGGAGGCCGAGTTCCTCGCCCTGGTAGAGGTATGCGGAGCCGGGGAGGGCGAGCATCAGCAGGGCGGCGGCGCGGGCGCGGTCGAGGCCGCCGCCCAGGCGGGTGCGGTGGCGTACGACGTCGTGGTTGGACAGCACCCAGGTGGCCGGGGCGCCGACCGGGCGCACCGAGTCGAGGGACTCGTCGATGACGGTGCGGAGCGAAGCCGTATCCCAACTCGCCTGGAGATAGTGGAAGTTGAACGCCTGGTGCAGTTCGTCGGGGCGGACGTAGAGGGCGAGGCGTTCGGCGCTGGGCGCCCAGGCTTCGGCGACGCCGATCACCTCCTTGCCGCAGGCGTCCCCGTATCCGTCCAGCAGGCGCCGCCAGGAACGGTGGATGTCATGCACGCCGTCCTGGTCGAAGAACGGCAGGACCTGGCTGCCGATGAGCTTGGCCTGTTCGCCGCGGCCGATGTCGGGCAGACCGGGCGCCTTGACCATGCCGTGGGCGACGTCGACCCGGAAGCCGTCGACGCCCAGGTCCAGCCAGAAGCGCAGGATGGCCGCGAATTCGGCGTGGACGTCGGGGTTGTCCCAGTTCAGATCGGGCTGTTCGGGGGCGAAGAGATGGAGGTACCAGTCGCCGCGGTCGGTACGGGTCCAGGCCGGACCGCCGAAGATCGACTCCCAGTCGTTCGGCGGCAGCTCGCCCCGCTCGCCCCTGCCGGGACGGAACACATAGCGCTCCCGGGCCAGTTCGGGGTCCTGGAACCACGGGTGCCGGTCGGAGGTGTGATTGGGGACGATGTCGACGATCACCCGCAGGCCCGCGTCATGGGCGGCGCCGATCAGGTCCCGGGCATCCTCCAGGTTGCCGAAGAGCGGGTCGACGGCGCGGTAGTCGGCGACGTCGTAGCCGCCGTCGGCCTGGGGCGAGGCGTAGAACGGCGTCAGCCAGACGGCGTCCACGCCCAGCGCCTTGAGATACGGCACCTTGGCGCAGGCGCCGCGGAGATCGCCGACGCCGTCGCCGTCGCTGTCGGCGAACGAGCGGACGTAGACCTGATAGATGACGGCGTCCCGCCACCATCCGGAACCCCGGCCTGATGCGGTGGTCTGGGGTGCGAGGCCGGGGGAAGTGAGCTCCTGGGTCATCTGCGTCCCTATGGGGTCATGGGGTGCTGTGTGGTCAAGAGGTGAAGGGGCGTGGTGTCTTCACGGACTCAACGCCCGGGTGGGCCCTGGGTGACGGGGACCCGGGGGCCGCAGGGGTGCCGTTCCGGCCAACCGGTTGCAATTTCTTCCAGTCTCCTTGCAAGAATTTTCCGCAAGGTCTTTCGGTTTGTTTGCAGCGCTGTTACGTTCCTGACCGCCATCTACGGCGATCCCCAAAGGAGTTCACATGCGGCGTGGCATACCCGGCATACGTGGCATCACCGCAACCGCGCTGGTAGCGGGCCTGGCCCTGACAGCAAGCGGATGCGGCGGGAGCGACGGCAACGGCACAGCGAACAGCGGCGGCGAACTGTCCGGAACCGTTACCTTCTGGGACACCTCCAACGACGCCGAGAAGGCGACCTACCGCAAGCTTGCCGAAGGTTTTCAGAAAGAACACCCCAAGGTCCACGTTCAGTATGTGAACGTTCCCTTCGGCGACGCCAACGCCAAGTTCAAGAACGCCGCCGGCGGCAACTCCGGCGCACCCGACGTGATGCGCACCGACGTCGCCTGGGTAGCCGACTTCGCCAACCTCGGCTACCTCGCCCCGCTCGACGGCACCCCCGCCCTCGACAAAACCGCCGACTACCTCCCGCAGGCCGTCGGCTCCACCAGATTCAAGGGCAAGACCTACGCCGCACCCCAGGTCATCGACACCCTCGCCCTCTTCTACAACAAGAAGCTCCTCAAGGACGCCGGCGTCCCCGTGCCCAAGACCTTCGCCGAACTCAAGGCCGCCGCCAAGAAAATCAAGGACAAGACCGGCGCCACCGCCCTCTACCTGCGCGGCGACGACCCCTACTGGTTCCTGCCCTACCTCTACGGCGAGGGCGGCAACACCATCGACGCCCACTCCAAGACCGTGAAGATCGACAACGCCGCCGGGGTGAAGGCCTTCGCCGCCATCAAGGACCTGGTCGACTCCAAGACCGCCATCACCGACGCCACCGACGGCCAGGAAAACCAGCTCACCGCCCTCAAGGACGGCAAGGTCGCCATGGCCATCGACGGCCCCTGGGACATCGAAGGCGCCCGCGCCGGCCAAGCCTTCAAGGACAAGAAGAACCTCGGCGTCGCCCCCGTACCCGGCGGCAGCACCGCGCAAGGATCACCGCAAGGCGGCTGGGACCTTTCCGTATACGCCGGCAGCAAGAACCTGCAAGCCGCCTACGCCTTCGTGAAATACATGAGCTCGGCCAAGGTGCAGCAGGAAACCACCGACAAACTCAGCCTGCTGCCTACCCGCAAGTCGGTGTACCAGATCCCGGCCGTCAAGCAGAACGAGATGGTCACGTTCTTCAAGCCCGCCGTCGACCGCGCCGTACAGCGCCCCTGGATCGCCGAAGGCAACTCCCTCTTCGAACCCATCAAGGTCCAGATGAACAAGGTGCTCACCGGCAGCGCCACGCCCGAACAGGCCGCCAAGGCGACCGGTGCCGCCTACCGAAAGCTGCTCAAGGACTACAAGTGACCCTCGCCCTACAGCAACGGGGGAGAGTGCGCCGGGCCCTGGGCACCCACTGGTACGCCTGGACGATGGTCGCCCCGGTCGTCCTCGTCATCGGGGTGATCATCGGCTTCCCGCTGGTACGGGGCGTCTTCCTCTCCCTCACCGACGCCAACGAGGCCAACGTCCAGCGTGACATCGGCGTCAACCACATCCCCGCCACCTACAAGTTCACCGGCCTCGACAACTACACCGCGATCCTTACGGACGACGTTTTCTGGAACCGGCTCGGCTGGACCGTCCTGTGGACCGTCGCCTGCGTCTCGCTGACCTTCCTGCTCGGCCTGACCCTCGCCACCATGCTCAACCGCACCCTCCGCGGCCGCACCTTCTACCGCC
This sequence comes from Streptomyces gilvosporeus, assembly GCF_002082195.1. Classification (GTDB taxonomy): domain Bacteria; phylum Actinomycetota; class Actinomycetes; order Streptomycetales; family Streptomycetaceae; genus Streptomyces; species Streptomyces gilvosporeus. Next base: position 2,985,603 of record NZ_CP020569.1, on the reverse strand, counting down.
TCGCCCTGATCCTGCCCTGGGCCATCCCCGCCTTCATCTCCGTCTTCACCTGGCAGATGCTCTACAACGAAAAGAGCGGGCTCCTCAACAAACTGCTCGCCGGCGGCGGCATCGACGCCATCCCCTGGCTCAACGACCCGACCTGGGCGAAGCTTTCGGTCATCGCCGTCAACGTCTGGCTCGGCGTGCCGTTCATGCTGGTCACACTCCTCGGCGGACTCCAGTCCATCCCCGGCGAGCTGTACGAGGCCGCCGAAATGGACGGCGCAAACGCCTGGCAGCGCTTCCGCAACATCACCATGCCCGGGCTGCGGGCCGTCAGCAGCACGGTGATCCTGCTCTCCACCATCTGGACCTTCAACATGTTCCCGGTGATCTTCCTGCTCACCAGGGGCGGCCCCGGCGACGCCACCGAAATCCTGGTGACCTACGCCTACCGGCTCTCCTTCGTCAACAGCCCCCGCAACTTCTCCGAGTGCGCGGCCTGGGGCGTCCTGATCCTCGTCCTGCTCTCGGCCGTCGCGGTCGTCTACCGCCGGGCGCTGCGCAAACAAGGAGAGGTGTGGTGACGATGACCCGCAAACGCCATCAACGGCATCCCCTGGCCTCCGTGGGCCTGCACCTCGCGCTCGCCCTCGCGGCCGTCGTCGCCGTCTTCCCGCCCCTCTGGCTGCTGGTGACGTCCTTCAAACCCACGAACGACTCCTTCACCACCAGCCTCTTCTCCCACCCCACCCTCGCCAACTACACCCACGTCCTGGCCGACACCCCATTCCTCACGTGGTTCAAGAACTCCGTCATCATCGTCGGACTGACCACCGTCCTCGGCGTCTTCCTCTCCGCCACCACCGGCTACGCCGTCAGCCGCTTCCGCTTTCCCGGGATGCGCCCGCTGATGTGGCTGCTGCTGATCACCCAGATGTTCCCGGTCGCCGTGCTGATCGTGCCGCTCTACAACCTCATGGCGACCCTCGGCCTGCTCAACCAGCCCGCCGGCCTCGTCATCACCTACCTCACCATCGCGGTCCCCTTCTGCGCCTGGATGATGAAGGGCTTCTTCGACACCATCCCCGTGGAGATCGACGAGGCCGGACGCGTCGACGGCCTCAACCCCTTCGGCACCTTCTGGCGCCTGGTCCTGCCGCTGGCCCGCCCCGGCCTGGCCGTCACCGGCTTCTACACCTTCGTCACCGCCTGGGCCGAAGTCGCCTACGCCTCCGCCTTCATGACCGGTGAGGACAACCTCACCCTCGCCGGCGGCCTCCAGACCTTCGTCAACCAGTACACCAACGACTGGGGATCGATGACCGCTGCCGCCGTGATCATCGCCGTACCGGCCGCGCTCGTCTTCGCCTTCGCCCAGCGCCACCTCGTCGCCGGACTGACCGCCGGCACCACCAAGGGATGACATGACCACTCAGCACAACCGTTGCGTGAATCTCAGCGATTCTCGTGCTGAGGCTCTTCCTGCTTCACCGACCGCTGCCGACTCCGGAGAGTGAGGTCTTACGTGGTCTCCACAAGGCGTTTTTCCTCTCCGGGGAACTTCCCGGCGAGTGCTCCGATGTCAAGCGTGTGTGTCGGCGAGCATCGCGGCGAGGAGGTTGCCTGCCGCGTTGTCGTCGCGGTCGTGCAGGACGCCGCAGCCGGGGCACACCCAGGTGCGGTCGGCGAGGACGAGGGCACGGTTGATCCGGCCGCAGCCCCCGCACGTCTTCGAGGAAGGGAACCAGCGGTCGGCTTTCCATATGCGGGAGCCGTACCAGTTGGCTTTGTAGTCGAGCTGGCGGACGAACTCGCCGAACCCGGCATCCGAGATCGCTTGGGCGAGCCTGCGGTTTTTGACCATGCCCTTGATGTTCAGGGTTTCCACGGCGATGGCGGACTTGGTTCTCGTCAGCCGGGTGGTGGTCTTGTGCAGGAAGTCCCGGCGTCGCTCGGCCACCCGCAGGTGCAGCGCGGCGACACGCTTGCGGGCCTTGGCCCGGTTCTTGGAATCCTCGGCTGTGCGGGCGAGTTTTCGGTTGGCACGCTTCACAGCGCGCTGAGCGGCCTTGAGCGGTTTGGGTGCGTGGATCTCCTCCCGGCTGCCATCGGCGTTGCGGATGACGGCGAACGTCTTCAGGCCCAAGTCGATACCGCATGCGGGTGCGTCGACGTCGACCTGGTGGCGTTTGTTGATCTCGTTGCGGTCGACCTCGGTCTGGAAGGAGATCCACCAGCGTCCGGCCTGCTCGCGGACGGTCGCGCCGAGGATGCGCGCCTGCCCGGTGGCCATGCGGTCGACCAGCCAGGACATGTCTTCACGCACCGCCACGTCCCCGATCGCCGGGAGCCGCACGGTGCGCGCGTCGAGCGGTTTGGCGCGGTCGGCGTCATAGCGGAAGCGGGAGCCGTGCTTGCGCTTGCGCCACGACGGGAAGCCCATTCGGGCGCCTTTGCGCTTGCCCTGCTTGGACTTGAGGTAGTTGGAGAACCCGGCCGCCCGCACCCGACAGGCTTCCTTCGGAACACGGGAGGACAACCTGTTCTCCGTGAACCAGGGGAACCGCTCGGCGTGGGCGGCACGCCACTCCTTTTCCAGCGCGGGCCGACCACGGCACCTTGGTCAGCTCGCAGCCAGTGAGGCCGTAGGACTCCTCGGCCTTGCGCTGTGCCCACTTCGTGCGGACGGTCTCCAGGCAGAAGTTCTCCACCACCCGCGACAGCCCAGCATGACGACTCATGAGGGCCATCAGCTCCGGACCGGGCGCGAGTTCGTATCGACCCCCCTGCTTGTGACTCACCCGCTAACCGTAGCGGCCACCACTGACAAGACCCCGGCCAGCAAGACAAGTTGAGGAACGCAGAGCAACGATGACGAGAACTCCATCAGTTACCAACCCCTCCAGCCCCGGATGGTGGCACGACGCGGTGATCTACCAGGTCTATCCGCGCAGCTTCGCCGACGGCAACGGCGACGGCATGGGCGACCTGGCCGGCATCCGCAGCCGCCTGCCCTATCTGCGCGACCTGGGCGTGGACGCCGTCTGGCTCAGCCCCTTCTACGCCTCCCCGCAGGCCGACGGCGGCTATGACGTCGCCGACTACCGCGCCATCGACCCGATGTTCGGCACCCTGCCCGACGCCGAGGCCGTGATCGCCGACGCCCATGACCTGGGCCTGCGCATCATCGTCGATATCGTCCCCAATCACTGCTCCGACCAGCACGAATGGTTCCGCCGGGCGGTGGCCGAGGGCCCCGGATCGACCGCCCGCGAACGCTTCCACTTCCGCAAGGGCCGCGGCCGGAACGGCGAACTGCCGCCCAATGACTGGGAGTCCATCTTCGGCGGACCCGCCTGGACCCGCATGCCCGACGGCGAGTGGTACCTGCACCTCTTCGCCCCCGAACAGCCCGACTTCAACTGGGAACACCCCGCCGTCCAGGACGAGTTCCGCTCCATCCTGCGCTTCTGGCTGGACCTGGGCGTCGACGGCTTCCGGGTCGACGTCGCCCACGGCCTCGTCAAGGCCCCCGGCCTGCCCGACATGGGCCACGGCGAACAGCTCAAACTCCTCGGCAATCAGGTCCTCCCCTTCTTCGACCAGGACGGCGTGCACGCCGTCTACCGCGCCTGGCGCGCCGTCCTGGAGGAATACGCGGGGGATCGCATCGCGGTCGCGGAGGCATGGGCCCCCACCACCGCGCGCACCGCCCTGTACGTCCGCCCCGACGAGCTGCACCAGGCATTCAACTTCCACTACCTCAACACCAGTTGGGACGCGGACCGGCTCCGCGAGGTCATCGACGAGTCCCTCGACTCGATGCGCCCCGTCGGCGCCCCGGCCACCTGGGTGCTGTCCAACCACGACGTCGTACGCCACCGCACCCGCCTCGGCGGCGGCCTCGACCGCGCCCGCGCCGCCGCCCTGCTGATGCTCGCCCTCCCCGGCTCCGCATACCTCTACCAGGGCGAGGAACTCGGCCTCCCGGAAGTCCTCGATCTGCCCGACGAGGTCCGCCAGGACCCCTCGTTCTTCCGCGCCAACGGCCAGGACGGCCTCCGCGACGGCTGCCGCGTGCCCCTTCCGTGGTCCGGCGACGAACCGCCCTACGGCTTCGGTGCCGCCGACCCCTGGCTGCCGCAGCCCGCCGACTGGGCTCCGCTCACCGTCGAGGCCCAGACCGGCGACCCCGACTCCACCCTGGAGCTCTACCGCACGGCCCTCGCGCTGCGCCGCACCCACCCCGGCCTCGGCGCGGGCGACGCGGTCGAATGGCTCGACGCGCCCGACGGCGTACTGGCCTTCCGGCGCCCCGGCGGCCTCGTCTGCACGGCCAACACGGCCGGGGCGGCGGTGACGCTGCCCGAGCGGCCGGGCCGCCGCGTGCTCATCTCTTCGCTGTCTTCGCTGTCTTCCTCGCCGTCCTCAACTCCGGCCTCCTCATCCCTGCCCGCCTCGTCGCCGTTGTCCGTCTCGTCGCCGTCGCCCCACGACCCTTCGCCTTCGCCCGCTGACCTTTCTTACTTGTCGAACACCGACAGTGACGAATTGGTTGCACATGGCGGCGTGTTGGTAGCGCAGGGCTGCGTGATTCCGGCTGACACCACCATCTGGTGGGAGGAGTGACCCTGCCGACACCCCGCCCCGCCCCGCGCCTGTCCGACATCGCCGCCCAGGCGCGGGTCAGCGAGGCCACCGCCAGCCGCGTCCTCAACGGCAAGGCGGGCGTTGCGGCGACCACCCGCCACCGCGTGCTCGCCGCCCTCGACGTCCTCGGCTACGAACGCCCCGTACGGCTCCAACGCCGCAGCGCGGGCCTGGTCGGCCTCGTCATCCCCGAACTCACCAACCCGATTTTCCCGGCCTTCGCCCAGATCATCGAGCAGTCCCTGGCCGGCCACGGCTACACCCCCGTCCTCTGCACCCAGATGCCCGGCGGCGCCACCGAGGACGAACTCGTCGAGCAGTTAGAGGAACGCGGCGTCACCGGCATCGTGTTCCTCTCCGGCCTGCACGCCGACACCGGCGCCGACCCGTCCCGCTACACTCGCCTGACCTCGCGAGGAGTCCCCTACGTCCTGATCAACGGCTACAACGACCGCATCGACGCGCCCTTCGTCTCACCCGACGACCGCGCCGCGGCCCGGATGGCCGTACGCCACCTGGCCGAGCTGGGCCACACCCGGATCGGCCTCGCCGTAGGACCCGCCCGCTACGTCCCCTCGCGCCGCAAGGCCGAGGGCTTCGCGGCGGCGCTGGAGGAGTCGTTCGGCCTGTCGAGGGGGCAGGCCGAACGGCGCATCCGGCACACCCTGTTCAGCGTCGAGGGCGGCCACGCGGCCGCCACCGCGCTCATCGATGACGGCTGTACGGGCCTGGTCTGCGGCAGCGACCTGATGGCGCTCGGCGCCGTCCGCGCGGCCCGGCAGCGCGGCCTCGACGTCCCCGGCCACCTCTCCGTCGTCGGCTTCGACGACTCGCCCCTCATCGCCTTCACCGACCCACCGCTGACCACGGTGCGCCAGCCGGTCCAGGCGATGGCGACGGCGGCGGTCGGCGCGCTGATCGAGGAGATCGAGGGAAACCCCGTACGCAATCCGTTGCGCAATCCGCTGCGCAATCCCGTACGCAATTCCGTACGGGATCCCGTAGGAGACCCCGTACGGAATCCCGTCCAGCGCACCGAATTCGTCTTCCAGCCGGAGCTGGTCGTACGCGGCTCGACGGGTCCGGCGGTGCGCGCCTAGGGAAGGCCCGACGGTCAGACGGCGGGCAGCCCGTAGAACCGGTCCGAGTGGGTGGCGAGCAGTCGGCGCCCCGCCGCCGTGATATGCCACTGCCCGTCGTCGTGGACACCGTCGTTGTACGTCCAGTGGAGCTTGCCCGTACGGGCGTCGAAGGCGTAGATGCCGCCGGTGGCGAAATACGTTGCGCCGTAGAGCATGTGCCCGACCTGCACGAATTCCAGGGGGACGTATCGCTGTCCGAGGTCGTCGGACTTCCACAACTTCTTGCCGGAGGCCGCGTCGACCGCCCACACGCCGTCTTGGTAGACCGAGGTGTAAAGGGTGTTGCCCACCAGAGTCAGCGGAGCCTGGAACGGGTTGCGGTGACCGCTGGGCAGCGACCACCTCTGGGCGCCCGTCTTGAGGTCGAACGCGCGCATCGAGGGACCGCCGATGATGACCTTGTCGCGGTAGATCGTGGGCCGCGCCGCGCTGTCGTCACCCACCGGCTTCGTCCACAGCTGCTCGCCGCTCCCGGCGTCGCGCACCGTGACGTTGTACTGGTCGTCGGCGTAGACGACATGCCGACCGTCGGTGGCTGCCGCGACGGCCCAGTCGCCGGCTCCCTTCGTACGCGGCTTCCGCCACAGCACCTTGCGGCTCTTGATGTCCACCGCGGCGATCACGGTGGGGTTCTTCGCGTCATCGGCGACGACGGTGGCGATGACGAACACCCTCCGGCCGTCGGCGGCGATCGGGCGCGGGTTGTCGTACTTGCCGCCCAGCCTGCTGCGCCACGCCTCCTTGCCCGTGGCCGGATCGAGACCGACGAAGTCGCCGTCGTACTTGCTGCTGGTGAAGAACAGCAGCCCGGCCGCGTACACCAGCGGCGCACCGGGCGTCGTCAGATCGGGCACCGACCACTTCTGCCGCCCGGTCGCCACGTCGTGGGCCACGAGCGGATCGCCGCTGACGATCAGCAGATTGCCGATCACCATCGGCGGGATCTCGTAGTTCAGGCTGAGGGCCTTCGCCTGCGCGTGCCACAGGGTCTTCGGGCTCGTCCCGGCGGGCGGGGTGGTGAAGTCCTTGGGGTCGATCGGCTCGTCGTGGTCCAGCGTGTCCGGACCGCTGTGGTGCCGCCTGGGCCGGACCGGCCCGCCGCCGAGGCTCTCGAACGCCCAGGCCGCCCCGCCGCCGACGGCGAGCACCGCGGCACCGGCCCCCAGCGCGAGGAACCGACGACGCGACGCGGTGTGCCCCTCAGGTTCCACGGCCTCGGGACGGGTCGGCGCGTGGGCGTCGCCGGATCCAGCGGCGCGCCCGTCCGCGGAACTGTCAGCGGACCCGCCGGTGGACCCGTCCGTAGCTCCCTGGTCGAGTTGGCCGTGCTGGTCGAGTTGGCCGGGCTGGTCGAGCACCGTGGGCGTACGGAGGACGGCCGCCTGCCCGTCCCGCAGCGGCGTGTCCAGGTCCAGGATGCGCGCCGCATGCTGGGCGATGGACGAGGCGACCGGCCCCGGCAGCCAGCCGTCCAGCGCCGCCGGAACGCCGTCCGGGGCCAGCTCGGCGACCAGCCGCTCGGGAGTGGGCCGCGCCTGCGGATCCTTGGCCAGACATTCCCCGACGAGCGCCTGCAAGCCCTCCGGTACGGCCGACAAGTCCGGTTCCGCATGCACCACTTGGTAGAGCATGCTCGCCGCCGACCCCGAACCGAACGGCTGGCGCCCGCTCACGGCGTACGCCAGCACGACCCCGAGCGAGAACACATCGCCCTGCGGCCCGGCCACCTCCCCGGTGGCCTGTTCCGGCGGGATGAACCCCGGCGAGCCGACCACCACGCCGGTGCTCGTCAACCGCTCGCCGTCGACCGCTCGCGCGATACCGAAGTCGATCACGCGCGGCCCGTCGGCGGCCAACAGCACATTCGACGGCTTGAGATCGCGGTGCACCAGCCCCGCCCCATGGATCCCGGTGAGCGCCGCCGCGAGACCGGCCCCCAGCGCGCGTACGGACGCCTCGGGCAGCGGCCCGTGCCGGTCGATCACGTCGTCGAGCGCCGGGCCGAGCACGTAGGCGGTGGCCAGCCAGGGCAGCGCGGCCTCGGTGTCGGCGTCCACGACCGCCGCGGTGTACGGCCCGGACACCGCGCGGGCGATGCTCACCTCGTGCCGGAAACGGCGCCGGAAGTCGGCGTCCTCGGCGAGTTCGGGCCGTACGACCTTCACGGCGAAGGTGCGCCCGCCGGACGTGCGCGCCAGGTAGACCCGGCCCATCCCGCCCGCCCCGAGCCGCGCCATCAGGCGGTAGTTCCCCAGGCTCTGCGGATCATCCGCCTGCAACGGCTGCATGGCACCCCCGTACGGACCCCTACAAGTCGTGGGCAGCGTACGTGACGAAGTCCGTCCAGGACTCGGCAGGTACCACGAGCTGCGGACCTTCCTTGTCCTTGGAGTCGCGGATGTGGATGGTGGTGGAGGGGCAGGTGGCGATCTCTACGCAGTCGCCGGAACTTCCGCTGCTGTAGCTGGACTTACGCCAGGAGAGGGCGACCTCGACGCAATCGTCGCCGGAACTGCCGCTGTAGCTGCTCTTGAACCAGGCCAAATCGGACGTGCTCATAGCGCTCCTCGCAGTCGCTTCAGCAGGCCCACGGAGTCGTCCAGAGAAAGGGCCTCTGAGCGCAGTTTTGCATACCGGGCGTGAAGCATGCTGATCACTGTGGGATCGGAGATGAGCGTTCCGTTCTCCTGCCCCTCGCAGTACCCGTACCACTCGTGATCGGGTGTCTCCACCAACTGCATCGGCCCGTCCATACCGGCGTGCATTCCCTGTGACAGCGGCAGGACCTGGATCTCGATGTTCCGTAGTGTGGCCAAGCCGAGCATGTGGTCGATGAGCTCGCGGGTCGCCTCCACCCCACCGACATGCCGCAGGAACAGGTGCTCTTCGAGGATGAAGCTGAACGCGCACTTCGGCCGGTCCCGGAGCAGTTGCTGGCGCTCCAGCCGTACCGCCAGCCGGGTGTCGACCTCCGCATCGGTGAGGAGCGGAACGCGGCTCTCGAAGAGGAGTCGCGCATACCTCTCCGTCTGCAACAACCCAGGAATCAGGCGGCATTCGTACGTGTGGAGTGTGGTCGCCTTCTCCTCCATCCCCGCCCATGCACGGAACCACGATGCGAGCCCCCGCCGCTTCGACAGCCGCTTGGCCGCCTTTTCCAGCACCCCGAGGGCGTCCAGCACATCCTCGGAGCGCTGGAGGAACGTCTTCGACGGCAGTATCCGGCCTTGTTCCACCGAAGCGATGTAGTCCTGCGAATACCGGATCTCCGGAGCCAGCGACTCCTGCGTGAATCCCCGGCTCTCCCGGAACCCTTGATATACGGCACCGAACGTCCGGAGGCTGTCGGAACGTTCGTGGTCTGCGGTCATACGCGCTACCCCCGAGGGTCGTTGTCGGCAGTCCCCGCAAGTCCCTCATGCTTACGGGCCGTTACCCTCCGCGTCCACCATCCGAGCTCGTAGTCTTCCAGGACTACGAGTTGCCTCCCTGGTCACCGGTGTCACGGAGTCCGACATTCGAGCCATGCACGCCGACGCCTACGCCGACACCGACACCGCCGCGCTCACCGTACGTATGTTCAGTCAGCGGTTCAGCGCCACTCCCCGTGGCGCCCGCCTCGCCCGGCATCTCGCCGTCCACCAACTCGACGTCTGGGGCGTTCCGTACGGGAGCGAGGTGTCCGAAACCGCCGCCCTGATCGTCGGTGAACTCGCCGCCAACGCCGCCACCCACGGCCGCGTCCCCGGGCGGGACTTCGAGCTGCACCTCACCCGGCTGCCCGGCTCCGCCCGCCCCGGCATCCTGCGGATCGCGGTCGCCGACACCCGTACGGAGCTGCGGCCGCCAGTCCCGCGGTCCGTGGAACTCCCGTCTCCGGACAGCGAATTCGGGCGCGGACTCGTCCTCGTAGCCGCGCTCGCCGCCTGCTGGCGGGTGGAGGAGCGGCCGCCGGTCGGGAAGGTCGTGGTCGCCGAACTGTTTCTGGAAGGCCGGTCCGGCCGACCGGGCGCGTAAGGCCCGGGAAGACGAGGGGCCTCCGGCCGGCCGGACCGGCTGTCTCAGCAACTTAACACCCTTGCAATATCTTGCGTAAGGTCTTGCAGGCATCAGGCAACGCGACTAGAACCATCACCCATGTCCTCCACCCTCCTCCGGTTCCGGCCGCGCCGGCGACTGGCCGCCGTCCTCGCCCTCGGCGCGGCGGCCTTGCTCCTCACCTCCCCGCAGCAACCGGCACATGCCGCCCCACCGGACCCGGCCAAGGCGGAGGCCCAGTGGATCGACCGCGACACCGTGGTCTGGAAGGGCGCCGAACAGGCCCCGGCCCAGCTGGAGTTCGGCGACGGGGGGCTGACCCACCGCATTCGCCTGACGCCCGGCAGCCTCACCCCGGCCGAGCGGGCCGCCTTCCCCCATCTGCAAAACTTTCCCGCCTTCACCGTCGACCCGCGCGACCGCGGCCTGGCCCGCAACGCCTTGCGCAACCGGCTGGTCGCCACCCAGCAACGTTCTACGGACGCGGATAGGACCCCCGCCACGGCCCCCGCCACCACCGGCGTCCAGATACCCGGCGTACTGGACGACCTGTACGGGCGCGCCGCCCAACACACCCACCTGGGCCCGACGTTCGACGGCGGCCACCGGCCCACCCTCTCCGTCTGGGCACCCACCGCCCGTACCGTCGCCCTCGAACTGGACGGCCGTACGGTCCCGATGCACCGCGACGACATCACCGGCGTCTGGCGCGCGCAGGGCTCGCGGGCCTGGCTCGGCAGGCCGTACCGCTATGTCGTACGGGTCTGGGCGCCCAGCGTCCACGCGTTCGTCACCAACAAGGTCACCGACCCGTACTCCACCGCGCTGACCGCCGACTCGGCCCGCAGCCTTGTGGTGGACCTTGCAGATCCCCGCCTCGCTCCCCAGGGCTGGTCGCGGCTGAAGAAACCCGTTGCGGTCCCCTTGCGCAAGGCCCGCATCCAGGAACTGCACATCCGCGACTTCTCCATCGCGGACCGCACCTCCCGCCACCCCGGCCAGTACCTCGCCTTCACCGACACCCACTCGGACGGCATGCGCCATCTGAAAGCCCTTGCAACGGCCGGAACGTCTTACGTCCACTTGCTGCCGGCTTTCGACTTCGCCTCCGTCCCCGAACGCCGCGCCGATCAGCAAGATCCTGCGCAACAACCCGACTGCAAGCTTGCGGCAATGCCGTCCGACTCCGACCGGCAACAGGAATGCGTCGGCAAGTCGGCCGCCCGGGACGCGTACAACTGGGGCTACGACCCGCTCCACTACACCGTCCCCGAGGGCTCGTACGCCTCCGACCCCAACGGTCCGCGCCGCACCGTGGAATTCCGGCGCATGGTGCAGGGGCTGAACGGGGCCGGGCTGCGTACGGTCATGGACGTCGTCTACAACCACACGGCGGCGAGCGGACAGGACCCGAAGTCGGTCCTCGACCGGATCGTGCCGGGCTACTACCACCGGCTGCTGGACGACGGCAGCGTGGCCACCTCCACCTGCTGCTCCAACACCGCGCCCGAGCACACCATGATGGGCAAGCTGGTGGTCGACTCCGTCGTCACCTGGGCCAAGCAGTACAAGGTCGACGGCTTCCGCTTCGACCTCATGGGGCACCACCCGAAGGCCAACATCCTGGCCGTACGCAAGGCCCTCGACGCCCTGACCCCGGCCCGCGACGGTGTGGACGGCAAGGCGATCATCCTCTACGGCGAGGGTTGGAACTTCGGCGAGGTCGCGAACGACGCCCGCTTCGTCCAGGCCACCCAGCGCAATATGGCGGGCACCGGCATCGCCACCTTCAGCGACCGCGCCCGCGATGCGATCCGCGGCGGCACGCCCTTCGACCCCGACCCCCGGGTCCAGGGCTTCGCCTCCGGCCTCTTCACCGACCCCAACTCCTCAGCCGCGAGCGGCAACCCGTCCGACCAGCGCGCCCGCCTCCTCCACTACCAGGACCTCATCAAACTCGGACTGACCGGGAATCTCGCCGACTACACCTTCACCGACACCTCCGGGCGCCGGGTCAAGGGCTCCGAGGTCGACTACAACGGCGCGCCCGCCGGATACGCCGCCGCCCCGGGCGACGCCCTCGCCTACGCCGACGCGCACGACAACGAAACCCTCTACGACGCCCTGGCCTACAAGCTCCCGCCCGGCACCTCACCCGCCGCCCGCGCCCGCATGCAGGTCGTCGCCCTGGCCACCGCCGCCCTCTCCCAGGGCCCGGCCCTCTCCCAGGCGGGCACCGATCTCCTGCGCTCCAAGTCCCTGGACCGCAACTCCTTCAACAGCGGCGACTGGTTCAACGCCCTCCACTGGGGTTGCGCCACCGGCACCGGCAGCGCCACCAGCTCCGCCACCGGCAACGGCACCGCCATCAGCAACGACACCGGCAACGGCTTCGGTCGCGGCCTACCCCCGGCCACCGACAACAAGGACAAGTGGCCCTACGCCAAGCCCCTCCTCGCCGACCCGGCCCTCCGCCCCTCCTGCGCCACCATGACCGCCGCCTCCGCCGCCTACCGCGACCTCCTCCGTATCCACGCCACCGAACCGGCCTTCGGCCTCCCCACCACCGCCGACGTCCAGTCCGCCCTCACCTTCCCCCTCTCCGGCACGGACGAGACCCCCGGCGTCATCACCATGCGCCTCGGCCGCCTCGTCGTCATCTTCAACGCCACCCCGCACCGCCAGCCCCAACACCTGCCCTCCCTCGCGGGCACGCCCTACGCCCTCCACCCCGACCAGGCCCACGGCGCCGACCCGGTCGTCAAGTCCGCCTCGTACCAGTCAAGTTCGGGCACCTTCACCGTCCCGGCCCGTACGGTCGCCGTCTTCGCACGGGGCGCGGGCCGTTAACGGTCGATTCCCGCGCCGCGATCTGCTGCCTCCGCCGCTTCACACATCCGCCGGCCCGCCGTTGGACAGCTCTGTGTCCGTTGGATCGGCGTGCCGGCGGAGTGCGACATTGCGGGTCGTGCGAAAGTGCGTCAGCCCTTGGCCATGCCCGGGACTTCGGTGCGGACGTACTTCTGCCAGCCTGCCATGAAGGTGCGGTAGTCGACGCCCAGGTACTTCTGGAAGGCGGCGTCCTGGTTATTGGGGTCGTTGTATTCTGCGGTCACAAATTCAAAGGCGTGGTTCTCGCCGTACTTCTTGGCCATGTACTCGATCGCGAGCCGGGCGAGCGTGTAATTGGCTGCGCGTTCCCGCCCGGTCTTCGCATAGAACGTTTCGGCGTCGCTCACCGGGTAGACGCTGGGGTCGAACTTGTAGCCCTTCAGCGTCCGCGCCGCTTCGGTCTTGGATGCCGCTGAATCGTCGCGCGACTCCATGTACCCGGCGAATCCCTCGCTGACCCAACTGGGTATTTGCGCGAACCTGCTCTCGTGGTCGTAGAAGGCGACCAGCGCGTGGGCGATCTCGTGGCGGGAGATCTCCTTGACGCCGCTTCTCCAAGCGGGGGAGGTGAAACGACTCTCGGACGAGTCCATCACGATACGGGAGCCGCCGGCCTCCATCTCGTTGCGGCCAGCAGGAGTGAACTTCTCGGCGGCCATATTGACGCCCGCCTCCAGCGAATCGTTCTTGTTGCCGGCTCGGTAGAGCTGCGAGTACACCTTGCGCTTCGACTCCAGCACGATCAGCGCGCCCTTCGATGCCTGGGACGTGTTCGCGCCGCTGTGGTTCCAGGCCGCTACGTCATCGTCGGCCGCCTGGGAAATGTAGGGAGCGAAGCGCTCCGTGTCGGCGGCGTGCTGCTTGTCGGAGATCACCACGACGCGGCCCTTCTGCACGACCGTCATATCGTTGTAGACGTCCCATGGCGCCGGGAAATTCGTGCCATGCGTGCCGGTGTAGGGCTCGGCGGATCCCTTGACGTCGGTGATCACCTGGTGGGCGCCCGGACTCTCTTTGAACGTGAAGACGTACTGCTCTGCCACGGGGGCAGCGTCAACACCCTTGATCTGGTGGACGAACGCGACCACCATATGGCCGGATCCGTGCCCCTGCGGATACTCCTCGAAGCGCGCGACCTGAAACGGAACCTTGATGAGGTTTCGGAACAGCTTCCGCTGCTGCGCCTTGAGCTGCTCGCCCTCGAAGGACGCCAGATAGGACTTCTCGTCCTTCTCCTTGATGGCCTTGGTCATCGAGTCGTACACCGCTTTCGTCGACATCGCGTACTCCTCCTGAGGAGTCGTGTCATGCCGTTTCAGGGTGTTCTTCACGAATATGGATCCGACGCCTATGACCAGGAGGAGGAATATCCCCAGGACGCTGAATCCGATGATCTTTCCCGTTTTGCGCCGGGGTGGCGACGGAGGCGGTGGTGGAACGAAGCTGCCCCTCGGCTGCTGCGGATACCCGCCCTGATAGGGCTGATACGGAACGTTCTGCTGGTCGGCAGGCTGGTACGACATGGTTCCCCTCTTGGAGACGACCTCTGATCTTAGCTCCTGAGGTTCGGTCGGACCGGGCCGGCATCGAGCTTGTGAGTTGGGCTGTCGAGAAGAGCCCAGGGGGGTGGTCAACTGTCTCGTAGTCGCTATTACTTCGACTGGTGCCTTCGGGGGGAAAAGTGTGATTCGGCTTCGCTCAGAAGCAACGCGGTGTTGGCGGCTGTTCCGCCTCGATGAAACAAGTCGTCCGCGGTTGCACTGATGTGCCGACCGGATTTCGCCCCGTGCTCCTACTGGCTGAGAATCTGCGAGTTGGGCGCGAAACAGGTCCTGTCTTCCGGGGCAACGATGTCCTCCAAGCCGGCGAAGTAGAACGACGTCGTCCTGCCGGCCACCACATCAAGGAGGAACTGGCTGCACGACACCGGATAGGCCTCCCAGAGGGGGCCGCGCCCCTCATTGAGGATGACGGTCCATTCCTCCGGTTCGACACCGGGCCGGACCAACCAGTAGAGGAAATGTCCCGCGCCTTCCGCATACCCCCAGGGCACCAGCCTGGTGTTGGCCTCATGAAGCGCCGACGGTTTGTCTTCGCCTGCTTCCCAGAGGTCGGCGAGGATCTCCGCACGCTCCGCGGTCTGGGCCACCAGGTCGTACATCGCATCCGGGCAGTCCGGTTCCAGCAGCCAGAGCACCCCTGCGAAGAGCCCACCGCCGTACGTCTCGACGAGCCGCTTGTAGTCTGCCGGCACGGTGATGCCCAACGCCTCCTCCACGGCGCCCCACTGCACGGTTCGGCCGCCCCCGGGCGGCGGGCAGAGGCGCATCAGCGGTTCGGTATGGCGCAGGCTCCGGGCGATCTGTATATCGCTCGGCAGAGCGCTGAACCGCGGCGGGGTCCTGGTGGCGTCCAGTACCACCGCGCGCATCCGGTCGCCGACCGCGGCGCGGGGCGCGTCCGACCACCATGAAGGGTGTTTGGCCTGGTCGATGAAACCGTCGTGCCCGTCCACATGGACGGCGGCCCCCACCGCAGACACGGCCGTGACGACCACGTCGCACTCCTGATGATCGGCAAGCATGAATCCACCCTGCACCATGTCGGCAGGCAGGAGCACAGCGGGTATGCGGGGCACCGCCGCCTAGCGGCCCACCGAGTCCAGCCGCTTCTCCAACAGCGTCACGCCGTAGCGCCTGCCGTCCGGCGCCACCTTGGACGGGTGTTCGCCGACGACCGTGTAGCCCGCGTTCTCGTAGTACGTCCGCAGCCGCGGGTTGGTCGATACGCAGTCCAGGCGGCAGCGCTCGCGGCCCGCTTGTGCGATGCGCTGCTCGGCCTGGTCGAGCAGCGCCCGTCCGGTGCCGGGCGGGGCGGATGCGCGGTCCACCATCAGCCGGTGGACGTATCCGGCCACGGGGGGCTGTTCGCCCCAGGCGGGGAGGTCCTCCCACCACAGTTCGAAGCCGCCGACGGTGCGGCCCGTCGTCTCGGCGAGCCAGACCTCGCCCTTCTCGCGCTCCGTTATCCGGCGCCGGAAGTGCTCCGCGTCCTTCTCGCCCGGCGTCCACTGGACGATCCCGTTGTCCTGCATCCAGCGGGCCGCGCCGTCGTACAGGGCGACGAGCGAGGGCAGGTCGCGGGTGGCGTCGGCAAGCCGGTAAGTGATCATGGTCATGGGGGAATTGTGGCTCACGGACGAGACACCCGGACGGGTTTTTCGGCGGCCTCAGGTCGCACCGGCCGCAGCTCACACCGGCCGCAGCTCACACCGGCTGCGGCAGCTCCATCAGCCGGGCCACCAGCTCCGCGAACATGCCGTTCTCCGGTTCGTCCGCCAGCAGATGGCGCAGTACGTCCGCCATCTGCTCGTCGTAGGCGGCGCTCACCGCCGCCAGTGCCGCGAAGTCGTGCACCAGCTGGCGCTCCAGCTCCTCGCGCGGGATCTGCCGGCCGTCCAGCCACAGCAGGGCGGTGGTCTCGGCGAGCGAGATCCACGAGCGGACGACCAGGGTCAGCCGGGGTGGCGGGGCGGCGATGCCGAGATGGGCGAGGATCTGGTCGTATGCGGCCTGCCGTACGCCGTCTATCAAGGCGCCCGTCCGGCTCTTCGAACCGGTCACCGGGCCGCCCCGCATCAGGGCGGAGAAGCCGGGGCCGTGCTCGTCGACGAAGTCGAAGAAGCGCTCCATCACCCGCAGGAGGCGGGCGCCGAGCGGGCCTTCGTGGGGTTCGACGAAGCGGGCCGACAGTTCGTCCGCGGCGCGCCGCAGTGCGGCCTCGTACAGCTGCTGTTTGCCCGGGAAGTAGTGGTAGACGAGCGGCCGCGATATCCCGGCCGCCTCGGCGATCTCGTCTATCGAGACATCCTCGGGAGAGCGATGGCTGAAGAGGTCGAGTGCGACGCCGATGAGCTGCTCGCGCCGCTCCTCGACGCCCATCCTGCGGCGCGTGCCGGTCGTCATGGCCACCACCCTAACGATCCGGGGCGCTCCGCGGTATCACGGCCGGTAGTGGTGGATATCTGCCGGGACGGACGGCCGGGATGCCGACCTGGGGACGGCCGGGATCCTGGCCCAGAGGCGGCCAGAAACCCGGCCTAGAGACGGCCAGAAACCCGGCCCAGAGGCGGCCAGAAACCCGGCCTAGAGATCGAGGACCAGCCGCCCGCCCTCCCGCGCCCGTGAGACGCAGATCAGCAGCGAGTCGTCCCGCTCGGCGTCCGTCAGCAGCTCGTCGCGGTGCTCCACCTCACCGGCCAGCAGCCGCTGTTGGCAGGTGCCGCAGAAGCCCTGTTCGCAGCTGTACGGGAGGTCCGGCAGCGCCTGGTCGCGGATCGCGCGCAGCGCGCTGGTGTCGGCGGGCACGGTGACCGTCCGGCCGGTGCGGCGCAGTTCCACCTCGAACGGGGCGTTCTCGCCGGTGGGGGAGGGGGTGGCGGGTGCGAACCGTTCGGTGTGCAGGGTGAGGCCCTCGGGGGCGTCGGGCAGGAGGGCGGCCACCGCGTCCATCAGGGGCTCGGGGCCGCAGCAGTAGACGGCGGCGTGCGGGGGAGCGCCGGCGAGCAGGGCCGCCAGATCGGGCCGCCCGTCCTCGTCCTCGGCGACCACGGTGACGCGGTCCGCCCCGGCGCCCGCCAGCTTCTCGACCTCCGCCAGGAACGGCATCGAGGCCCGCGACCGGCCGCCGTACAGCAGCCGCCAGGGGATCCCCTCCCGCTCGGCCTGGCGCACCATCGGCAGGATCGGGGTGATGCCGATGCCGCCCGCGATGAAGACATAGGCGTGGCTGTCGTGGAGGGGGAAGCGGTTGCGGGGTCCGCGGACCGTCACCTCCGTCCCCTCGTGCAGCAGCTCGTGCGCTTCCTGCGAGCCGCCGCGGCCGTCCTCGATCAGTCGGACGGCGATGGTGTACGAGCCGGGCGTCGCGGGCGATCCGCACAGCGAGTACTGGCGGACCGTCCCCGACGGCAGCACCAGGTCGAGATGCGCGCCGGGCTCCCAGTCCGGGAGGTCCGCGCCCTCCAGGCGCAGCCGTATCACGCCCGTGGCTTCCGCCACGCGCTCCGTGACCGTCAACCGGTGGGTGCGGGCGGGGGCTTGGGCCTCGCGGCCGCGCCCGGATATGGGGTGGTCGAGGGCGGGCAGGGGCCACAGCGGGGAGCCCTTGATGCGGCCGCGCAGGGCCCGGCGGGCGGCCAGGGCGGCCGCGGTGACGACGAGGACGGTGCGGATGCGGGGTGCGTACGGGATGCGGGGCATTCAGGAACCTCCTTTCGTGCGGGCCTCCGTGCGGGCCTCCGTGCGGGCCTCCGTGCGGGCCTCGGCCGCCGTCGCGGCGGGGGAGCCGGCGAGATAGGCGACGGCCTGTGTGGTGCTGCCGTGCTGGGACGGATGATAGGTGCGGCTGAGGTACTGCGGGATGGACCGGGCCATGTCCCCCGCGGTCGGCAGCACGCCCTGCCGCCCGGCGCGGACGAACTCCTTGAAGCTCGCCTTTCCGTCGAGCAGGGTCGGGTCGTTCTCCATGAAGAAGCGGACGCCTCTCTGCCAGAGAAACACCAGCGCGGCGAAAGCGGTTGCCCAGGTCCGTACGCGCCGCCGGTAGCCGCCGTCGAGATGGACGAAGAGATCGAAGGCCACCGACCGGTGCTCGACCTCCTCCGCGCCGTGCCAGCGCAGCAGATCGAGCATGGTGGGATCGGCGCCCCTGGCGTCCAGTTCCCCGGCGTTGAGCACCCAGTCGCCCAGGAAGGCGGTGTAGTGCTCGACCGCGGCGATGATGGCGACCCGCTCCAGCAGCCACCACTTACGGGCCCGGCCCGGCGGCAGCGTCCGGTCGCCGAGCAGCTTCTCGAAGAGCCAGTCGACCTGCGCGGTGTACGGGGCCGGGTCCAGGCCCTGCGCCTTGAGGTGCGGCAGGACGTCGTCGTGCGCCTGGGAGTGCATCGCCTCCTGGCCGATGAACCCGATGACGTCCTCGCGCAGCCGGGGGTCGCGTATATGGGGCAGCGCCTGCTTGTAGACATGCACGAACCAGCGCTCGCCGGCCGGCAGGATCAGGTGCAGCACGTTGATGGTGTGGGTGGTGGCGGGGTCGCCGGGTATCCAGTGCAGCGGGGTGTCCGCCCAGTCGAAGGCGACGTTGCGGGGCTTCAGCGGGATGTGTTCGGACGCGACCGGCTGGGGCCGCAGCGAGGCCGTATTAGACATGGCGTCAATGTACTGAGGGGTAAGGAAAGCCGGTACCCCTGGGACCGAAGAAATCCGAGCGGTGGGCGAAGGGCCCGCGGCCGCCGCGGTCTCCGTCGCCGCTGCGGCCTCAGCGCAGCGCCTCCACCGGCTGCCCGCCCGCCAGCCGCCCCATCAGCTTCGCCCGCGCGCCCGCCGCCGCCTTCACCGCCAGCAGATGACCGGGCGCCCGGCCCTGCACCCCTCCGGTGACCGTCAGCGAGGCGACCTTCCTGCTGCCCGCGGCCAGCAGCCACCACTGGCCGCCGGTGTCCTTCCACAGGATTCCGGCCAGCGCCTGCGGCGCCCGTGGCCCGCAGGCCGTCGTGCCGTCGGCGCGGGCCGCCACCGTCCCCGGTGCATACGGCCGGCCGCCCCGTGCCGGGGCCAGGAACTGCACCAGCGTCCGGCTGCCCGCCCCGCGCCAGGTCTCCGCCCGGTCGCACACCCACCGGGCGTCGCCCGCGCCCCGGGGCAGCGGCTGGTGCGCGTAGTCCCAGGCGTTCACCGTCCGCACGCCCTGCCCGCGCAGCCCCGCCAGCGCACAGCCGCCGCGCGCCCAGGCCGTCGCGGCCTGCGGCGAGGCGACCTCGCCCGGTGTGCGCGGGCCGCCGTACGTCAGCCGGGCCGGGGCCAGCTCGCCCAGGTCGGTCAGCAGACGGCCGCCCAGGCGCAGCGCGGGCCAGGTGGTGCACTGCTCCTCGGGGCGGGGGGTCGGAACGGGGGAGGTGAGGCCGTCGGCGCCGATGGCCACCTGCTGGCCCGCGTCGTCCGGCCGGAGCAGGTCGACCAGACGGGCCGAGGTCACCCAAGGGGCCGCCAGATAGCGGGTGTTGCCCTGGGTGCGGTTCGCCACCAGGGCGCCCGAGGAGGCCGCCTGCGCGCCGTCCGTCCGCGCGAAGTCGAGCGACGCACCGCCGCCCGCCTCCTGGCCCGTGCCGTCCGCCGCCTCCGCATAGCGCACCACCCGCAGGCCGTCGTGGAAGAGCACGACGACGGCGTGGTCGACGACGCCCGCGAACAGCAGCTGCGGGGGCCCGGCCGCGGGGCCCGTGGGGGTGCCGGGCGTCGCCGTCACGGGCACGCGGGCGCCCGGCCGGGCCCAGACCGCGAGCGCGCGGCGCAGCAGCGCCCGGTCGCCGGTCCGGTCGCCGCGGGCGGGCCAGGTGGCGAAGTCCTGGCGCGTCGCCGTCTGCCAGGCGCTGGGGGAGGCCGCCGTCAGCCTGCCGGGGTCCAGGGCCGCCTCGGCCGCGGCGTTCTGGGCGTACGGAGGCGCGGCGGCGCCGTTCGGACCCCAGCCCTCCCCGGGCAGCCCCAGCAGCGCGCCGCACACCACCACGGCCGCGCCCGCCGCCAGCGCCGCGCGGACGTGCTGGCGCCGCCGGATCAGATCCGTCGGGCGGGCCTGGAGCGCGCAGGGGTCGAACTCCGCGGACTCCAGCAGCGACTGGTCGCGGCTGCCCGCCGGGACCGGGGCCCCGGCGGCCTCGGCCAGCGCCCCGTCGGGGTCGGACACCCCCGCCGCCTCCAGGACCCGGGCCGTCTCCGGGGCGCTCAGCCCCTCCAGATCGCGCAGGACGAAGGCCGCCCGGCCGGGTCCGGACAGCGCCGACAGCGTCTGATCCAGGGCGAGTTCATCGGCGCCGCCGGAGCGGGGGAAGAGGCGTAGGCCCCAGACCTGGGGGAGCAGCGGCGGGGGGAGGGGAAGGCGGCGGGGCCGCCCGGCGGCGAGCGCGGCCTTCAGGACCCGGCCGCGCAGGAAGGCGTAACCGGGGTCGGCGGCCGCCTCGTCACCCGCGCGGGGGGCGGGGAGGGCGAGGCCGCGGGTGGAGCTGCGCTGGCGGGGGAGGGCGCGCTGCACCAGGGCATGGGCGGCCAGGACCCGTCGGCCGCGGGTACTGCCGGACGGCAGCACCAGATAGGCGAGCCGGACCAGGTGGGGGTAGTGCTCCACCAGGGCGATCTCGGCCTGGTCGACGTCGATGAGGTCGGGGACGTCGAGGGCGTCGGGGGCCCAGGGGGCTTCGGTGGGAACGGGGAGGGCGGGGACTGCGGGGAGGCGGGTGACGGCGGCGGGCGCGGGGAGGACGGGCGCGGGGGTGTCGGGCTCGGTGGCGACGGATTCGGTGGCGTCGGTCTGCGGTTCACCGGCCTGCGGTTCACCGGTCTCCGGCGCGTCGGCCTCCGGCTCACCGGGCTGGGCGGCGGTTTCGTCCTCCGCGGCGTCGGTCTCGGGCGCCTCGGCTTCCGACGTCTGCGACTCGTCCACCTCGCCCTCGGACGCCCCCGGCTCGTCCGCCTCGCCCTCGGACGCGCCAGCCTCGACCGCTTCGGCCTCGACGGTGTCGGCCTCCGCGGCCTCGGTCTCGGCGGTCTCCGAGGGCGCATGGTTGCGGTTACGGTCCGGACGCGGGGATGTCGCCTGCTGCTGCTCCACGTTCAGTGAAACGAGTGAATCCTGTGCCGGTCACCCGGGGGCCGACCGCTCGTTCCCGGGGTGACCGCACAGGCGGGTGCCGCTACTGGAGGTCGAACTCGCCGTCCCGCGCGCCGAGGACGAACGCCCGCCACTCCGCCTCGGTGTAGCGCAGGACCACATCGGGGTCCGTGGAATTGCGCATCGCCACCGCACCGCGCTCCAGGAACGCGATCTCCACCGCCTCCTCGGCGTCGCCGGGCGGGCGCTGCCATTCGGCGTCCGAGATGTCGAGGCCGTAGAGCCACTCCTTGTCCGCTGCGGTGCCCATACCGATTCCCCTCGCTCGTCATGCGGTTGTGGTGCGTTGTGCTCGTGATGCGCTGTGCTGGTGGTGCGTCGTGCCAGTGATGCGTCGTGACGGTGGTGCGATCCGGCCAGCCTACGGGGTGGCCGTGCGCGCCTCCAGTGGAGCGCAGGCGACCCCTCAGGACATCTGCCAGCGGCGGAATTCGGCCGTTCCGCGCGCCCCGGTGGCGGAGTCGGCGGCGCACTGGTGCAGACCGGCGTCCTGGGCGGCGGCGGCCCCGGGGACGGCGACGGTGGCGACCGTGCGCCAGGTGCCGCCCCCGTCGGTGGAGCAGGCGCCGGTGTATGTGCCCCGGCCGCCGTCGTCCCGGCCGCGGGTCAGCCGGAGCAGCACCGGGGCGGCGATCCCGGCCAGCCGCCGGTAGGTGTCCAGGGTGCCGTCGCCGTTCGCGTCGTAGGAGAGGACGACCCCGTGGGCGGGCGTGACGGACAGGTTCAGGAAACCGGGGGAGTGCGGTGTGCCCAGGCGGTTGCGGACGATCAGGCCCGCACGGGCCCAGGGGCCGGTGGACTCCTCCTGGCGGGTCACCTCCACCGTCACCGTGCCGCCCGGTGTGAGCGCGCCCGCCCGGTAGACGGCGCCGAACTCCTCGGTGCCCTGCCACAGATCGGCTCCCGCACCGTTGATCGCGAAGCGCCCGTCCAACTGGCCGAAAACCGCCCCATTGGTGGTGACGGTCCGGAGCGCTTCGTCCAGCGGACCGGCGACGAACAGCGTGCCGCGGCGCACCGCGCGCACCCGGGGCTCGCCCCGCGGCCCGTACTCGACCGTCAGGCCGTACGGCAACGGGCGCAGCGGGTCCGTCGGCGGCCCGGCCGGGGCCGTCGCCCGCCACTGGGCCTCGCCGGTGCCGCCGGGCGGGAGGGACGGCAGGGTGAGGGGGCCGTCGGCGGTGGCGTCCAGGCCGGTCAGCGCGAAGTCGACCCGGCCGGTGGCGCGCAGGCCGTTGACGTTGCGCAGAGCGGCGGTGAGGGTGGCGCGGCCGCCCGGCGGCAGCGCGTGCGGGGCGGCGGTCAGGGAGACGGTGCCCTGGTAGGGCGCGGCGGCGAGGGTGTCGTGGACCCGGCGGGCGGTGCGGTACGGGTCGGCGGTGGGGCGCAGCGGATAGGCGTTGCGCCGCCGGGTCCAGGGCTCCTCCTGCGCGTACCAGTCGAACGGTTTCGGCGGGCGGTCCACCGCCAGCGCATCGTCCAGTTCGTCCAAGTACGCCTGCCATTGCGGCAGATGGACGTCGCCGATCAGGCCGTGCCAGTCGCGGTTGGCGTAGTTGGCGAGTGCGCCGCCGTCGGCGGTGGAGCGGTCCGCCCAGGTGGTGATCAGGGCGCGGGCGCCGTGTTCCAGCCGCGCCGCCTCCTCGTCGTCGGCGGCCATCGCCCCGGCGTCGGCCAGCCAGGGCCCGAGCAGGAAGTTCCGGTGCGCGCCGGTGACCTCGTCGCTCAGCCGCATCAGCCGCAGCCACAGCCGCGACAGGTCCTTGAACGCCGGCCGGTCCTTGTGCCGGTAGGCGTCCTGGAGCTGGGGGATCAGCTGCCAGGAGCGGTTGGCGAGGGCCTGCCGGGCGGCGTCGGTCAGATCGTGGCGATAGGCGTCGCTGTCGCGCAGCGCGGGGGCGACCTTCAGTAACGCGGCGAAGGCGGTGTCGAAGGCGGCCGGGTCGAAGGCCGGGGTGTGGGTGGCGTAGACCGTGCCGGAGCGGGCGGCCAGGCTCGGGCGGGCGGCGAAGACCGAGTCGTGCGGGCGGCCGTCCTTGCTGTCGATGGCGTACGCGCTGGTGCGCAGGGCGGAGAACGCGGTGCGGGCGTGCGCGTCGTGGGCGCCGTAGCGCAGATCGGCGTAGCCGTCGAACCATGCGGCGCGGTCCACCGGGCGCTCCCGCCACGCCAGTTCGCTGAACAGCTCGAATGCGGCGGGATCGCGCTCCGCCGCCTCCGGCATATACGCGGTGCCCGCCATCCGGCTGCCCTCCTTGTCCCGCCATGCGGTGAAGCGCTTCGTCCACATATGGGTCTTGGCGCCCAGGGTGGTGCGGCCGCCGAAGTTGGGGATGGAGCCGAAGGCGTAGGGCACCCCGCCCCAGTCCCGTTCCCGGTCGGTGACCGTCTCCAGATCGCTCAGACCGTCCACGATCAGCATCCGGTCGTGATCGACGGCGTCCAGCAGATCGCGCCGGGGGTTCGCCTGCCAGCCGAGGATCACCCAGGTGGCACCGGGGCGGGCGGTGCGCAGGGCCTTCTCCACGGCGCGGGCGGCCTCGGGGACCGGTACGTCGCCCGGGTCGCCGCCCTCGTGCAGCAGATCCATCTTGAAGTGTCCTGCGGGGCCCAGGAGTCGGTGCTGGTGACGGTAGAAAGCGGCGGCGACCTCGGCGAAGGCGTCGGTGCGGGGGTCGAGCCAGTCGGGGCGCCGCAGGCCGGACCAGCTGCCCTGGGGGACGGTACGGGCCCCGGGGTTGCGGGCGGCGAACCCGTCGGGGACGGTGCCGAAGTAGCCGGGGAGCACCGGGTGCATGCCCAGGGAGCGCAGCCGGTCGGTGATCCTGCGGCCCAACTCGGCGCGGCGGTCGATCAGTTGACGGCTCACCGGACCGCCGTAGGCGCTCATGTTCTGGAGCAGCCACCACGGCTGGTGCGAGGGCGCCGGGAGCCAGGTGCGGGCCTCGGCGTCGGAATAGCCGAAATCGGTCAGCAGACGGTGGTAGACGGCCTCGGCGCCCGGGGTGACCAGCACCTCGTTCACGCCGTGCAGTGCGAGGACGTCGATCAGCCGCTCCCAGCGCGCCCAGGTGGCGTACGGGGCGGTGTAGCCGTCGTGGGTGTCGTTGAGGGCGAAGCGGTGCGGCAGCGGGGTGGCGCGCTCGACGGGGGAGGCCGGGGCGGGCAGCCGGGCGGGCAGGGCCGGCTGGTCGCCGGCCCAGGAGAGATGGGCGTGACAGGAGTACTTGAGGTACCAGTGGACGCCGGTCAGGAGCGTGGCGGGGGTGGTGCCGGCCACGGTGATGCGGCCGGTGGTGCCGTCGACCCGGAAGCGGTCGGCGGCACCACCGGGCGGCAGCGCGCGCAGGCGGAACTGGTCGGCGTGGCCGGGCAGCAGCCGCTCCAGGGCCGCCCGCGCCGGGGCCGTGTCGTACGCGGCCGCCCGCTCCTGCCCGGGGGCGACGGGTCCGGTCGCGGTGACGGGGGCCGCGGCCCCGAGCGCCGCCCTCGCGCCGATCGCTCCGGCGGTCCCCAACAGCGCGCGTCGTGACGGCTGGCTCACGTATGCCCCCCACTGCTCGGCAGTACCGATGGACCCGTGCGTGGAGGGCACGCTAACGGGCGGTCATCCGCCGTCCAAGTAGGCCGCCACGGCCGGGATGTGCCGAATGCCGCGATCCGGCCGATCGGGACCCGAACGGCGGCGACCAGTGTTCTGCGGACCCTCATCCGTAGGCTCCCTGCGCTTCACGCGCCCGGCCGTCGGGCGCGGGAACAGTTTCCCGAGTAGAGAAGGCCAGGTCACTGCGGCAATCCGCAGTTTTTTGGTGGTGCGTACACCACCACCCAAGGAGGGCTTCCATGCGCTCGGCACCGACCGCTTCCGCCGCCATCCCGACCCCCGCCACCCCCGCCACCACCGCCTCTCCCGTCCCCGGCTCCGCCCCCGCCGCCGACCCGGCCGCCGCCCCCGGCTACACCGCCGTGATCGCCGACACCCAGGAGCAGATCCGCGCCGCCCAGCGCCTGCGCCACCGCGTCTTCGCCGGGGAGATGGGCGCCACCCTGCACTCCCCGCTCGCCGGTCACGACATCGACGCCGTGGACGAGCTCGCCGACCACCTCGTCGTCACCCACACCGCGAGCGGCGAGGTGGTCGGCACCTACCGGCTGCTGCCGCCCGGCCGCAGCGCCCGCCTCTACTCCGACGGCGAGTTCGACCTCACCGCCCTGGCCCCCCTGCGCTCCTCACTGATCGAGACGGGCCGCTCCTGCGTCCACCCCGACCACCGCGGCGGCGCCGTGATCAACCAGATGTGGGCCGCCCTCGCCCGCTACACCCTGCTCTCCGGCCACCGCTATCTGGCCGGCTGCGCCTCCGTCCCGCTCGCCGACGGAGGCACCGCGGCCGCCCACGCCCACGCACTGGGCCGCACCCGCTACGCCGCCCCCGACGGACTCCGGGTCACCCCGCACCACCCCTGGCACCCCACCGTCCCCGCCCCCGACCGCCCCAGCCTCGCCCAACTGCCCCCGCTGCTGCGCGGCTATCTGCGCATCGGCGCGGTCATCTGCGGCGCGCCCGCCCACGACCCCGAGTTCGATGTCGCCGACTTCTTCGTCGTCCTGGACATGGAACGGCTCGGGGAGCGCTACCGGCGCTTCTTCCTGGGGGAACGGTGAACGGGCCGATGGCCACGGGGCGGGCGGTGAACGGCCCCTGGGACGTGTGGTCGGACTGCACCCCGGAGTGCGCCACGCACGGCCTCCCGCGCGTCCGGGCGGCCGAAACCGCCCGCCGGCTCGCCGCGTTCGCGCGGGCGGTGCGGCGCGCGCTGGCGGACGGCGAGGGGCTGGCCGACCCCGTACGGCTGCGCGCCCACGCCCGGGAGCTGATCGCGGCGCTGGGCATACGGATGGCGGGCGCGAGCCTCACGGAGCGCCTGTCCGTCCCCGGGCCCGCGGGCGGCCCCGGCACCCTCATAGTCCTCAACCACATCTCCTGGCTCGACATCCCCGCGCTGCTCGCCGTGGAACCGGTCGTCCTGCTCGCCAAACGCGAGGTCGGCGGCTGGCCGGTCGTCGGCGGACTGGCCCGCAGGGCCGGTACGCACTTCATCGACCGCACCGATCCCCGCCAACTCCCGCACGCCGTGGCCGAACTGGCCGCGCTGCTGCGCTCCGGCCGTTCCGTCGCCGTCTTCCCGCAGGCCACCACCTGGTGCACCGCCGACCAGGGCACCTTCCGGCGGGCCACCTTCCAGGCCGCCCTGGACGCGGGCGCCCCGGTCCGCCCGGTGACCCTCGGCTACACGCAGGGCGGCCACCCCAGCACGGTCGCGGCGTTCTGCGGCGAGGACACCTTCGTCGGCTCGCTGCGGCGGGTGCTGGCGGCCCGTGCGCTGGCCGTACAGGTCACCACGCATCCGCCGCTGACGGGCGACGGGCCGGGCGCCGTGCCGGGCGGGCGCGGCGGGCTCGACCGGCGGCGGCTGGCGGCGCTCGCCGAGGGCGCCGTACTGGGCGGCGGCGCGGGCCGTGTTCCCGGCCAGGTTACGGGCGGTGTTCCGGGCGGCGTTCCCGGCCAGGTTCCGGGCCGCGGCCGGGCCGCTTCGCGACCGCTGCCGCAACAGCCGGTCCGTCACCATGTCTGACCAGCTGGCCACCTGGGTGTATGTGGACCAGCTGGACCGGCTCGCCGAGCCGCTCCGGGGGATGCTGCACTCGCCCTGGCTGTGGCTGATCGTCCTGCTGGTGTCCGCGCTCGACGCACTGCTGCCGTTCATGCCGAGCGAGACCACCGTGGTCCTCGTCGCCGTGCTGATCGGCCCGCAGTGGGCACTGCTCGCGCTGCTGGCCGCCGTCGCGGCGACCGGCGCCCTGGCGGGCGACTGCCTCGGCCATGCCCTCGGCCGCTGCGCCGGCCCCCGCGCCACGGCCTGGCTGCTGCGCGGCGAACGCGGCCGGGCCCGCCACGCCCGCGCCCTGACGACGGTCGAACGCCACGCCGCCACCCTCGTCATCGCCGGCCGTTTCCTGCCCGGCGGGCGGGTGGTCGCCGCGCTCGCCACCGGGACCGCACGCTTCCCACTGCGCCGCTTCGTCCTGCTGGACGCGGTGGGCGCCGCCCTCTGGGCGCTGTTCAGCACGGCCGTGGGCGGCCTGGGCGGCGCGGCGCTGACCGACTCCCCGGTCACCGGGCTGCTGCTGGCCTCGGGGACGGGCCTGCTGATCGCGGGGTGTGTGGCGTATCTGCGGCGGCGGGGCGGGCACGGCGGGGGAGCGGTCCGCGTCCGCCCCGGTCCCTGCCGGGGAATACGGGACGGAGCCTGACGCCGCCGTCCCGCACTCCGCGCATCACGTGGTCGGCACGTACTTGTAGCCGACCCGGCGCACCGTCACGATCGACGACCGGTGCGCGGCGCCCAACTTGCGGCGCAGCCGGGCGACATGGACGTCGACGGTGCGGCCGTCGCCGACATGGCCGTAGCCCCACACCGTGGTCACCAGCTGGTCGCGGGTGTGCACCCGGTGCGGATGCGCCACCAGGTGGGCCAGCAGCTCGAACTCCAGGTACGTCAGGTCCAGCGGGCGGCCCTGGACCTGCGCGGTGCGCCGCTCGGCGTCGATCCGTACGGTCTGGTCGCCGTCGGACGCCCCGGGGGCGGGGGTGAGGGCGGGCGCGGGCGCCGGTGACAGGGCGGCGGCCGCCCCTGCCGTGGCCGCCGCGGTGGCCGCTGTGAGCGTGGCCGCGGCCGTCGGATCGGTGACGGGCTCCGGGGCGCCGGTCCCGGGGGCGTGTTCGGCCGGTACGAGGACCAGATAGCCGACCATCGGCGGCTGGCCGGGCAGGACGGGCAGGCTGTGCTGCGGCGCCGGGATCCAGGTGGCGCCGGCGTCCAGCAGCTCGGCGACGGACCGGATGCCGGGGCGCGACGGGGGTCCGCCCGGCCGGAGGCCGGGGGAGTCGGCACCCGGGGTGGTGGCGGGAGATGGCAGGGCTTCGTGGGGCGCCACCGCGCGCAGGCGGTGGCGGTGCGGTGCGGTCGGGGCGGACAGGGGGGCCGTCGCGGAAGTGGCAGGAAGGGTACGGACGTTCGTCATCGAGATCAGCTCTTTCGCGCAGAGGGGCGTCGGGGACGTCATGCGCGCGGGCAGGGCTGGGGACGCCGGTCAGCGGCGTCGGTGAGGCGTGTGCGGGCCCGCGCTCAGTGCGCGCGGCAACACAGACGGTCGAAAGCGTGCGCCTGCCGGGACGGCCAGAAAGGCTCGAGGTCGCTGCGACCCGTCGCGGTGTGAGAAAGGCTGGCCATGCCCCTATTCAACCAGACGGCCGACGCGCGAGGGAACGAAGTTGACCGACGTCACGGCCCCGTTCCACATCGTGGGCAGCCCCGTTGGTCGCCCCCCGCCTCATCGGCTCCCCGCCCGTATCCCGGTCCGCATCCTTGTCCGTATCCCTGTCCGCATCCCCGTCCGTATGCCCGCCCGGGACCCGGCCCGTATCGCCGTGCCCATTGCCAGCCCGAGTCCCAGCGCGGTCAGATGGCCCGCGTCGGTGAACGTCCGCTCCCGGCGGAGCACCGGCCGTATCCCCAGCGCCAGCAGCCCGGCGCTCGCCGCGGTCCGCGCGCCCCGGTGCGGAACGGCGGCGGCCAGGGCGCCGAGCGTGGCGTTCCAGCCGTAGCTGGCGCCGACGTCGACGGCCCGCGCCGTCCCGTCCGGCGGGTCGAGCCGCACCCGGCCGCGCAACGCCCCGTAGACCAGCAGGCTCGCCCCGATGTGCCCCGCGGCGAACACCCCGGCCGCGCGCCCGGTGCCCCACCGCGCCTCGGCCGTACCGAGCGTGGCCAGCAGCGCGGTGGCGTACGGCACCGCCAGCGGCTCCTCGACGAGCGCCGCGCTGGTGAGCAGGGTGTACCCGCGCCCGGCCCGCAGATTCACGACGTTGGTGGACTGCGCCCGCAGCGCCTGCGTACGCCGCTCCCGGGGCAGCCGGCCGAGGGCGTACGCGCCGAGTTGGACGCCACCGACGTACAGCACCGCGGCCCACGGCACCCCCGGCTTCCTCCGTGTCCTCCCCATACGGTCCCTCCCCATACGGTCCCTCCCTCTTCCGTCCCTCCCCGTCTCAGGCGTTCGTCGGCAGGCGCTTGCGCCAGTCCAGCGGGGTGACCTCGATGACGTTGTCGGGGCTGCCGTCCCATTCCACGGGCAGGCCCGCCCCGGACAGCGCGGCCGCCACCGTCCGCCCGACCTCCGCGCGGTCGCGCCCGGCATCCGCGTAGGCGCCGTAGCGGACCGAGAGGCCGCCGCCGTCCGCGGCCGCGTCGGTGTCCTGGTAATGGAAGAAGACAAAGCCGTGGTCGCCTTCGGTGCGCTCGCCGCCTATCTCCGCCAGCCCGCAGCCGCTGCAACAGGTGAAGTTCATCCGCGCCGTGAGCCCCTGGCGCTCCAGCACCGCGAACGCCTCCGCGACCCGGTCCGCGTCGGTCACCTCGGGCCAGGTCTCCTGCTCGGCCAGCCGCTCCTCCCACAGGCCCCCGACGATCCGGCGGGCCTCGTCCAGCGAGACCGGGGTGTCGGCGGGGTCGAAAACGTCGCACACGCCCTGCGCGACCTGATGGAAGCCCCAGAAACCGGCCCGGATCTGCTGACGCGCCCGCTCCTCGGCCTCGGCGCGGGTCTCCGGTGCCAGCCCGGGGGTGCCGTACAGATCCGCGGGCCGCCACTCCAGCGCCGTGCGCCACGTCTCCCCGCCGCGCGCCCAGTCCGCGAACACCGCTATGACCCGGTCGGCATCGGTGCACTCCGCGCTGAAGTGCCGCTCCGGTCCGCCGTCGCGGTACTCCACCGCGAACGGCCCGTCGCCCTCCCGCCAGGTCTGGAGGAAGACCTGGTCCTCGCCGGGGATCCGCTCGACGACCGCGAAATGGTCGTCATCGGCCCCGATCCGCCGTAGCAGGGCGGCGAGTTCGGCTTCGGTCGGGCGCTCGAGGTCCGGTCCGGTCTCGGTCTGGACGGTGATCGTCAGCATGCCCACAGCGTGCCACCCGCCACTGACAATCGGCCCCGACCAGCCGAAACGCGAAGCGGCGGGCAGGCGAAGAGCGCCGGTACGTGACGGGGCACGACACACGGAGGGGCCGGACCACATCGGTCCGGCCCCAACTCGGCTGCGTCTGTGCGGTGTCAGACCCGTGCGCGCGTCAGACCTGCTCGCGCCTCGCCAGCTCCGTGCAGCAGGTGTCCACGATCAGCCGGGTGACCACATAGGGGTCGACGTTGGCGTTCGGCCGCCGGTCCTCGATGTAGCCCTTCTTCTCCACCTCGACCTGCCACGGGATACGCACCGAGGCACCGCGGTCCGAGGCACCGTAGGAGTACTGGTCCCACGGGGCGGTCTCGTGCGCGCCGGTCAGACGGTCCTCGATACCGGTGCCGTACTGGCGCACGTGCTCCAGCGGCTTGTCGCCCTGGCCCAGCGCCTCGCAGGCGGTGATGATCGCGTCGTAGCCCTCGCGCATCGCCCGGGTGGAGAAGTTGGTGTGCGCGCCCGCGCCGTTCCAGTCGCCCTTGGCGGGCTTGGCGTCCAGCGACGCGGTGACGCCGTACTCCTCCGCCACCCGGTGCAGCAGCCAGCGCGCCACCCACATGTGGTCCGAGACCTCCAGCGGCGCCAGCGCGCCGACCTGGAACTCCCACTGGCCGGGCATGACCTCGGCGTTGATGCCGGACAGGCCGAGGCCGGCCGCCAGGCACAGGTCGAGGTGCTTCTCGACGATCTCGCGGCCGAAGATCGCGTCGGCGCCCACACCGCAGTAGTAGTCGCCCTGCGGAGCCGGGTAGCCGCCGCCCTCGGGGAAGCCGAGCGGGCGGTCGCCCTGGAGGAAGGTGTACTCCTGCTCGATGCCGAAGATCGGCTCCTGCGCGGCGAACTTCTCCGCCACCGGGCGCAGCTGCGCACGGGTGTTGGAGGGGTGCGGGGTGAGGTCGGTGTGGAGCACCTCGCACAGCACCAGCAGGTGGTCGCCGCCGCGGATCGGGTCCGGGCAGCTGAACACCGGCTCCAGGACGAGGTCCGAGGAGTGGCCTTCGGCCTGGTTGGTGCTGGACCCGTCGAAGCCCCAGCGCGGCAGCGTGCTCGCGTCCGTAAGGATCTTGGTCTTGGAACGGAGCTTGGCGGTCGGCTGGGTGCCGTCGATCCAGATGTACTCGGCCTTGATGGTCACGGGGTCCTCAAATACGGGTAGGTGCGGGTACGCGTGCGGGCGTACGGTCGCACTCTGGCAATCGGCCGTTTCCCGTCCGTTGCCCGTATGTGAACCACAGGTTACTCAATCGGACATCCTTCGATTCTGTGGTTCTTTGGTGCTTGCTGCCTTGCTTTTTCGCCTGTGAGGCGAGTGAAATCTCAGATATACGCCTTCGCCGGCTCCTCGAATCCCAGATGCCGGAACGTCTTGAGGTGGGCGACCCGGCCCATCCTGTCGCTGATCATCTCGCCGATGCGCTGCGCGCATATACAGCCCGCGGGGGCGTTGTCAGTGGTGCGCGGGACACTTGGCGCATGACGACTGCGGACCTGAACCCGACCCCGACCCCGGCGCCGACACCCGCCCCGGCCGCGACCCCGGCTTCGGACGCGGCCCCGGCTTCGGCCCCGGCCCTGCGCATCGGGTTGCTCGGCACCGGGCCCTGGGCGCGGCGGGTGCACGCGCCCGTCCTCGCCGCCCACCCCGGCGTCGAGCTCACCGGTATCTGGGGGCGCCGGGCCCCGGCCGCCGCCGAGCTCGCGCAGGCGCACGGCACCCGGGCGTACGCCACCCCCGACGAGCTGTTCGCCGCCTGCGACGCCGTCTCCTTCGCCGTTCCGCCGTCCGTCCAGGCGCCGTTGGCCGTACGGGCCGCGCAGACCGGCCGCCACCTCCTCCTGGACAAGCCGGTCGCGACCACGGTGTCCGAGGCGCGCGCCGTGGCCGGTGCCGCCGAGCGCGCCGGGGTCGCCTCGGTCGTCTTCTTCACCGCCCGCTTCGGGGAACGGGAAGGCGCGTGGATCGCGGACCAGGCGGCGGCCGGCGGCTGGTTCACCGCCCATGCCGACTGGCTCGCCTCGGTCTTCGCCGAGGACAGTGACAGCCCGTATGCCGCGTCGCCGTGGCGCCGCGAGAAGGGCGCCCTGTGGGACGTCGGCCCGCACGTCCTGTCCGTTCTGCTCCCGGTCCTGGGCGACGCCGAGTCCGTCACCGCCGCCCGGGGACCGGCCGACACGGTGCTGCTGACGCTCCGCCACCGCGGCGGAGCGGCCAGTTCGGCGACGCTCAGCCTGACCGCCCCCAGGGCGGCGTTCGGCGTCGAGGTCACCCTGCGCGGAACCACGGGCACCACCACCCTGCCCCGCCGCGAGGCCGGCCCGGAGCCGGCCTTCCACCGTGCCGTCGACGCCCTGATCGCCGCCGCCCGTACGGGCCGGCCGCATCCGTGCGATCTTGGGTTCGGGGTCCGGGTGACCGAGATCCTGGCGCAGGCGGAGCGGGCACTGGGGGGAGCGGACGACCAATGAGGGGCTTACGGGGGACGGTTGGCCGCTTCGTGCGGTGGGTGGCCCGCCAGTTACTTGATCACCGCGTTGGCGGATGCGATCAGCACGCCCAGGGCCAGGTCGGCCGCCCCGACCAGGACGGCCCCGCCGCGTCCGTAGCCGCTGCGCCGCGCCGCCAGCACGCCCAGCCCGAACAGCATCGCCGCATCGACGCCCAGCCCCACCAGCGTGCTGGGGCCCTCCGGCCAGCCGAACGCCCCGGACGCCAGCAGCAGCGCCACCGTCGGCAGCGCCGCGGCCACCAGCGGCCACTCCTCCCACAGATGGCGCAGCAGGCCCTGCCAGCGGTGCCCGGGCGTCTCCTTGCGATGGGTGGCCATATGGTTCGCATAGCCGTGCGCCAGCGCCGCCGTGGTGGCCGTGACCAGCACCCACACCGCGTCGTAGTACGGCGTGTACTGATCACCGTCCCGTTGCAGCGCCGCCAGCAGCGCGCTCGCCAACACCGTGCCGTACACGGCGCTGTACAGCTCGCGGGACGTCACGGCGTGGGACTGCGACGTTGTGGCGTGGGACGTCATGGGCCGGCCTCCGATCTCGCAACGCGTCTGCGCTCCGCCGTCCGATCCTCGGGGCCACCCGTGCCAGGCGGCGCACGCCGCGCGACACCCCGGCAAAGTGGCCCGGATCGGACGGCACCGTGCCCCGCCCGCGGCCCGCCCCGCGGCGCGCGCACACCGCCCTGACGTCATGCACGACTCCGGCCGCCCGCGCGGCGGCCGCCGACTCGAGGACCCGCACTCCATGACTTCCACTCCGCACACCACCGGATCCGGCCCCCTCGCGGCGCCTGCCGCTCCCGCCAGCTATGTCGAACCCCTGCTGGCCGCCCTGGCGCACGACCCCGACCGCCCGGCCCTGATCGACGCGGACCGGACCGAGATCACCGCCGGCGCCCTGCACGCCACCGTGCACCGTATGGCGGCCGTCCTCATCGCACGGGGCATCGGCCGCGGCAGTACCGTCACCCTCCTCAGCAACAACCGCCCCGAGGTGCTCGCCGCCCGCTACGCCGCCAATCTGGTGGGCGCCCGGGTGGTCTTCCTCTACGTGGGCACGGCCCCCGAGGTCCTGGCCCGGATCGCCGGGAGCGTGGACACCGCCCTGCTCCTCGTCGACCCCGATCTGCACGACACCGCACGGGAGTTGCTCGCCCACCTCCCGGGACCGGCCCCCGACGTCATGACGTTCGGCCCGGTGCCCGCGCCCGCAGCCGACGCGTCCCCGGACACCGCCGCATGGGGCTCCGACCTCATGGCCGCCTGCGGTGCCCTCCCGTCCCCCGAGCGCACGGAAGCGGGCCCGAATCCCGTCCCCGAGATCGCGTGCGCCGCCCGCCCCGAGGACGACTGGTGCATCCGCCACACCGGCGGAACGACCGGAATCCCCAAGGGCGTCCGGATGGGCAACGCTCCGTACGCCGCGATGCTGGCCCAGCAGATGTCGGCCCCCGCCGGCGAGCGGCCCCGCTTCCTCGCCTGCACCTCGCTCGCCCACCTGGCGGGCATCTTCGCCGACAGAACGCTCACGGCCGGCGGCACCGTCGTCCTGCACCGCGCCTTCGATCCGGCCGCCGTGCTCGCCGCCATCGCCCGCGACCGCATCACCCACCTGTGGCTGCTGCCCCCGCTCCTGCACCGCCTCCTGGACGACCCCGCCCTCCCCACCACCGACCTAGGCTCGCTCACCAACATCACCTACGGCGGCTGCCCGGCCTCCCCCTCCCGGCTGGCGCAGGCGGCCAAGGTCTTCGGCCCGGTGCTGTACGGCATGTACGGCATGTCCGAAGCGATGCTGATCAGCGTCGCCGGCCCGGAGGAGCACACCGTCACCGGACCCGGCGGCCGGGTCACCGTCGGCCGCCCGCTGCCCGGGGTGGAGGTCGCCGTCCGGGACGCCGAGGGCCGCACCCTGCCGCCGGGGGAGCGGGGCGAGGTCTTCGTACGCTCCGCAGGGGTGATGCCCGGCTACTGGAGACAGCCCGAAGCGACCGCCCAGGTCCTGGGGGAGGACGGCTGGCTGCGCACCGGCGACATCGGCTGCCTGGACGAGGAGGGGTATCTCTTCCTCGTCGACCGCAGCAAGGACGTGATCATCGTCGTCGGCGGACATGTCCACCCGGCGGAGGTCGAGGACCTTCTGCACTCCCATCCCGACGTCGCCCAGTGCGCGGTGTACGGCGTACGCACCGCCGACGAGACCGAGCAGGTGCACACCGCGATCGTCCCCGCGCCCGGCCGCGACATCGACCCCGACGGCATCCGCGCTTTTGTGGAAGCCAACAAAGGCACCCTCTACGTTCCGGCGGCCGTCCACGTCCTCGACACCCTGCCGCTGACCCCGGCGGGCAAGCCCGACAAGAACCGTCTGCGGGCCGCCGCCACGGCCTCGTTAACGGCCGCCCGCCGACGCCCCGGGCCGGCCCGTCCCGCCTCGTCAAATACCCGCTGGCCAGGGGCTTTTGTCAGTGGCGGGCAGTAGAATGGGAACCAGTCAGTGAGGGTTCACCCAGCACTCCAGGAGGTCGCCGATGGCCGCTGCCGCACTCAAGACGAAGCCTCTCCCGAGCCACCCCCTGCCCAAGAAACCGCTGCCCGCCGGCTGGCCCAGGGAGCGGTATGAATCCCACAACCGCCGCCTGAAGGCCATGCGTCTGGCCATAGCCCTGCTCGACACCGGCGTCTACCGCCCCGAGCAGGCCCACAACCGCACCATCCGCAGCACCGCGGCCGCCATAGGCGTGCACGCGCCGTCCGACACGACCTGCCGCCTCGTCCGAGCCCTGCTCTACGACAACTGCTGATGCGACAACTGCTGATGGGACAACGGATGACGCCGACCACCGGTGACGTCGTCACCTGCTGACGCCGACGGGCGGCCCGGGGCTATTCCCCGGGCCGCCCGCCCGCCTCCGTGTCGTCCGCGCCCGCATCCCCCATGCCCTCGGCATCCCCCATGTCCCCAACCTCCGCCAGCGCCTCCTCCAGCCACGCCACCCAGAAGGTCTCCAGCCCGATCCCGGCCCGCAGGACGAGGCGCCGCAGCCGGTCCTCGGGATCGGCCGCGGCCGCGAAATCGCGGCTCTCGATCGCCTCGTACTCGGCCAACTGCCGCCGGTGCACGGCCAGATGGCGCCGCAGCTCGTCGTCGAGCCCCGTGCGTCCGACCACCGCCGCGGCCCGCAGCCGCAGCAGCAGCGCATCCCGGATGGGCTTGGACTCCTGCTCGCGCGACGCCCACTCCGCCAGCTCCGCCCGCCCCGCGGGCAGCACCTCGAACTCCTTCTTCTGCCCCCGCGCGGGCCGCTCGGACGGCAACGCCCGAATCAGCCCGCGCTGCTCCAGCTTCCCCAGCTCGCGGTAGATCTGCTGATGCGTGGCCGACCAGAAGTACCCGATCGACCGGTCGAACCTGCGCGTCAGCTCCAGCCCGGACGACGGCCTTTCGAGCAGTGCGGTGAGAATCGCATGGGGGAGGGACATGAAGGAATCCTAGGCGCGGCGCGGGTGGCAACCCCGTCCGTCACAGGGCCGCCGCCAGCTCCGTCCCCTGCTTGATCGCGCGCTTGGCGTCCAGTTCGGCCGCGACGTCCGCGCCGCCGATCAGATGCACCGCACGGCCCTCGGCCCGCAGCTCCTCGTACAGATCCCGCCGCGGCTCCTGGCCCGTGCACAGCACGACCGTGTCGACGGGCAGGGTCCGCGTCGTGCCCTCGACGCTGACATGCAGCCCCTCGTCGTCGATCCGCTCGTACGTCGCACCGGCGACCATCGTCACGCCCCGGTGACGCAGCTCCGTACGGTGGATCCAGCCGGTGGTCTTGCCCAGCCCGGCGCCCACCTTCGACGTCTTGCGCTGGAGCAGATGCACCTGGCGCGGCACCGCGGGCCGTTCGGGCGCGCGCAGCCCGCCCCGCTCGCCGTACGTGGTGTCCACGCCCCAGGCCCGGAAGTAGGTCTCCGGATCCCGGTTCGCCCCGTCCCCGGCGTCCGTCAGGAATTCCGCCACATCGAAGCCGATGCCCCCGGCGCCGATGACGGCGACCCGCTCGCCGACCGGCGCGCCGCCGCGCAGCACATCGAGGTAGCTGACCACGCTGGGGTGGTCGATCCCCTCGATCTCCGGCACCCGCGGCGTCACCCCGGTCGCGACGACCACCTCGTCGTACGCACCGAGGTCCCCGGCCGTCACGGCGGTGCCCAGGCGCACCTCCACGCCCTTGAGGCGCAGCTGCGTACGGAAGTACCGCAGCGTCTCGTCGAACTCCTCCTTGCCGGGCACCCGCTTGGCGACGTTCAGCTGACCGCCGATCTCCTCCGCGGCGTCGAACAGGGTCACCTCATGTCCCCGCTCGGCCGCCGACACGGCGCACGCCAGCCCCGCCGGCCCGGCCCCGACCACGCCGATCCGCTTGCGCAGCCGGGTCGGCGACAGCACCAGCTCGGTCTCGTGGCAGGCCCGCGGATTCACCAGGCAGGAGGTGATCTTCCCGCTGAAGGTGTGGTCGAGGCATGCCTGGTTGCACCCGATGCAGGTGTTGATCTCCTCGGCGCGCCCCTCGCGGGCCTTGGCCACGAACTCCGGATCGGCGAGGAACGGCCGCGCCATCGAGACCATGTCCGCCCGCCCGTCGGCGAGCAACTCCTCGGCCACCTCGGGGGTGTTGATCCGGTTGCTGGTCACCAGCGGTACGGACACCGCGCCCATCAGCCGCTTGGTCACCCAGGTGTACGCCGCGCGCGGCACCGACGTCACGATGGTCGGGATACGCGCCTCGTGCCATCCGATACCGGTGTTGATGATCGTGGCCCCGGCCGCCTCGATCTCCTTGGCGAGCGTGACGACCTCCTCCAGCGTCGATCCGCCCGGCACCAGATCCAGCATCGAGAGCCGGTAGATCAGGATGAAGTCCGCGCCGACCCGCTCCCGGGTCCGCCGCACGATCTCCAGGGGGAAGCGCACCCGGTTCTCGTACGGTCCGCCCCACCGGTCAGTGCGCCGGTTGGTCGCCCCGGCGATGAACTCGTTGATCAGGTACCCCTCGGACCCCATGATCTCGACGCCGTCGTATCCGGCGGCCCGGGCCAGCTCGGCGGCCCGCACATAGTCCTCGATGGTCTGCTCGACCTCGTCGTCGGTGAGCTCGTTCGGGGTGAAGGGGCTGATCGGCGCCTGGAGCGCGCTCGGTGCCACCAGATCCTGGTGATACGCATAGCGCCCGAAGTGCAGGATCTGCATCGCGATCCGCCCGCCCTCGGCATGCACCGCGTCGGTCACGACCCGGTGCTGCGCCACCTCCTCCTCGGTGGTGAGCTTCGCCCCGCCCTCGTACGGCCGCCCCGCGTCGTTCGGCGCGATCCCCCCGGTCACCATGAGCCCCACGCCGCCGCGCGCCCGGGCGGCGTAGAAGGCCGCCATCCGCTCGAACCCGTTCTCCGCCTCCTCCAGGCCGATGTGCATCGATCCCATGAGCACCCGGTTGGGGAGCGTGGTGAACCCGAGGTCGAGGGGGGTCATGAGGTGCGGGTACGGGGTCATGGGGGCCTCCTTGGACGGCGGTCGTCAGTGACGTTGTAGACCACCGGCAGGGTTTCTGCAACAAGGTGCAAAATACTGGGGGCGCGAGGAACGTCACACCCCCGGGGCGGCGCACCGAGGACGCGCGGAGGGTGACCCGCCAGGGCCCCGGATGCCCCGGCGCCGTCACCGCCGGTAGCCGCGCGCTCACCGCGTCGCCCCGTCCCGCTCGCCGTGCCACACCGTGACCGGCAGCCGCGCCGGGCTCCGCCGTCAGCCGTTCCAACAGGAGCAGAGCAGGACCGGCTCCTGCCCTGCCCCGGCGCCCCACCAAGATCACGTATCGCCCCAACGGAGTAGGTGAAGATTCGGTGCGTCGCCTCCGCTCCTGAGGCGAATCCGGTACCGGGCCCTGCGCCGTGGAATACCTTGCCCCTGTGGACCAGTTGATCCCCTCAGACCCGACGCACATCGGCCCGTACCGCCTCATCGCCCGCCTGGGTGCCGGCGGAATGGGCCTGGTCTACCTGGGCCGTTCCGCGGCCGGGCGGACCGTCGCGGTCAAGGTCGTCCAGGAGGAGCACGCACAACATCCGGAGTTCCGCAGGCGCTTCGCCCGCGAGGTGGCGGCCGCCCGGCGGGTGGGCGGCTCCTGGACGGCGGCCGTGCTCGACGCCGACACCGAGGCCGCGGTGCCCTGGGTCGCGACCCAGTACATCCCGGGGCCGGATCTGACCACCGTGGTGGCCAACGACTTCGGGCCGCTGCCCGACAACTCCGTACGAGTGCTGGCCAACCGCCTCGCCCTCGCCCTTCAGGCGGTGCACGCGGCCGGTCTGATCCACCGGGACCTCAAACCGTCCAATGTGCTGGTGACGGTGGACGGGCCGCGCGTGATCGACTTCGGTATCGCACGGGCCATGGACACCCTCGCCGGGGACAG
Organism: Streptomyces gilvosporeus; assembly: GCF_002082195.1. Classification (GTDB taxonomy): domain Bacteria; phylum Actinomycetota; class Actinomycetes; order Streptomycetales; family Streptomycetaceae; genus Streptomyces; species Streptomyces gilvosporeus. The sequence continues at coordinate 2,946,125 of NZ_CP020569.1, read as the reverse complement.
TCTGCACACCCGCACCGGCATGCTGATCGGCTCGCCCGGCTTCATGTCGCCCGAGCAGGTACGCGGCCTCGAACTCACCCCCGCCAGCGATGTGTTCTGCCTGGGCGCCGTCCTCGTCTACGCCGCCACCGGCCGCCTGCTCTTCGGCGCCACCGAGACCGGGCTGAACGCCCACCTCTTCCGGATCGCCGAGGACGAGGCGGACCTGACCGGCGTACCGGAGCCGCTGCTCGACCTCGTACGCGCGTGTCTGGCCAAGGACCCGGCCGAACGGCCCACCCTCCAGCAGGTCGCCGCTCGCACGGAGGCGGATGCGGACGGGGAATGGCTGCCGGGCGCGGTGCTCGCCCAACTGGGCCGCCACGCCGCCAACTTGCTCGACTACGCCCCCGAGACGGCCGCCGGCGCGCCCGCGACGGCTCCCGCCACCGCTCCCGCCGATGCGCCACCGCCCCCTGCGGACCCACACCTCCCGTCCGGGCCGCCGTCACCACCACCGCCCGCGTACTCGCCCACGACCCCGGACCACTCCGTCCCCCCACAGGGATTCGGCCCGCCCCCGGGCATGGCCCCGCCCCCCAGACGCTGGTGGGGCCTGGCCGTGGCCGCATTCGTGCAGCTGCTCGTACTCCTCGACGCGACGTCCCTGCACACGGCGATGCCGATGATCATGAGGGACCTGCACCTGGCCACCGACGATCTGAGCGCGATAGTCACCGTCTACGAACTGGCCTGCGGCGGACTGCTGTTGCTCGGCGGCCATCTCGCCGACCTCATGGGCCGCAAACGGATGCTGATCATCGGGCTGGCCGGCTTCACGGTGGCCGCCGCGATCGGCGGTTCCGCCCCCACCGCCGGTGCGCTGATCGCGTCCCGCGCCCTCCAGGGCGCCTTCGCCGCACTGCTGTCACCGGCCGCACTGTCCCTGGTGGCGGCCGACTTCACCGAACCGAAGGAACGCGGCAGGGCTTTCGGGGTCTACGCCGCCGTCGCCGCCGGCGGCTCGGCGCTGGGCCCGCTCACCGGCAGCTGGATCCTGGACCTGGACTGGCGCATCTGTCTGTACGCCGACGTCCCCCTGGCCTTGATCGCCCTGATCGGCGCGGCCACCCTGACACCCGACCGCCCCACCCGCACCGGCCCCCGCCTCGACGCACCGGGCCTCCTGCTCGGCTCCACCGGACTCGCCGCCCTCATCTACGGCCTCCAGCAGACGGGCCCACGCGGCTGGACGGACCCCCTGGCACTGGCCCTGCTCGCGGCCGGCGCCCTCCTCCTCCTGGCTTTCATGCGCTGGCAGTTCAGGACAGCCTCCCCGCTCCTCCCCCCGAACTTCACCGACGACCCCGCCCGCATCGGCTCCGTCCTCACCTTGTTCCTGACGGGCGCCGGTACGCTCGCCCTCTTCCCGGCCCTGACGGTGTACCTGGAGACCGTCCGCGGCTACTCGCCCACCGGCGCCACCACGGCCCTCCTCCCCACCCTCGCCGCGATCGTCATCGGCTCCACCCAGATCTCCGCCCGCCTCCTGCACCGCGTACCGCCCCGCCTCCTGATCGTGCCGGGCCTGCTGCTCACCGCACTCGGCACGCTGCTCCTGACCCTCCCCGCCGCCCTGGCCCTGCCCGGCATGCTCCTCACCGGCCTCGGCCTCGGCGCCGCGGTGATGCCGCTCCTCTCCCTCGCCACGTCCGGCGTCGCCACACCCCACTCCGGCGGCGCCGCGGCAGCGACCAGTACGGCCACCCAGGTAGGCGGCGTACTCGGCACGGCCCTCTTCACCACCCTCTTCGCCTCCACCCTCGCCGCCCCGAGCGCACCCCCGGACGGCTACACCGACGCCCTGTGGTGCTCGGCCGCCCTCACCTTGCTCGCCACCCTGCCCGCGTCCCTCCTGCTCAAGCCCACCACCCCGCCGATCCCCCACCAGCCCACCGGACAGCCCCTCCCACGCCACGACCATCGGGGCACCGCCTGACCCGGTACGCCGCAGCAACAGCACGAACCACACCACGAACCAACCACACACAACCAACCGCCGGCCGTGCCGTCCCGAAGGGGGATGCACACGGCCGACAGCGCGGTACGTCGAGAAGAGCAACGTTCAGCCGCTCGACTCATGCGGCGGCCGCAGGAGGAGACGATGAATCCGCCATCGCTGCGCGGACGCCTGCGCGATGCCCTGCTGCATGTCGGCGGAAGGGGTGACGTGAACGAGGTCGACCTCGGTGCGGCAGTCACCATCGCGCTGCGCGAACTGGCTTCGGAGGTGCTGGGCGAGCGCTCGCGCGTCGAACTGGTCACCGTCGGTGCTGCGCACCACCCCTGGGGACGAAGCCTCGGTCTTCGGCTTGCGGACTACGACGTGGAGCTGCCGGACGTGCTCTTGTCCGCAGACCAGAGCGACCTTCCGCCCCAGGTGCAGGAGAGTTGCCCGACCGTGAGCCAGGAGGAGTGGGAGGCCGTACTGCTGGTCTCCAAGCTCGTCCTCACGGGACTTCAGTCGGAGCCCGAGCCTGGGCGCGACGATGCCGGCCACCCTCCCCGGGTCACCCCGAGACCGCCCCGGTCGGTAGCGAGAGAGCAGTTCTGCCAGGCGCTGGCTGCCCTTTCGGAACGCGCTGATCTGCGCCAGGACGAACTCACCGGGAAATTGCGGACCGCGCTGCTGAACTTCGCGTCGGAGACACCCGACAACAAGGATGCCGCTCAGCGCATCGCGGTGCGGCACACCGGGAAGCCCCGGCAAGGGCCGCGCTTGTGCCTCAGCCGCTCGGGATCGGCCCTCGCGAAGGTGGTGCTCAGCGCTGATGGCTGTCCTGTCCCCAGCCGTGTACTGGAGGAATTCCCGGACTTGACCCAGGACGAGTGGAACGCCGTCCTCCATGTCACGGGACTGACGCTCATGGCCTTCGAGGCCGAGCCGGCTCACGACATGGAATAGCGACCGCGTCGCGTCGATGACCCAGGGCCGGCAAAGACAGTCCGAAGCCAGCAACGGCCCACGAGTAACCGCCGCGGAGGCCGACGAGTATCACCTCGGACGACACCGCTCTCCAGCGCAGGATGCAGGAGCTCGGCTCCCAGCGGGCGAGCCAGACGCGTATCTCCTCGCGTATCTCCTCGTGCACCTCCCAGACGCACATCTGGCGCGAAGACCTGCGACGTGCCCGCCTCCATGCAGCCCCCGGGAACCTCTGGGTAGTTCCTTTCGATACGACCCCGCTTGCTCTCACTCGGGGCCCGCAGCTCGTCCCTCCTCGGCTTCCTGCACAGCCTCCGGGTTCAGACACAACGCCCTGTGTGCGGGGCGCACGAGTTCGCTGGGGAGTGGCTCAATCGACCGGATTCGCACGGCCACGATTGCGCCGGGGACGCTGGAATGCCGACCCTGTAGGGACTGCAGCCGCCACCGGTAACGAGGGGCAACGTCTTTCGCCGGGACATCCTCGACGGCCAGGTAGACCCATCGGTCGTAGTTGGTGGGGTAGTGCCTGACCGCGGCTCCACAATCGCTACAGGTCGGAGGCTCGTACCAGGCGATGTCATCCGGATCGGGTTCGGCCTGGGGAGGGGCGGTAGCACCCTCCTCCAGGGCAAGTTGATTGGCGTAGGCGTTCCAGCAGGGATCACAGAGCACGGCCATGAGACTGACTCGGCCGCGTTCCCTCACGGTAGTGCCGACGGTGTGGCAGCTCTGGCATACGCCCCGGCTGGTGTCCTCAGTCGCCCCCATGCTGTGGAGAGTGAGCGAGACATTCCGGGGCCGATAGGGCGCGATGGGGTCGCATCGGCGCGTACACAGCGACCAGGCACAGGCTCATGGGCCGCGCCGAGGCTTTGTCACCGGATGCCGTGACCAGGAGTCGGGCCACGGGTCCGGGGCTGCCGCTGGACACGGGGGAGAACATCAAAGCCCTCGCCGAGTACCTCGGTCGCGCGGATCCGGGCTTCACACTGCGGACGCCCACGCGCCGGAAAAGGCCGTCGGCCGTGCCTTCCGAAGCGGGAAGGAACACGGCCGACGGCCCACAGACGGCCCAGGAGAGCGAAAATGCGCTCTGACCTGCGGCGTTCTTAGATGTCGAAGTACAGCTCGAACTCGTGCGGGTGCGGCCGCAGCTGGATCGGGGCGATTTCGTTGGTGCGCTTGTAGTCGATCCAGGTCTCGATCAGGTCGGAGGTGAAGACGCCGCCCTGCTGGAGGTACTCGTTGTCGGCCTCGAGGGCGTCGAGGACGGCCGGGAGGGAGGTGGGGACCTGGGGGACGCTCGCGTGCTCTTCGGGGGCGAGCTCGTAGAGGTCCTTGTCGATCGGCTCGGCGGGCTCGATCTTGTTCTTGACGCCGTCGAGGCCCGCGAGGAGGAGGGCGGAGAAGGCGAGGTAGGGGTTCGAGGACGGGTCCGGGGCGCGGAACTCGACGCGCTTGGCCTTCGGGTTGGAGCCCGTGATCGGGATGCGCATCGCCGCGGAGCGGTTGCGCTGGGAGTAGACCAGGTTGACCGGGGCCTCGAAGCCGGGGACCAGGCGGTGGTAGGAGTTCACCGTCGGGTTGGTGAAGGCGAGCAGCGAGGGCGCGTGCTTGAGGATGCCGCCGATGTAGTAGCGGGCGGTGTCCGAGAGGCCCGCGTAGCCCTGCTCGTCGTAGAAGAGGGGGGCGCCGCCCTGCCACAGGGACTGGTGGACGTGCATGCCGGAGCCGTTGTCGCCGAAGATCGGCTTGGGCATGAACGTGGCGGTCTTGCCGTTGCGCCAGGCGACGTTCTTCACGATGTACTTGAAGAGCATCAGGTCGTCGGCGGCGGCGAGCAGCGTGTTGAACTTGTAGTTGATCTCGGCCTGGCCGGCGGTGCCGACCTCGTGGTGCTGGCGCTCGACCTGGAGGCCGGAAGCCTCCAGCTCCAGGGAGATCTCGGCGCGCAGGTCGGCGAAGTGGTCGACCGGCGGGGCCGGGAAGTAGCCGCCCTTGTAGCGGACCTTGTAGCCGCGGTTGTCCTCGATGGCGCCGGTGTTCCAGGCGCCGGCCTCGGAGTCGATGTGGTAGAAGGACTCGTTCGACTTGGTGTCGAAGCGGACGCTGTCGAAGACGTAGAACTCGGCCTCCGGGCCGAAGTACGCGGTGTCCGCGATGCCGGTGGAGGCGAGGTAGGCCTCGGCCTTCTTGGCGATGTTGCGCGGGTCGCGGCTGTACTGCTCGCCCGTGATCGGGTCGTGGATGAAGAAGTTGATGTTGACCGTCTTGTCGCGGCGGAAGGGGTCCACCCGGGCCGTCGACAGGTCGGCGCGCAGCGCCATGTCGGACTCGTGGATGGCCTGGAAGCCGCGGATCGAGGAGCCGTCGAAGGCGAGCTCCTCGGCCGGGTCGAACGCCTTCGCCGGGATCGTGAAGTGCTGCATCACCCCGGGCAGGTCGCAGAACCGGACGTCGACGAACTTGACGTCCTCGTCCGCGATGAACTTCTTGGCCTCGTCGGCGTTCTGGAACATCCAACTCCTCCTAGCCCGGTCACCGGTCGGCGGACGCGGGGTTGCCGGGATTGCTACTCGGAGCGCGTCCAAGTGCGGTGGCGCGCTCGCCCGACCCTAGGGAGGCGGGATTTCCCGAGCATGACCCGTTTGTTTCGCCGAGGTTAACCGCGGTGTGGTCCCTTTTGTCCCCCAGTGTGAGGCAAAGAGAGGGATTGCGGGACGCTCCCACGCAGGGATCCCGGTGACGCTGTGCCCGGCCCTCCTCGTAGGGAACGTATGCGGTCGCAGTACCGTGGACGGGTGGACAACAGGCAAGCAATCGGATCGTGGATCTCCGGGCCCCGCGCGACGGCCGAGGACATGGGCGTCGACTTCGGCTACCGCGGCCGGCGGCTCGGGCTGCCGGAGGAGGGCCCCGGCTCGATCGCGCGGTTCGGCCGCCGGCTCGCCGCGCTGTGCATCGACTGGGCGCTGTGCCTGCTCATCGCGTACGGGCTGCTCAGCGGCGGCAGGGCGCAGTCGGCGAGCAACTGGGCGCTGGTGGTCTTCGCGGTGCTCAGTCTGCTGACGGTCGGCACGGTCGGCTTCACCCCGGGCAAGCGGATGCTGGGCCTGCGGGTCGTCGCCGAGGGCGGCGGCCGGCTGTCGCTGCCGCGGGTGGTCCTGCGGACGCTGCTGCTGGTGGTCGTGATCCCGGCGGTGGTCTGGGACCGGGACGGGCGGGGGCTGCACGACCGCCTGGCGCGGTCGGTCGAGGTGCGGATCTGAGGCACCCGGGGGCGGGGACGCATGCGCAGCGCCGTGACGCGTCCGTAGCGCCCTGACGCATCGCAGGGCCCGGCCCGGATGCCATGCCGCGACGCACGCGCACGCCCGGACGCTACGCGGCGTCCCGCCGTACATGCCGAGCCCCCGACGCACGCGCACGCCCGAACGCTACGGCGGCGTCCCGCCGCCGTACATGCCGCGTCCCGCCGCACACGCAGCGCCCGAACGCTTCGCCGCGTCCCGCCGCTCACGCAGGACCCCGTCCGCCGCACACACGCCGCACCCCGCCACGCACGCCGCACGCGCAGGACCCGGACGCTGCGCCGCACCCCGCCACACACGCAGACCCCCACCACACCCCCCGCCCCCCGACGTATACAACGCCCACCACATCTCCACACCCCGCCGTACCGGAGCCCCCACAGCCCCGCACACGGCACCACGCAGAACGCCCCGGAGCCAGCGGCTCCGGGGCGTTCCGACAGAGGTTGAGCGATGGGGTGGCGGGCCCGTTCAGCGGCCCTTGCCGCCCTTCGGCATGCGCATGCCCTTGGGCATCGGACCCTTCGGGACCGGCATATTGCTCATCAGGTCGCCGAGCGCGCGCAGGCGGTCGTTGACGGCGGTCACCTGGGCGCCCGGCAGGACGCGGGGGAGCTTCAGGAGGGTGGTGCGCAGCTTCTTGAGCGGGACCTGGCCCTCGCCGTCGCCGACGATGATGTCGTGGACGGGGGCGTCGGCCACCGTACGCGCCATCCGCTTCTTCTCGGCGGCCAGCAGACCGCGCAGACGGTTCGGGTTGCCCTCGCCCACCAGCACGATGCCGGCCTTGCCGACGGCGCGGTGCACCACGTCCTGGCTGCGGTTCATCGCCACCGCGGGGGTGGTCGTCCAGCCGCGGCCGACGTTGTCCAGCACGGCGGCCGCGGCCCCCGGCTGGCCTTCCATCTGCCCGAAGGCGGCCTTCTCGGCACGCCGTCCGAAGACGATCGCCATCGCGAGGAAGGCCAGGACGAAGCCCAGAATGCCCGCGTAGACGGGGTGGCCGATCGCGAAGCCGATGGCCAGGAGGACGCCGAATACGACGATGCCCACGCCAGCGACGACAAGACCGACCTTGGAGTCGACCCGACGGGTCATCTTGTAGGTCAGGGCGATCTGCTTCAGCCGCCCGGGGTTCTCAGCGCCGGCAGCGCCGTCAGAATTCCTCGCCATAGAGCGAAGTTTACGTGGCCTGCGGATGCCGGGTCGTCGCGGCCTCCAGTACGTACTGGGCGTCGCGCCGGTCCTTGGCGCGGGCGCGGTCCTCCAGGACCGAAGTCCACGCGTTACGGCGGGCGGTGCGCTGGCCCCCGCGCAGCAGGACGGCCTCCACGGCACGCAGGGCGCCGGTGACGGAGGGGCGGGGACGGGGGGTGGCGCGAAGCGGCGCGGCCTGCATGGTGATGGACTCCCTCGGGGAGGTCGGAGAAGCGATGGCTGCGGAAGCGATGCGTGCACCCATCGTCACTGAACGGTGTTACCAACGGATGACCTGCTGGTCAAACACCTATGAAACGTTGACGCGGCCCGCACGTCCCCGACTAGGGGCAGTGCGGGCCGCGTCCCATCAGCATGTGCCACGATTCACAAGACGGCGCGCTGGAGCCGCTCAAACCGCCTGACTGGACGCCTCGACCTCGCGCCGCTCGATGGCCTGCTGGTAGAGGCGGCCGGCGCGGTACGAGGAGCGGACCAGCGGGCCGGACATGACACCGGCGTAGCCGATCTCCTCGGCCTCCTCCTTGAGCTCCACGAACTCGGCCGGCTTGACCCAGCGCTCGATCGGGTGATGGCGCACGGAGGGCCGCAGGTACTGGGTGATCGTGATCAGCTCGCAGCCCGCGTCGTGGAGGTCCTGGAGCGCCTGGCTGATCTCCTCGCGCTCCTCGCCCATGCCCAGGATCAGGTTGGACTTGGTCACCAGACCGGCCTCGCGGGCCTTGGTGATGACCTCCAGCGACCGCTCGTAGCGGAAGCCGGGGCGGATGCGCTTGAAGATGCGGGGGACCGTCTCGACGTTGTGGGCCAGCACCTCCGGGCGGGAGGAGAAGACCTCGGCCAGCTGCTCGGGGACCGCGTTGAAGTCGGGGATCAGCAGCTCGACGCCGGTGTCGGGCATCGCGGCGTGGATCTGGCGGACCGTCTCGGCGTACAGCCAGGCGCCGCCGTCCTCCAGGTCGTCGCGGGCGACGCCGGTGATCGTGGCGTACTTCAGGCCCATGGTCTGGACGGACTCGGCGACCCGGCGGGGCTCGTCGCGGTCCAGCTCCTGCGGCTTGCCGGTGTCGATCTGGCAGAAGTCGCAGCGGCGGGTGCACTGCTCACCGCCGATGAGGAACGTCGCCTCGCGGTCCTCCCAGCATTCGAAGATGTTGGGACAGCCCGCCTCCTGGCAGACCGTGTGCAGGCCCTCGCTCTTGACGAGGCTCTGCAGATGGTTGTACTCGGGACCCATTTTCGCCCGGGTCTTGATCCACTCGGGCTTGCGCTCGATGGGGGTCTGGCTGTTCCGGACCTCCAGGCGCAGCATCTTGCGTCCGTCGGGTGCGACAGCGGACACGTCCGGCTCCCTACGACTTCGTTGCTTTGGCGTCCACAAGGGTACGCCCGAAAATTCGCACGTTTTTACGTGCTGGGGTCAACCCCCTGGGGCGGGGCTGCATTCCCGGTGGCCGCGGGGACCGCGGCCCGGCCGAGCCGTCCGTCACACCGCCCGGGGCAGCAGCTCGGCGCCCTGGAGGACGTCGCGCAGATGCCTCTCGACGACGGGCAGCACCTCGGCGATGGTGACCTCGCGGCCCAGTTCCCCGGCGAGCGAGGCGACACCGGCGTCCCGGATGCCGCACGGCACGATCTTGTCGAACGAGGTGTTGTCCGGGTTCACGTTCAGCGCGAAGCCGTGCATGGTGACGCCCTTGGCGACGCGGATGCCGATCGCGGCGAGCTTGCGGTCCTCGCGGCGCTGGCCGGCGTTCGAGGGGGCGTACTCGGGGCCGTTCAGCCGCGGGTCGAACAGCTCGTCCGCCGTGCGCGGGTCGAAGTCCAGATTCAGGCCGCCCAGGGCCGCCCGCTGCTCCACCGGGTCACCGAGCACCCAGACGCCGCTGCGTCCCTCGACCCGGCTGGTCTCCACGCCGAATTCCGCGCAGACCCGGATCAGGGCCTCCTCGATGCGGCGGACATGGGCGACGACGTCCACCGGGCGCGGCAGCTTCTGGATGGGGTAGCCGACCAGCTGGCCGGGACCGTGCCAGGTGATCTTGCCGCCGCGGTCCACATCGATGACCGGGGTGCCGTCCAGGGGGCGCTCGTCGTCCGTGGTGCGCCGGCCCGCGGTGTACACGGGCGGGTGCTCCAGCAGCAGGCAGGTGTCCGGCACCTCGTCGGCGAACCGGGCGGCGTGCACCCGGCGCTGCTCCTGCCACGCGGCCTGGTACTCCACGGCGTCCGCACCGAAGCCCAGATGCACAAAGCGCAGCCCCTCGGGTGCGGGGGTCTCCCCCCGAGAGATCGCAGTCACGGCAGCTCCTCTGCACTGTCGTCTCCCGCCGCACGGTGTTGCACCAGGAGAGCCCTATCGCGCCCATGCCACTGTACGACCGCCCGTCGCGCCCGCCGCGGGCGGCTGGTTACGGCCGGCCCGCTGACCATTGGTGCCCTGCTCACACGATCGGATGAACGCGGGGCACAGGCGGTCAGAAAGGCGCCGAAGGCCGTTACATTCACGCCGTCCCACAAGGGCGAGCAAGTGCCGGACAGGGTGAGCCGAGCCCGGCGGCCAGGCCCGGAAGGCAGGAGACTGGTAAAGCCGATGACGGAACGACCCCCGCACCACACGCCCAACCGCCAGCTCGCCGCGCTGATCGCCGAAGCGGGGTTCTCCAATGCAGGACTGGCCAGACGCGTCGATCAGCTCGGCATCGAGCACGGCCTCGACCTGCGCTACGACAAGACGTCGGTGACCCGCTGGCTGCGCGGCCAGCAGCCCCGGGGTACCACTCCCGCACTGATCGCCGAGGTGTTCACCCGCCGGCTGGGGCGCCGGCTCTCCGCCCAGGACCTCGGCCTGGACGCCTGTGCGCCGGTGTACGCCGGGCTCGAATTCGCCGCCAGCCCCGCCGAGGCGGTGGACATCGTCAGCGGTCTGTGGCGCAAGGACTCCGGCAGCCATGCCGAACTGCGCAAGATCGCCTTCACCCCCGCCGGCCTGGTGGTGCCCAGCCGGGACTGGCTGATCGGCCGCGCCGACGAACGTGTGGCCCGCGGCGAGCAGGCCGGCGACGGGCGGGTGCCCGTCCAGGGCGGCCGGTCCTCGGTGCCGCGCCAGCGCCGCACCGACCGCGTCGACCGCACCCCGGGCGCCCGGGTCACCTCCGGGGACATCGCCGCGCTGCGCTCGGTCGGCGAGCTCTTCCGCGCCCTGGACCACGCCTACGGCGGCGGCCACGCCCGCCAGGCGCTGGTGCGCTACCTGGAACACGAACTCGAACCGATGCTGCGCGGCACCTACGGGGAGGCCACCGGCCGCCGCCTCTTCGCGGCCGCCGCCGATCTGACCCGGCTGGCCGGCTGGACCTCGTACGACATCGCCGCCCACGGCCTGGCGCAGCGCTACTTCGTGCAGGCGCTGCGGCTGGCCCAGGCGGCCGGCGACCGGGCCTACGGGGCCTACGTCCTGGTGACGATGAGTCGGCAGGCGGTCTATCTGGGGCACGGCAGGGAGGCCGTCCAGCTCGCCCGGGTCGCCCAGCAGGGGGTCGGCAGCGGCGCGCCGCCGGCCGTCCAGGCGCTGCTGCACTGCGCCGAGGCGCGCGGGCACGGCCTGATGGGCGAGGTGCGGGCGTGCACCGCCGCGCTGGTCCGCGCCGAGCGGGCGCTGGAGATCGCCCGGCCCGGGGACGAAACCCCGTACTGGGCGCGGTTCTTCGACGAGGCCCAGCTGGCCGACGAACTGGCGCACTGCCACCGCGACCTCCAGCAGTACCGCGCGGCCTCCCAGCACGCCGAGCGCTCGCTCCAGCTGCGCCCGGCCGCCTTCGCCCGCAGTCGGCTGTTCTGCCGGGTGGTGCTGGCCAGCGCCCGGCTGGGCCTGGGCGAGCTGGAGCAGGCCTGCACGCTGGGGGCGGAGGCGGCGCTCCAGGCGTCCGAGATGCGGTCCGTGCGCGCCCTGGAGTACGTACGGGACTTTGAACGCCGCCTGGAGCCGTACCGCGATGCCGCGGCGGTGCGCGGGTACCGCGACCGGGTCGCCGCCCTGGGGTGACCCGGCCGCGCCCTCAGGCCACCGGGTCCAGGGTGTGCGGTTCGACGAGGGCCGGCAGGTCGAAGTCCCGCAGCAGGGCGCGGGCGGCCCGGCGGCCCGAGTGCAGCGCCCCCTGGAGCGTGCTGGTGTCCCGGTGGTCGCCGCACACGTACAGCCCCGCCAGCACCCGCACCGGCCGCTGCGGATCGTGCGGCGCGGGCATGGCCGGTACGGCGTACGGGTCGTGGTGGGTGTGCAGCAGGCGCCAGTCGTCGGTGGCGGTGCCGTGCAGCCGCGCCAGCTGCGGGCGGACGGTCTTGTCCAGGACGGACGCCGGCAGCGAGGCGGCGGAGCCCAGCACGGTCGTGGTGATCAGCGAATGGCCCGGCGGTGTACGGGACGGGTCGATGGCCCCGGCGGCGTAGGTGTGCGCCACCGGGCCGTCGGTCGGCAGGATCAGCGTGGTGTCGCGGGACGGGGCGAGGCCGTTGCGGGGGCCCGGGGCGGTGCCCGTGGTGTGGTGCAGCACGGCCATCGGGTGGAAGGCGGGCACCCGCAGCCCCGGCAGCAGCTCGGCGGCCTCGCGGGCACCGGTGGCCACCAGGACGGCGCGACAGGCCAGCGGCCCGTGCTCGGCGGTGGTGACGCCGTTGGTGGCGACGCTCACGGCGCGCACGGACGTACGGACCGTGCCCTCGGGCAGCGCGGCGGCCAGGAGTTCGGGGACCGCCGCGGCGCCGCCGGCCGGCAGGCACAGCCGGCCCTCGGCGAAATCGCGCAGCACCCGGGCGGCGCCGCGGCTGGAGCCGCGCAGCCTGGGGTCGCCGGTCAGGGCGGCGAGGAGGGGCCGCAGGAAGGCGTCCTGGGGGCGCGGGGGGAATCCGGGGATGCCTGACAGAGTGTCAATCACCGGGCGGTCGGCGGCATATGGGGGAGTCGGTGGGGTGTCGCGGTCGCCGGTGCGGTCCGTGCGGCGGTCCGTACGGCGCTCGCCGCGGCGGTCGGCGCGCGAGAGGGCGCGCGCCGCGCAGAGTGCGCCCCTCGTGCTCCGGGGCGAGCTGATGCGCTGCGCCCGCTGGCCGTTGTGCAGGCACAGGCCCGGTGCGAACGGCCGCAGCGCGAGCGCGCCGAGGCCGGGGGTGCGCCGCAACTCGGCGACGGAGACCGCCAGCGGGCGGCCGCTGCGGTCCAGCCGGAAGCCGTCGATGTCGTCCGTCGCCGCCCGGCCGCCGATCCGCGGCGCGGCCTCCAGCACGGCGACCGACACTCCGGCGCCGGTCAGATGGCGGGCGGCGGCGAGACCGGCCGGGCCGGCTCCCACGATGACGACGTCCACGGTCGATGAGGTACGCGGCACGGTGCCCTCCCGGGGGGTGTGTCCCGGCGTGGTGGCACCGGTGCGATGCCCGGTGCCGCCGTGCGGGATACCGGTGGTCTGTGCCGGGACCTTAGGGAGGGGGAGGGGGCCGGCGACAGGTCGCGTCCGGGGCGCGTCGGTGTAGGACGTGCGGCGGCCGGGCCGCTAGGGCGCTTCTGACGGATCTCCGCGCTGTCGCGGCGCCCTAGACGTCGTCCCGGTTACGCGGCGCGCACCGCGTCCGCGATCCGGGGGTGGGTGAAGACGAAGCCGGAGTCCAGCAGGCGTTGGGGGATGATGCGCTGGCTGGCCAGGACGTCGGTCGCGAACTCGCCCAGGGCGATGCGCAGTACGGGCGCGGGGACGGTGAAGAGGGTGGGGCGGTGCATGAGTTTGCCCATGACCGCGGTGACCTCGCGGTTGGTGACGGGCTCGGGGGCGGTGAGGTTGACCGGCCCGGCGAGGGTCTCGGTGTCGATGAGGTGGCGCAGCGCGGCGATGTGGTCGTGGCGCGAGATGAAGCTCCAGTACTGGCTGCCGTCGCCCAGCCGCCCGCCCAGGCCCAGGCGGAAGAGGGGGAAGAGCCGGCCCCAGGCGCCGCCCGAACGGGCCACGACCAGGCCGGTGCGGGCGAAGACCGTACGGATACCGGCGTCCTGGGCCGGCTGCGCGGCGGCCTCCCAGTCGACGCAGACGTCCGGCAGGAAGCCCGTACCGGCCGAGGCGGTCTCGTCCGTCCGCCGGTCGCCGGTGTCGCCGTAGTAACCGATCGCGCTGCCGCACACCAGGACCCCGGGCGGGTCCGGCATGGCGGCGAGGGCGGCGGCGAGGGCCCTGGTGCCCAGGACGCGGCTGTCGCGGATCTCGCGTTTGTACGCCGCCGTCCAGCGGTGGTCGCCGACGCCCGCGCCCGCGAGGTGGACCAGCGCCTCGCAGCCCGCGAGGCCGGCGGTGTCCACCTCCTGGCGCCGGGGGTCCCAGCGCACCTCGTCGGGGGCGGCGGGCGTCCGCCGTACGAGGCGGACGACGTCGTGTCCGTCGGCTTTCAGCGAGCGCACGAGTTCCGTGCCGATGAGACCGGTTGAGCCGGTGATCGCGATGCGCATGGGGCCATACTGCCCGCCGCGGCCGGGGAGGCGGCGCACCCGGGGGTGTGTGCCCGCCCCGCCCGGTGGCGCCCGCTATGACCGGAAACGGTCCCAGAGCCGGGGAAAGCGCTCCGCCAGAGTGTCGTCATCGTCGAAGTCGAGGTAGGTGCCGAGCGGTTCGCGCGGCGGCGCGGGCAGGCCCAGATCGGGCATGACGATGCCGGTCAGCCGCTCGTACGCCTCGTCGGCGGCATAGCCCAGCTCCTCCGCGTCGCCGTCCACCTCCTCGTCGAAGTCCGGTACGAGCTCGGCCAGATGGTCCGGATCGTGCAGCGCGCCCTCGAAGACCTCCCGGCCCTGGCCGATCAGCCAGCAGCGGAAGTAGTCGAAGGCGTCGTCGCTGGCGCCGTCCAGCATCACGGCGGCCGCGGCCCACAGGTCCCAGGCGTAGGCCCGGTTGTAGCGGGACTCGAAGTGGCGGGCGAAGTCCGTGACGGCGTCCGGGTCCAGCCCGACCAGCCGCTCGACCAACGCGTCGGCCTGCTCCTCGGGGTCGCCCTCGGCCGCCTCGCGGGAGGCGTCGATCAGCTCCCAGAACTCCGTCTCGTCCATCACCGCTCCAGCATCGTGCCTGGCGCCGCGCCGCGCACGCGGAGTCCCCCGGATGCTGACAGGTCACGCTGCACAACGGGTGAACTGTCGTGGGCCGGCTGGTCCAGTGACCGTCCCACAATTCACTCGTTGGAAGGCTTGTCGCGCCCATCCGCGGCATTTCCCCCGATACGCGAAGGGCTGTTTCAGGCCATGCCCATGGACGAACGAACCCGGGCCGACATCGAGCGGGCCGAGGCGGCCATCGTCGAGCACTATCCACGGCTGGTACGCCTCGGCTATCTCGTCCTGCCGCCGTCGTTGGGCCGCCACCGCAGGGTCCTGGCCGCGCACGGACTGGTCCAGCGGGCGCTGCCCCGCGCGGGCCGGCGCCGCCGCCGGCGCGGCGGGCTGCCGGCCCAGCGCGGCCCGGCCCCGTCCGGCTACGACCTGGTGCGGCTGCGCACCCTGCGGCTGGCCCTGTCGTACGAGTCGCTGCCCGCCCGGCCGCTGCCCCTCGTGCCGTACGTCGGGGGCCTGCGGCTCTTCCCCCGGGCCGGCGGTGTCGACGAACTCGCCCTGGACCGGGCGCTGTCGGCCGTCCCCGCCCCCGTACGGGCCGCCCTCGGGCTGTGGCACCTGGAGGGGCTCGACCGGGACGCGGCGCGCGCCGTCCTGGTGGCGGCCGGGGTCGAGGACCCGGATGAGGCACAGCGGGCGGCCGCCGCGCTGGACCGGGCCACCGGGGCGGGCGCCGCGGCGCTGCTGAACTCGGGGGAGTTCGACCCGTGCACCGTGCAGACCCGGCCGACGGATCTGCTGCGCCGCCGCCAGCGGGTGCGGGCGGCGGGGGTCCTGGCGGCCGCGGTGGCACTCGTCGCGGCGGTGACCGCGGTGGTGGGCGACGGCGGCGGCCCGCCCCGGCAGCAGACCGCCGCCGAGCAGGCACTGGATCCGGCCCGGCTGCTGCGCGCCCCCAACGAGCAGTGGGCCGGCGCCTCCCGGGTGGACTTCACCGCCTGGCCGCCGCGCGGCCACGAGGCCGGCGACCGCGAACTGCTGGGGCGGGCGCTGCGGGTCTGGGCGGCGCCGCCCCCCGGCACCCGGATCACCGCGTCCGCCGGGACCTCCACCAGGCCGCCGGACCAGCCGCCGCGGCTCCTGTACGCGGGGCTGATCGACAACGTCATGGTGGCGGTCTTCCACGACGGCGACCGGCTGGTGCGCTACGCCGAGCCGGAGGACGCCACCCCCACGCTGCACTTCGCCCGGGTCGACAACGCGGGGGTGACGAGCGGCGGCGCGCTGGTCATCGGCCGCGGCAACGGCTGGATGCGCTATCTGCTCGCCCCCTGGATCTCCGGCATCACCACCCGCGACCTGCTCGCGCCCAACGCCCCGGAACGCGGGCTGCACGTCGCCCCGGACGGCGTCACCGACCGCATCCCGACCCCGCCCGAGAGCGGCGGCGCCTGCGGGAGCTGGCCGGTGGCCCGGCTGCACACCTCGGCGCGGATCGGGGAGACCCGCGGCTTCCTGGTGAGCGATCTGGGCGACCTGGCGCCGGTGCATCTGATGTACGGCGAGGCGGGCCGGGCGGGTGCCGGGGGGCCCGGGGCCGATGCGGCCGGTGGCGAGGCGGCCGGTTCCGGCGAGGTGGCCGGTTCCGGCGAGGTGGCCGGGGCGGCCGCGCTGCACAGCTGGGCCCGTACGGCCTGCTCGCTACGGGCGCTGCGGGGCGACGGCGTACGGTCCGTCAACAACTGGGCGTACGCCCGGCAGAGCCTCCCGGAGGGCGGCGGCAGCGTCACCTGGGTCTGCGCCCGCGCCGACACCTGGCGAGGACCGGGCCGGGTCACCGTACAGTTCCAGCCACCCGCCGCCCGGCCGACGGACCCCGGGCGGATCGCCGGCGGGGCCCTGAACACCGCCCGCTGCGGCCGCTTCGGGCGCCCGGTGGTCGGCGACGTTCACTGGCAGGCGAAGTCCGGGAAGTGGTATCTGCTCGCCGCGGGCAGTCCGGGTGTCACCGGCCTCGACGCCACGGGCGCCGTACGGACCACCACGACGACCCCCACCCTCGCCGTACCGGCTCCCCCGGCCGCCGCCCCGGCCGAGGTGTGGGGACGGCTGGGGGACGGGGGGAGGGTGAGGGCCGTGGGCCGGGCCGGGCCGGCGGGGCGGCCGTCGCCCCCCTGAGCGGACGTCGGGCAGATCACGTGGTGCCGCAGCGGAAACCGGACGGAGGGTGTCTGGATTCGCTGTCAGGGTCGCGGCGTACAGCGAAGACGGCGGCGTGGCACCTCTGGGTGCCACGGGTGCCCGAGGACGAGGAGCGGCTCATGGCGGGACGGACGGATCAGGCGGGACGGGCGGGACAGGCGGATTCCGCCCCGGGGCGGGGCGGTGTCCCCGCGACGGGGGATCTGACCGGCAAGGTGGCGCTGGTCGCCGGGGCGACCCGGGGCGCGGGCCGGGCGATGGCCGTGGAGCTGGGCCGGGCGGGTGCGCTGGTCTATGTGACGGGGCGGACGACCAGGGAGCGGGTCAGCGAGGTCGGCCGACCGACGGAGACCATCGAGCAGACCGGGGAGCTGGTGACCGCGGCAGGGGGCACGGGGGTCGCCGTGCCGACGGACCATCTGGAGACGGCACAGGTGGCGGCGCTGATCGAGCGCATCGACCGGGAGCAGGGGCGCCTGGACATCCTGGTCAACAGCGTCTGGGGCGGCGACCGTCTGATCCAGTTCGACACCAAGCTCTGGGAGCTCGATCTGGACGCCGGGCTGCGGATGTTCCGCCTCGGCATCGACACCCACGTCATCACCGGCCATTACGCGCTGCCGCTGCTGATCCGGCGGCCCGGCGGCCTAGTCGTCGAGATCACCGACGGCACCGCCGCCGCCAACCGCCGCTACCGCGACAGCCTCTGCTTCGACCTCACCAAGAACGTCCCGCACCGCATCGCCTTCGGCCTCGCCGCCGAACTCGCGGAGTACGGCGGTACGGCCGTATCGCTCACCCCCGGATTCCTGCGGTCCGAGGAGATGCTGGACCACTTCGGGGTGACGGAGGAGACCTGGCGCGATGCGGTGGCCCAGGAGCCGCATTTCGCCATCGCCGAGTCGCCCGCACTGATCGCCCGTGCCGTCCGCGAGCTGGCCGCCGACCCGGACAAGCGGCGCTGGAGCGGGCAGTCGCTCTCCAGCGGTCAGCTGGCGAAGGAGTACGGCTTCACGGACACGGACGGCTCCCGGCCCGACTGCGACGGCTACTTCGAGGAGGTGGTCTTCGGCGGGAAGGAGGCGACGGCGGCGGACTACCGCTGAGCGCCGTCTCGGACCACCGCCGGGCGCCGCCTGGTGCTACCCGTACAGCGCGGCCGACCGCCGGGCGGCCGTGACGAAGCGCTCGCGCAGCCCCGGGGGCGAGAGCACCTCGCCCTCCGGGCCGAGCGCCAGCAGCTGGGCGTAGGCGACCTCCTCGGACTCCACGGCCAGGGTGACGGTCAGCCATCCGTCCGCACCGGGGCCGCCCGCCGCCTCGGCCTCGGCTATCGCCTCCCGGGCCGCCGCGCGCCCGGTGACGTACGGCAGGCGGCGTACTCCGGATGCGGAGAGCCGGAGCACCACCTCCTCCCGCAGGATCGACCGGGCGAACTCCGCCGCCCGCTCGGCCCAGAACGCGGGGAGGTCGAACTCCTCGTCCCGTACGAACCGTTCGCCACCGGGCCCGTCGCCGCGCTCGGCCTGCTCGGCCCCGTTGGCCCCCACGGCCTCCACCGCAGCGAACCGGTCGACCCGATAGACCCGGAAACTCCCCTCCACCCTGGCCGCCACGTACCACACCCCCGCCTTGAGCACGAGCCCGTACGGCTCCAACTCCCGCTGTACTTCGGCGTCCTTGCGGCGGTAGCGCACCCGGATCCGGCGGTCGTCCCAGACCGCGTCGGCGACGGCGGGCAGCAGGGCGGGGGTCTCGGGCTCCTGGTACCAGGCCGGGGCGTCGAGGTGGAAGCGCTGGGCGGCGCCCGCGGCGGCGCCCCGCAGTTCGGGAAGCAGGGCGGCGGAGACCTTGAGGCGGGCGGCGGAGGCGGCGTCCGCGAGGCCCATCTCGCGCAGCGCAGAGGGCACTCCGGACAGGAAGAGCGCCTCCGCCTCGCTGCGGCCCAGGCCCGTCAGGCGGGTGCGGTACCCGCCTATCAGGCGGTAGCCGCCGGCCCGCCCGCGGTCGGCGTAGACGGGCACACCGGCCTCGGAGAGGGAGAGGACGTCCCGGGCGACCGTACGCTCGGAGACCTCCAGCTCGCGCGCCAGCTCGCCGGCCGTCATCGACGGCCGCGACTGGAGCAGTAACACCATCTTGATCAGCCGCGCTGCACGCATGTTCCCATCATGCCGGGTGCCACTGACAACGCCCGCGGTCGACGGCCGGCCTGTGGACGACTGCGCGGAACGCCGGGTCGACGCCGGGTTGCACGAACCGGCCCGGCCGAGTCAGGGCATGGCCGGCCGGGCCGGTGGAGTCCCGTGCGGAGGCTCCGGGCGCGGGAAGGTCGCCTCCGCACGGGAGTTGGGGGAGAGCCCGAAAGCTCTCAAGGGGCGGGCCGGGCGGCCCGGACAGGGCCGGGCCGCCCCGGACGCCGCGGGTCACAGCCCGTAGCGCTGCCGGGCCTCCTTGACCGTCTCCGGCTTGACCTCGCCCCGGCGGGCCAGGGCGGCCAGCGTCTGGACGACCACCGACTGCGGGTCCACGCCGAAGTGGCGGCGGGCCGCATCGCGGGTGTCGGAGAGGCCGAAGCCGTCGGTGCCGATGGACGTCCAGTCCTGCTCGACCCAGGGGGCGATCTGGTCCGGGACGGCCCGCATCCAGTCGCTCACCGCGACGACCGGGCCGGGGGCGCCGGCCAGGGCACGGGTGACGTACGGGATGCGGTCCTCGCCCTCCAGGCGGGCCGCGTCGCACTCCAGGGCGTCGCGGCGCAGCTCGCCCCAGGAGGTCGCGGACCATACGTCGGCGGCCACGTCCCAGTCCTCGGCGAGCAGCCGCTGTGCCTCCAGGGCCCAGTGGATCGCGGTGCCGGAGGCCAGCAGCTGGGTGCGCGGGGTCTCCGACGTCGCGTCGGCGGCCTCCTTGAAGCGGTAGAGGCCCTTGAGGATGCCCTCTTCGACGCCCTCGGGCATGGCCGGCTGCTGCTTGGGCTCGTTGTAGACGGTGAGGTAGTAGAAGACGTCCTCGGGGGTCTCGCCGTACATCCGGCGCAGACCGTCCTTGACGATCACCGCGATCTCGTACGCGAAGGCCGGGTCGTAGTTGAGCGACGCCGGGTTCGTGGACGCGATCAGGTGCGAGTGGCCGTCGGCGTGCTGGAGGCCCTCACCGGTCAGGGTCGTACGGCCCGCGGTGGCGCCGACGATGAAGCCCTTGCCGAGCTGGTCGGCGAGCTGCCACATCTGGTCGGCGGTGCGCTGCCAGCCGAACATCGAGTAGAAGATGTAGAAGGGGATCATCGGCTCGCCGTGGGTCGCGTACGACGTGGCGGCGGCGATGAAGTCGGCCATGGCGCCGGCCTCGGTGATCCCCTCGTTGAGGATCTGGCCGTCGGTGGCCTCCTTGTAGTACATCAGCTGGTCGCGGTCGACCGGCTCGTACGTCTGGCCCTTCGGCGAGTAGATGCCGGCCGAGGGGAACAGCGACTCCATACCGAAGGTGCGGGCCTCGTCCGGGACGATCGGCACCCAGCGGCGGCCGGTCTCCTTGTCCCGCATCAGGTCCTTGACCAGGCGGACGAAGGCCATGGTGGTGGCCATCTCCTGCTTGCCGGAGCCCTTGTACAGCGCCTTGAAGGCGCGCTCCTCGGGCTGCGGCAGCGCGGCCGAGGCGTGCAGCCGGCGGGCCGGGGCCGGACCGCCGAGCGCGGCGCGGCGTTCCTGGAGGTAGCGGACCTCGGGGGAGTCGGCTCCCGGGTGGCCGTACGGCACCAGGTCCTCGTCCAGCTTCGCGTCCGGGATGGGAAGGTCGAGCAGGTCGCGCATCGCGCGGAACTCCTTGCCCGAGAGCTTCTTCATCTGGTGGTTGGCGTTCTTGGACTCGAAGCCGGGGCCGAGGGTGTAGCCCTTGACGGTCTGGGCGAGGATCACGGTCGGCGCGCCCTTGAACCCGACGGCCGCCTTGTACGCCGCGTACACCTTGCGGGCCTCGTGGCCGCCGCGGGAGGTGTGGAAGCACTCGGCGATCTTCGCGTCGGTCAGGACCTTCGCCATCTCGACGAGGGCCGGCTCGGCGCCGAAGAAGTGCTCGCGGATGTAGGCCACGTCGCGGGTGGCGTACGTCTGGAACTGCGCGTCCGGCACCAGGCGCAGCCGGCGGACCAGCGCGCCCGTGGTGTCGAGCTGGAACAGCTCGTCCCAGGCCGAACCCCACAGCGATTTGACGACGTTCCAGCCGGCGGCGCGGAACTGCGCCTCCAGCTCCTGAACGATCTTGAAGTTGGCGCGCACCGGGCCGTCGAGGCGCTGGAGGTTGCAGTTGATGACGAAGGTCAGGTTGTCCAGACCCTCGCGGCCGGCCAGCGCGAGCGCGGCGGTCGACTCGGGCTCGTCCATCTCGCCGTCGCCCAGGAAGGCCCAGACGTGCGAGTTGGCGGTGTCCTTGATGCCGCGGCCCTGGAGGTAGCGGTTGAAACGGGCCTGGTAGATCGCCGACAGCGGGCCGAGGCCCATGGAGACGGTCGGGAACTCCCACAGCCACGGCAGCCGCCGCGGGTGCGGGTAGGAGGGCAGGCCCTTGCCGCCGGACTCCTGGCGGAAGTGGTCGAGGTGGTCCTCGGTGAGGCGGCCGTCGAGGAAGGCGCGGGCGTAGATGCCCGGGGAGGCGTGGCCCTGGATGTAGAGCTGGTCGCCGCTGCCGTCGCCCTCCTTGCCGCGGAAGAAGTGCTGGAAGCCGGTCTCGTACAGCCAGGCCGCGGACGCGAAGGTCGCGATGTGGCCGCCGACGCCGAACCGCGAGCCGCGCGTCACCATGGCGGCGGCGTTCCAGCGGTTCCAGGCGGTGATCCGGGCCTCCATCGCCTCGTCGCCGGGGAAGGCCGGCTCGGCGGAGGTCGGGATGGTGTTGACGTAGTCCGTCTCCAGGGGCGCGAGCCCGGGAGCACCGTTGTGCTCCAGCGCGCGGCGCATCAGATACGCGGCGCGGTGCGGGCCCGCGGCCTTGGTGACGGCGTCAAGGGATTCGCGCCACTCGGCGGTCTCCTCGGGGTCCCGGTCCGGGAGCTGGTCGAGCTGGCTGTACGGCAGGCGTGTGGCTTGCGCCATTACTCCGTAGACGGGGTCGGGCATGGGTGGCCCCTTTCCGGACGGTGGGTCGGGAGTGCGAGTGGGTGCTTGGCAGGCAGGGGTGTCGCGCCCCGACGGACGACGATACGCCCCTGATCGATGATCGATCAACGTTCGCGGAGGAATAACCGCAGGTCGGCACGGGGTGCCGCATTTTCGGGCACGCGGTGCCAGTGAAATCGGGGCTCCGGAGGCACGGAAAACGGGGCGCCGGAGTCACCCTCCGATACGCCCCGCAGTCCCTGTCTCACGCCCCGCGTCCGCGCCGTCTGCCGCGCGCGGCGCCCCGCGTCCGCTCCTCAGAGCCTCGGCGCGCAGCTCAGCACGTGTGCCTTCAGCAGTGGGCCGATCTTCGGGTCGCGCCGCCGGAAGGCGTCCACGATCTCCTGGTGCTCCTGGGCGTGCGAGCGCGGCTCCGGGCTGAACCAGCGGATCGACAGCGTCGTCCAGACCTCGATGCCCAGCGACTCCCAGGTGTGCCGCAGAACGGCGTTCCCGGCCGCCCGCACGATCTCCCGGTGGAAGGCCACCGTGTGCCGCACCTGGGCCTCCCCGTCCCCGGCCAGGTCCGCCTCCCGCAGCGCCGCCACCTCGCGCTCCAGGGCCGCCGTATCGTCCGCCAGACGGCCCGCGGCCAGCTCCGCGGCCACCTGCTCCAGCCCGGCGCGCACCGGGTAGCTCTCCTTGAGGTCGTCCGCGGTCAGATTGCGCACCCGTACGCCCTTGTTCGGCGCCGACTCGATCAGCTGGAGCGATTCCAGCTCGCGCAGCGCCTCCCGTACCGGCGTCTGGCTGACCTCCAGCTCCACGGCGATCCGGCGTTCCACGATCCGCTCGCCCGGCTGCCAGCGGCCGCTGACGATCCCCTCGAGGATGTGCTCGCGGATCTGTTCGCGCAGCGAATGGACGACGGGCGGGGTCATGACGTGCTCCTTCAGAGCGGGTGGTGACGAGGGGGCCATTATCCGGCAGCCGGGGCCGCGACCGGCAGACGGCAAGGGGCCGGCCCCGGCTCGAATACGAACCGGGGCCGGCCCCTGCACACCTGTGGCGTACCTACCGGCTGCCCAGCGGGCTCAGAGACCGATCTCGGTCTCGAACTCGGCGGCCTCCAGGATCTGCTTGACCGTGGTCAGGTAGCGGGCGGCGTCGGCGCCGTCCACCAGACGGTGGTCGTAGGAGAGCGCGAGGTAGGTCATGTCGCGCACCGCGATGGTCTCGCCGAGGTCCGGGTGGTTGATGACCACCGGGCGCTTGACGGTGGCACCGATGCCCAGGATGCCGACCTGGTTCGGCGGCACGATGACCGTGTCGAACAGCGCGCCGCGCGAGCCGGTGTTGGAGATGGTGAAGGTCGCGCCGGACAGCTCGTCCGGAGTGATCTTGTTGGCGCGGACCTTGCCCGCCAGCTCCGCCGTCTTACGGGCGATACCGGCGATGTTGAGGTCGCCCGCACCCTTGATGACCGGGGTCATCAGGCCCTTCTCCGCATCCACCGCGATACCGACGTTCTCGGTGTCGAAGTAGGTGATGGTGCCCTCGTCCTCGTTGATCCGGGCGTTGACGACCGGGTGGGCCTTCAGCGCCTGGACGGCGGCCTTGACGAAGAACGGCATCGGGGAGAGCTTGACGCCCTCACGCTGCGCGAAGGAGTCCTTGGCCTTGTTGCGCATCCGCATGATCGCGGTGATGTCCACCTCGACCACGGAGGTCAGCTGCGCCTGGCCGTGCAGGGCCTTCATCATGTTGTCGCCGATGACCTTGCGCATCCGCGGCATCTTGACGGTCTGACCGCGCAGCGGCGAGACCTCCAGGGCCGGAGCCTTGGAGACGGCCGCGGGAGCGGCGGCGGCCGGGGCGGCGGCCTTGGCGGCCTCCGCGGCGGCGACGACGTCCTGCTTGCGGATCCGGCCACCGACACCGGTGCCCTTGACCGTGGCGAGGTTCACACCGGTCTCCGCGGCGAGCTTGCGCACCAGCGGGGTGACGTACGCGGCCTCCTCACCCGCGGCCGGGGCCGGGGTGACGGGGGCCGGAGCGGCAACCGGAGCCGGTGCCGGCGCGGGGGCCGGAGCGGGCGCGGGGGCCGGGGCCGGAGCGGCGGCGACCGGAGCCGGGGCGGGCGCCGGGGCAGCGGGGGCCGGGGCCGGAGCGGCCGGGGCGGGAGCCGGAGCGGCCGGAGCCGGAGCGGCGGCCGGGGCCGCACCCTTGGCGCCGATCACGGCCAGCTTGGCGCCGACCTCGGCGGTCTCGTCCTCGCCGACGACGATCTCCAGCAGGACGCCGGAGGCCGGCGCGGGGATCTCGGTGTCGACCTTGTCGGTGGAGACCTCCAGCAGCGGCTCGTCGGCCGAGACCTCCTCGCCGATCTCCTTGAGCCAGCGGGTGACGGTGCCCTCGGTGACGCTCTCGCCGAGCGCGGGGAGGACGACGTCCGTGCCCTCGGCGCCGCCCGCGGGGGCGGCGGCGGGGGCGGGAGCCTCGGCCGCCGGAGCCGGGGTCGGCTCGGGCTGAGGCTGGGCAGCGGGGGCCTCGGCAGCGGCCGGGGCCGGGGCGGCAGCGGGCGCACCCGTGCCGTCGTCGATGAGGGCCAGCTCGGCGCCGACCTCCACCGTCTCGTCCTCGGCCACCTTGATGGAGGCCAGGATGCCGGCGGCGGGGGCCGGGATCTCGGTGTCGACCTTGTCGGTCGACACCTCGAGCAGCGGCTCGTCGGCCTCGACGCGCTCACCCTCGGCCTTCAGCCAGCGGGTGACGGTGCCCTCGGTGACGCTCTCGCCGAGCGCCGGAAGGGTTACGGAAACCGCCATGGTTTCGGTTGCTCCTTACGGATGGGGTCTCCCCTGCTCGAACGAAGTTGAGAGCCTGGGGAAGCGGATGTGGTCGTCGCGCCCGGGACTGAGGTCAGTCGTGGGAGTGGAGAGGCTTCCCGGCCAGGGCCAGGTGCGCCTCACCGAGGGCTTCATTCTGCGTCGGGTGCGCGTGGACGAGCTGCGCAACCTCGGCCGGCAGGGCCTCCCAGTTGTAGACCAGCTGGGCCTCGCCGACCTGCTCGCCCATACGGTCACCGACCATGTGGACGCCGACCACGGCACCGTCCTTGACCTGGACGAGCTTGATCTCGCCCGTGGTCTTGAGGATCTTGCTCTTGCCGTTGCCCGCGAGGTTGTACTTCAGAGCGACGACCTTGTCGGCGCCGTACAGCTCCTTGGCCTTGGCCTCGGTGATGCCCACCGAAGCGACCTCGGGGTGGCAGTACGTGACGCGCGGCACGCCGTCGTAGTCGATCGGGACGACCTTCTGGCCGGCCAGTCGCTCCGCCACCAGCATGCCCTCGGCGAAGCCGACGTGCGCGAGCTGGAGGGTGGGAACGAGGTCGCCGACCGCCGAGATCGTCGGCACGTTGGTCTGCATGTACTCGTCGACCAGGACGTAGCCGCGGTCCATCGCGACGCCCTGCTCCTCGTAACCGAGGCCCGCGGAGACCGGCCCGCGGCCGATCGCGACCAGCAGCACCTCGGCCTCGAAGGTCTTGCCGTCGGCGAGGGTGACCTTGACGCCGTCGGCGGTGTACTCGGCCTTGTCGAAGAAGGTGCCGAGGTTGAACTTGATGCCCCGCTTGCGGAAGGCCCGCTCCAGCAGCTTGGAGCTGTTCTCGTCCTCGACCGGGACGAGGTGCTTGAGGCCCTCGACGATGGTGACGTCGGCGCCGAAGGACTTCCACGCCGAGGCGAACTCGACGCCGATCACGCCGCCGCCCAGGATGATCGCGGACTGCGGGACGCGGTCCAGCGTCAGCGCGTGGTCCGAGGAGATGATGCGGTTGCCGTCGATCTCCAGACCGGGCAGCGACTTCGGCACGGAGCCGGTCGCCAGGAGGATGTGCCGGCCCTGGACCTGCTGGCCGTTGACCGCGACGGAGGTCGGGGAGGACAGTCGGCCCTCGCCCTCGATGTAGGTCACCTTGCGGGAGGCGACCAGACCCTGCAGGCCCTTGTACAGGCCCGAGATCACATCGTCCTTGTACTTGTGGACGCCCGCGATGTCGATGCCCTCGTACGAGGTCTTGACACCGAACTGAGCGGCCTCACGAGCCTGATCCGCGATCTCACCGGCGTGCAGCAGCGCCTTGGTGGGGATGCAGCCGTTGTGCAGGCAGGTGCCGCCGAGCTTGTTCTTCTCGATCAGGGCGACGTCCAGGCCCAGCTGCGCCCCGCGCAGGGCAGCGGCGTAACCACCGCTACCGCCTCCGAGGATCACTAGGTCGAAAACGGTGCTGGCGTCGTTCGCCACGTCACGTCCTCCATGCATGGGTACGCCGGAGCCGGTCTCCAATGACCGGACGGCGGCTGTGGTTCGGCCGCTTTGATGTCGGCCCTGGGTAAGGGGGGCCCTGTCCTGCCGAGAACCCATCTTCGCACTTGTTGAACACGGACGGGACGGGGGGAGGGGCCCGGGGCGGCCGGAGGGGCCGCCGGTGGGGGTTACCGGGGCGTACGGACGTGCGGATTTCGTTGAGGGCGAACGGCCCGCTTTTCCGTGCAGCGTACGCACAGTCGCGGCCCCGGGCTGTGAGCCCGGGGCCGTACCGGCAAACCGGACAAGCCGGAACCGGGCCGTCAGCCGAGGTCGCCCGCCGCGGTCCGCTCCGCCAGCCGCACCAGGGTGCGCACCGCCGAGCCCGTACCGCCCTTGGGGGTGTAGCCCCACGGCGCGCCCTCGTGGAAGGCCGGGCCCGCGATGTCCAGGTGGGCCCAGGGGATGCCCTCGCCGACGAACTCCTTGAGGAAGAGCCCGGCGACCAGACCGCCGCCCATCCGCTCGCCCATGTTGGCGATGTCGGCGACCGGCGAATCCATGCCCTTGCGCAGGTGGGACGGCATCGGCATCGGCCAGGACTCCTCGCCGACCTCCTCCGCGATCTCGTGGACCGAGGCGCGGAAGGCGTCGTCGTTCGCCATGATCCCGAAGTGGCGGTGGCCCAGCGCCAGCACCATCGCGCCGGTCAGCGTCGCCACGTCCACGATCGCGTCCGGCGACTCCTCCGAGGCCCGGGTCAGCGCATCGGCCAGCACGAGACGGCCCTCGGCGTCGGTGTTGAGCACCTCGACGGTCTTGCCGCTGTACATGGTCAGCACGTCACCGGGGCGGGTGGCCGCACCGGAGGGCATGTTCTCGGCGAGCGCCAGCCAGCCGGTGACATTGACCTCCAGGCCCAGCCGGGCGGCGGCCACGACCGCGGCGAAGACCGCGGCGGCACCGCTCATATCGCACTTCATGGTCTCGTTGTGACCGGCCGGCTTGAGCGAGATGCCGCCCGAGTCGTACGTGATGCCCTTGCCGACCAGCGCGAGGGTCTTCGCGGCCTTGGGGTGGGTGTGCGCGATCCGCACCAGCCGCGGCGGGGCCTCGGAGCCCTGGCCGACGCCCAGGAGGCCGCCGTAGCCGCCCTTCGCGAGCGCCTTCTCGTCCAGCACCTCGACCTTGAGGCCGAACTCCTTGGCGGCGGCCTGCGCCTCGGCCGCGAAGGACTTCGGGTCGAGGGCGTTGGAGGGGGTGTTGATCAGGTCGCGGGCGCGGTTGATCTCCGAAGCCAGCGTCTGGGCGCGCTCGGCGGCGGCCTTGTGCTCCTTGTCGCGCGGCTTGGCGCCCAGGATGGCGGCCTCGCCGAGCGGCGCCGACCCGGCGCCGTTCTTCTTCGCGTTCTTTCCGTTGCCGTTGCTGCGGAACGCGGTGAAGGTGTACGCGCCGAGCAGCGCGCCCTCGCTCACCGCGGCGGCCGCCTCGGCGTCCTCCAGCGGCAGCGCGAAGGCGGCCTTCTTGCTGCCGGTCAGCGCGCGGGCCGCGGTGCCCGCGCCGCGCCGCAGCGCCTCGTTGTCGTACGCGTCGCCCTTGGCCGGGGCGTCGCCCAGCCCGACCGCCAGCACGACCGGCGCCTTGATGCCGTCGGCCGAGGGCAGCTTGGTCACCTCGCCCTCGGCACCACTCGCGCCGAGGGTCTCCAGCACGGCGGCGAGCTTGCCGCCGAAGGCCTTGTCCACGGCCTCCGCACCGGGGGCCACCACGACGCCCTTGGCGCCCTTGGCCGCGCCGACGACGACGGCATCCGCACGCACCGTTGCGGCGGAAGAAGTACTGAGGGTCAGTGCAGTCACGGTGATGAGAGTCCTGTTCCGTCCGGGAATCCTTGTGCGCGCTGGGCGCTGCTGCGGCCGAGCCTACGCTCGGCGACGCCGCAAGGCGTTGCCGGTTGCCGCAACGGCCGGTAACGGTGCGTCGGGTGCCGCCCCGTCAGCCCAGTGCGAGCACCACCACGGCCGCCAGTCCCGCGCTCTCCGCGAGGGCGCCGAAGACATCGCCGGTCACGCCGCCGAAACGGCGTCGGCAGTGCCGCAGCAGGAGTTCGGCGGTGCCGAGCCCGAGCAGCGCGGCCAGCGCGGTGTGCAGGGCGCCGTACGGGCCGGACACCGCGGCGCCCGCCGCCGCGCTCAGGGCGGTGACCAGTGCGGCGCACAGCAGCGCCGCCCCGGCCGCGACGGTGCCCGCGACCGCCGCGCCCAGGCCCTCCGGGCGGGCCGCCGGTACGCCCGTACGGGAGGCCAGCGTCAGCGCACACCGGGCGGTGACCCCGGCGACGGCCGCCGCGAGGGCCCCCGACGCCCAGCCCTGTGCGTACAGTCCGGCCAGCGCCGCCACCTGGGCCAGCAGCGTGAACAGCAGCGTGAGGACCCCGAACGGCCCGATGTCGGACTGCTTCATGATGCGCAGCGCGTCCTCGGCGGGCTTGGCGCTGCCCAGGCCGTCGGCGGTGTCGGCCAGTCCGTCCAGATGCAGACCGCGGGTGAGCGCCGCGGGAACGGCGGCGGTGGCGACCGCGGCGAGCAGCGGGCCGCCGCCCAGCAGCAGCACCGCCCCGCCGAGCGCGGCCGCGGCGAGCCCCACGACCAGCCCGGCCAGCGGTGCGCAGAGCATCCCGCCGCGCGCCGTCGCCCGGTCCCAGCGGGTCAGGCGGACCGGGAGCGCGGTCAGTGTGCCGAACGCGAAGCGCAGGGCGTCGGCGGGGGAGGGCGGCGGGCCGGGGGAATCGGTCATGCCGAGACCTCGCTTCGCTCGGCCTCGCATTCGCGAGGCGCGCACCTCCCGATGGTTCTCTCGCTTCGCTCGCTCACCGCGGCAGGCTATCCCGGTGCTCCGGCCCCCTGGATGGCCCCCGTCCGCCCCCTGGGAAGGGCCGGTCCGCCACCGGAGTCCGTAGATTGCCCCTTATCCGTACATCGCCCCCGCGCGGCGGCCCTCACCCGGCACACGGGAGCGAAAGGTGGGCGTGCGATGGGCCACTGGTGGTACCGCAACATCGTGGAACCGGGGAAGCTCCCGCTGCTGCTCGCCCTCGCCTCGTTCGTCCTGACCTTTCTGGTCACCCGGGTCATCACCCGGCTCATCCGCGCAGGCCGGGGCCCGTTCCGCAACATCGCGTCCGGCGGGCTGCATGTCCACCACGTCGTCCCCGGTGTCGTCCTGCTGGTCGTCGGCGGCTTCATCGCCCTGGCGGTCGGCCGCGGGGGCTTCGGCGCGGGACTGGCGGCGGTGCTCTTCGGCATCGGAGTCGGTCTGGTCCTGGACGAGTTCGCGCTGATCCTCCACCTGGACGACGTGTACTGGAGCGAGGAGGGCACCAAGAGCGTCGAGATCGTCATCCTCACGGTCGCGTTGGTCGGACTGGTCCTCGCCGGGTTCCTGCCGTTCGGCGTCAACGAGCTCAGCCCCGCCGAGACCCAGGACCGCTTCCAGGTCGTACGGACCGTGGCGATCAACTTTCTCTTCGCGGTGATCTCCCTGGTCAAGGGCAAGGGCCGGCTCGCCGTCGTCGGGGTCTTCATCCCCTTCGTGGCGCTCTTCGGCGCCGTCCGGCTGGCCCGCCCCAACTCGCCCTGGGCCCGGCGCTTCTACCGCAACCGCCCCAAGGCCAGGGCCCGCGCCACCGTCCGCGCCTACCGGCACGACCGCCGCTGGTCGGCCCTGCGCCGCCGGGTCGAGCACGTCATCGGGGGTTTCCCCAGCCGCTGACCCGCCGGGCAGCGCGCGGTGCGCCCGGCCGCCACAACTCGCACACCACGCACACCGCGAGCACCGCCAGCACCGCCGCGATGTGCTCCTTGCCCGCCAGGTTGCTCTTGATGAACAGCACCTCGAAGACCATCGAGGCCACCACCAGCGAGCAGGTCAGCCAGGCCCGGTAGCGCCAGCTCACATAGATCGCCAGGCCCACCACGGCGGCCGACGGGCCGGTGTCGACGACGAACTTGTCCGCGTCCGGCAGCCCGATGGGCGACTCGGGGCCGATCCACAGGCCGAGCCGCGCGTACATGGTCCCGGCGAGCGTGGCCAGATAGGCCACCGCGAACATCTGCCGCCAGCCCACGCAGATCTCGGCCAGCCCGAAGACGATCAGGATCTGCACCAGCGCGCCCCACACCGGCAGGTCCGGCGCCGGCACGAACACCGACAGGGGAGTGCGCAGCAGCGCCAGCCAGATGTGCTCATAGGCCTGTACGGAGCCGATGTTCTGCACCGGCTGATAGCCCCACGGCTGGTTCTGTATGACCTGGAGGGCCAGCGTCAGGCACACCGCGGTGAGCGTCAGCGGGATCGCCCGCAGCTTCTTCGCCGCCAGCGCGGACCACCCCGTCCGCAGGAGCGGGCCCCACTCGGCACGCGCGGCGCGACGCAGGGCCGGCTCGGTCATCGACTGTTCTCCAGGTGCTGCTGACGGCGGCACCGCTGCGGCGGGCCCGGGGTGGGATCGACGCACTGCGCGACGGCGCTGTTGTCGACGAGCATGGCCCGCACTTCCCCGACAAGGCGGTATTTGCGGTATTTCGTCGGAGCGCGAGCGCGCCATGCCGTTGCCACCCCCGTGGGACAGATACCGAGCGGTGGGCGTGGTCGGCGCGGCACCGCGGCCCGCGACCGGCCGCGTGCCATCCCCGTAGACGTGGCGGCGCACCGCCGAGTTGAGCGGGCGCCACGTGATCTTCACCTCGTCCGGCGCCGGGTGCCGGGCCCCGGGGGCCGCGCGGACGGGTCCCGCGCGCCGCCCCGCGGTCAGTCGCGGACCGGAAGCTCCGCCGCCAGGGCCGCCGCCGCCTGCACCAGCGGCAGCGCCAGCAGCGCGCCCGTGCCCTCGCCCGCCGTGACGCCGTGGTCGAGCAGCGGGGTCAGCGCGATCCGGTCCAGCGCCTTGGCCTGCGCCGGCTCGCCGCTCGCCTGCCCGGCCAGCCACCAGTCCGGCGCCCGGAACGCCACCCGCTGCGCCACCAGCGCACAGGCCGCCGAGACCACCCCGTCCAGGATCACCGGCGTCCGGCGCACCGCGCTCTGGAGCAGAAAGCCGGTGATCGCGGTCAGATCCGCGCCGCCGACCGTCGCCAGCAGCTCCAGTTGGTCGCCGAGCACCGGCCGGGCCCGCCGCAGCGCATCGCGGATCGCCGCGCATTTGCGCATCCACGTCAGATCGTCGATACGCGCCCCGCCGCGCCCCGTGACCACCGAGGCGTCCGTCCCGCACAGCGCGGCGATCAGCGTGCTCGCGGCCGTCGTCCCGCCGACGCTCAGATCGCCCAGCACCACCAGATCCGTCCCGGCGTCCGCCTCCTCGTCCGCGACCGCCATCCCGGCCCGGAACGCCGCCTCGGCCTCCTCGGCGCTCAGCGCGTCCTCGACGTCGATCCGGCCCGAGCCGCGCCGCACCCGGTGCCGGGTGACGTCCTCCGGCAGCTCCTCGGGATCGCAGTCCACCGCCATGTCGACGATCCGCAGCGGCACCCCGGCGGTCCGCGCCAGCACCGCCGCCGGGCTCGCACCGTCCAGCACCGCCCGCACCAGGTCCCGGGTCCCGCCTTCCGGCCGCGCCGAAACCCCCAGCTCCGCCACCCCGTGGTCGCCCGCGAACACCACCGCCCGCGGCCGCTCGATACGCCGCACCGGCACCTGCCGTTGCGCCGCGGCCAGCCACCCGCCCAGTTCGTCCAGCCGCCCCAGCGCCTCCGGCGCCACGGCCAGCCGGGCCCGCCGTTCCTCGGCGTCACGGCGCGCGGCGCCGTCGGGGCGCTCGATCAGATGGGCGAAGTCATCGAGGTTCAGGCTGCTCATTGGGCGCAGATTACCGGCTGGTCGGCCCGCGTGCGCCGGGGTTGAGGGCAAAGCGGAGCTCGTACACCAGTGGTGTCCACGGCGTCCGGAAGCGGCCGCCGCGTCCCTGACGGGGAGCCACCTCGCGCACCGACGCGATCAGCGGGTGCGCGCCCGCCACCAGGGCGGCCGCCCGGCGGGAGGACGCGTCGAAGACCAGCGCACCGTCGCCGAAGCGCGCCGCGCAGGCCGCGAGCAGCGCCCGCCCGGCCGCCGGCGACAGCCGCCGCAGCACGCCGGGCGCCGTGACGACGACCCCGCTGCCGGGATCCGGTACGGCATCCAGCCAGCCGGGGCCGGCCGGGGCGCAGGCGACGGTACGGCGGCGCGGGCCGTCCGGGAGCAGCATCCGGCGCACCGCGGCGAGATCCGGGGACGCCACGGTCAGCCAGGTCAGCCGCCCGTTGTCCAGCCGCCAGAAGCCGGTGCCCAGCCCCTCGCCGAGCGCGACCACCGTGGCCTGCGGGCGCCGCGCCACATAGGACCGTACGGCCGCGTCGAACAGCCCCCGCGCGCCCGTCTCATGGCGGGCGCAGCGGCCGGGAAGGCGATACGGCGGCGCGTGCACGCCCCCAGAGGACCCGGTGCCGCGCGCGGGGGCAAGCGGACACGGGCCGGGCGGCGCACCGGTCAGCCGCGCGGCCGCCCCGCCGTCAGCCGCGCAGCGCAACCGCCTGCCCGGCCACCACCAGCACGACCTGTTCGCACTCCGCCCCGAACGCGGCGTTCAGCCGCCCCAGTTCGTCCCGGAAGCGACGGCCCGCCGCGGTCGCCGGGACGACGCCGGAGCCGACCTCGTTGCTCACCGCCACCACCGGACGCCGCGCCGCCCGCACCGCCGCGACCAGTGCGTCGGTCCGCTCCCGCAGCGCCCGCCGGCCGCTCGCCGCCCACTTCTCGTCGTCCCACGCCCCGACCTCGTCCATCACCCCCGTCAGCCACAGCGCCAGACAGTCGATGAGCAGCGGGGACAGCTCGCCCGGCTCCGCCGGGGCCGCGTGGTCCGGCCCGCCGGTCTCCAGCAGCGGCACCAGATCGCAGGTCTCGACGGTGCGCCAGGTCGCCGGGCGCCGCTCCCGGTGCAGCGAGATCCGCTCCGCCCACTCCGTATCGCCCTCCCGCGTCCCCCCGGTGGCCACGTACACCACGTCGGGGAAGGAGGCCAGCCGTCGCTCCGCCTCGGCCGACTTCCCGCTGCGCGCGCCGCCCAGCACCAGCGTCCGGCGCGGCAGATCGGGCACCGCGTGATACTCGCCGACCACCAGCGAGGCCCCGTCCGGCACGGTCCGCGCGCCCGCCGCCGCGAGCCTGCGGTGCAGCTCGGGCCCCGGCGGCGCACCGTGGTCGATATGGACGGCGACCACGTCCGTCGCCGCGTCCACCGCCCCGGTGGCCCGCAGCCGCGCCAGTCCGTCCGGCCGCTCCAGGACGTCCAGCAGCACCATGTCGTACGGGCCGCCCCCCTGGCCGTGGCCGTGGCCGTTGTCCAGTCCGGCCGGCGCGCCGCCCGGCGGCAGATACAGCAGCCGCTCGCCCTCGGTGCCGGTGATCTCGTACCCGGTACCGGGGATGTCCACGGCGATCGCCTTCACCCGGTGGCCGTCCAGCAGCGCCAGCTCCCGCCCGTCGGCGACCCGGCCCGGCGTCGGCAGCCCCGCCGGCACCTCCAGCGCGGGCCCGTCGTGCGGATGCGACAGCAGCACCTGGCGCACCCCGGCCAGCGACGTGCCCGCGCGGGCGGCCGCGAACGCCGGGCCCGGCGTCAGATCGATCAGCAGCGCGCCGTCGATGAGCAGCGCGGTCGCCGCCCGCGCCTCGTCGCCGACGGCGGCCGCACAGGCGGCACACGGGCAGTCGGGGCGCGGCAGGCCCGCGGGGGCGCCGGTGCCGAGGAGAGTGAGTTCCACCTGGCGATTTTCTCCCCTGGAGCGGCGCGCAGCGCGCGGGGGGACCGGAGACACGCCCGTTCCCGTGCGTCGGGATGGGCCGGGGCCGGAGCCGTTGGTGGTTTCGGCCAACGGCCCGGGCATGCTCCGGCCACGGCTATAGGCTGCGGATCAGCACAGACGCACGACGTGGCAAGACGTATTCGGTGGGAGCCAGGAGGCGGACATGGTGTGGACGTGGCAGTTCGAGAAGGCCGACGGCACGAGCGCGACGCCCGCGGTGGAACCGGAGGAGTTCACCACACAGGGGGATGCCGAGTCCTGGATCGGCGAGGAGTGGAAGGCGCTGCTGGACGGTGGCGTCGACCAGGTCCGGCTCTTCGAGGACGGCGGTGAGGTCTACCCGGCCCCGATGAGCCTGCACGGGGCCGAGGAGGGCTGAGCCCCGCGGCCGGGCGGTCGCCACGACCGCGGGCCGGGTCCGCATCGGACCCGGCCCGGTAGTCGAAGGAGCACGCCCGCGGCGCTAGGGCTTGCCCTGGGGCCGCTCGCCCCGCTTGACCTGCGGCTTGGGCAGCCGCAGCCGCCGCACCTGAAGGGTGCGCATGATCGCGTACGCCTTGACGCCCTTGAGGTTCTCCTTCGGGAAGCGCTCCGGCAGCAGCTTGCCCAGGCGGAACCAGATGACGGCCGAGTCCAGCACCATCAGCACGATGATCACGAACCAGAGCAGCAGCGCGAGGTCCTGGACGCCCCGCACCCGGATCATGGTGAGCACCAGGATCACCACGGCCATCGGCAGGAAGAACTCCGCGACGCACCAGCGCGAGTCGATGTAGTCACGGGCGAACCGGCGCACCGGTCCCTTGTCGCGCACCGGCAGATAGCGCTCATCGCCGCTCGCCATGGCCTCGCGCTGGCGGGCCAGGTCCGTGCGCCGGGCCTCGCGCTGGGCCCGTACCGCGTCCTTGCGGTTGGCGGGCGTCTGCGCACGGCTGCGGCGCTGCGACTGGGAATCGCTGCGCTTGGGCGTGGGGCGGCCCTTGGGGGCCTGCGGGTCGCGGGGCTGCTGGGGCTGGTCCGCGGTCACCTTGGCGGTCGCGGCCTGCTGATCCTTCGAACGGCTTCGGAACACAGTGCCAGGGTACGTGCTGGCCGGGATTGGGCCAGGGTCGGACGGGGAACGATCCGGCAACAGCGGCGGGAAGCCGCCCCGGGCCCACGCCGACCCCTCGGACCGGGCCGCAAGCGTCCGCCCTACTCCCTGGGCGGGAGAAGCCGGGCTCCTGATCGTCCTGGAGGAGGAGCGCATCGGGCTCCGGACAGTGCGGTAATGGAACCAGGGCCCGTAGTGTGGGGTCTGTAGATGTGCTGGAGCCTAAGCCCGATATCACTCGGTCAGAAGGGGGCGCGCGAGGCCCATGAGCGGCGATGGTGTCATGAAGCGGATGGGGATGATCTTCCGCGCGAAGGCCAACAAGGCCCTGGACCGGGCCGAGGACCCGCGCGAGACCCTCGACTACTCGTACCAGAAGCAGCTGGAGCTGCTCCAGAAGGTACGCCGCGGCGTCGCCGACGTGGCGACCTCCCGCAAACGACTGGAGTTGCAGCTCAACCAGCTCCAGGGCCAGTCCTCCAAGCTGGAGGACCAGGGCCGCAAGGCGCTCGCGCTCGGCCGGGAGGACCTCGCCCGCGAGGCGCTCTCCCGTCGCGCCGCGTTGCAGCAGCAGGTCACCGACCTGGAGACGCAGCATCAGACGCTGCAGGGCGAGGAGGAGAAGCTCACCCTCGCCGCCCAGCGCCTCCAGGCCAAGGTCGACGCCTTCCGTACGAAGAAGGAGACGATCAAGGCCACGTACACCGCCGCCCAGGCGCAGACCCGGATCGCCGAGTCGTTCTCCGGTATCTCGGAGGAGATGGGCGACGTCGGTCTGGCCATTCAGCGGGCGGAGGACAAGACGGCGCAGATGCAGGCCCGCGCCGGTGCCATCGACGAGCTGATGGCGTCCGGTGCGCTGGACGACCCGTCCGGCATGGCCAAGGACGACATCACCGCCGAGCTGGACCGGCTCTCCGGCGGCAGCGACGTCGAGCTGGAGCTCCAGCGGATGAAGGCCGAGTTGGCGGGCGGCTCGTCGGCCGGACAGCAGGCCATCGAGAGCGGCCAGGGCGGGCAGGCCCAGCCGGCCCCGCAGCAGGACCAGCCGCGTTTCGACAAGCAGTGACGGCCGGCGGCGGTTAGCCTCGCAGGGACCCCGGCACGGGGCCGCTGCGCGGGGACCGTCGCCACAGCCGCCGGACCGAGGGAGACCGTCGTGATCGTACGGATCATGGGGGAGGGCCAGGTGAAGCTGGATGACAGCCACTTCATCGAGCTCAACAAACTGGACGACGAACTGCTCGAAGAAATGGAGAGCGGCGACGAGGACGGTTTCCACCGCACCCTCGGCGCCCTGCTCGACGCCGTCCGGCGGCTGGGCACACCGCTGCCGGACGATTCCCTCGAACCGTCCGAACTGATCCTGCCGTCCGGCGACGCGACGCTGGACGAGGTACGCGAGATGCTCAGCGACGACGGCCTCATCCCCGGCTGACCGCGGCCGGCACCGGCTTCCACTCCAGCGCACAGCGGCACCCGCCCCGGCTCCCCCAGGAGACCGGGGCGCTACCGTTTTCTCTTGTGACCTCCCTCGACGCCGTACCCGCACCAGCAGCGGGCACCGTGCCGGACGTCGTGCCCGACGCGGTGCGTACGGGCCGTTTCCGCTGGCACCGGTCGCATCCGCTCGCCTTCGACGCCGCCTTGGCCGCAGTGGTCTTCGCGGCGACGCTGTGCGGTGCGGTGGTCGATCCGCACGCCGCGCACGGCCCCCGCTTCGGCGTCCGCGAGCTGTCCGCCACCACCGTCGTGCTGGCCGCACTGGCCTGCACCACGCTCATCGCCCGCCGCCGTTTTCCCCGCACGGTCCTGGCCGCCACCGGTGCGCTCACCGTCGTCGAGCTGATCGTCCGCTCCAGCGACCCGCGCGCCCCCGTCGCCTTCTCCGCCGTCGTGGCCCTGTTCACCGTCGCCTCCCGTACGGACCGGCCCACCACCTGGCGCGTCGGCGCGCTGACCGTCGTCGTGCTCACCGCCGCCTCGATGCTCTTCGGCGAACACCCCTGGTACGCCCAGCAGAACCTGGCGATCTTCGCCTGGACGGGGATGGCCGCTGCCGCGGGCGATGCCGTCCGCAGCCGCCGGGCCTATGTCGACGCCATCCGCGAGCGCGCCGAACGCGCCGAGCGCACCCGCGAGGAGGAGGCCCGCCGCCGCGTCGCCGAGGAGCGGATGCGCATCGCCCGCGAGCTGCACGATGTCGTCGCCCACCACATCGCGCTGGTCAACGTCCAGGCCGGGGTCGCCTCCCATGTCATGGACAACCGGCCCGACCAGGCCAAACAGGCCCTGGCCCATGTCCGCGAGGCGTCCCGCTCGGCGCTTACGGAACTGCGCGCCACGGTCGGCCTGCTGCGCCAGTCCGACGATCCGAAAGCCCCCACCGAACCGGCCCCGGGCCTGGGCGTCCTCGACCAGCTCGTCGACGGCTTCGTCCGCGCCGGACTCCCCGTCGACCTCCAGGCCCCGCCCGCGCCGCAGGCCCTGCCCGCTTCCGTCGACCTCACCGCCTACCGCGTGGTCCAGGAGGCGCTCACCAACGTCCGCAAGCACGCCGGCGACGGGGCCCGCGCCACCGTACGGATCATCCGCACCGAGGCCGCGCTGACGGTGACGGTCCAGGACGACGGCGGCCGGCTCGACGACGGCCCGCCGGCCGTCCCCGACGGCGGCGGCCACGGTCTGATCGGGATGCGCGAGCGGGTCTTCGCGCTGCGCGGCACGATCGCCACCGGCCCCCGTGCGCCGGGCGGCTTCCAGGTCCGGGTCACCCTCCCGCTGACCGCCGCGGGCACGGACGCCACGACCGCATACGAGACCACGCCGGGGGAGACGTCATGACCATCAAGGTGCTGCTCGCCGACGACCAGATGCTGCTGCGCAGCGCCTTTCGGATCCTGGTCGACTCCGAGCCCGACATGGAGGTGGTGGGGGAGGCGTCCGACGGCGCCCAGGCGTACGAGCTGACGCGCACGACCGGCGCCGACGTCGTCCTGATGGACATCCGGATGCCCGGGACGGACGGGCTGGCCGCCACCCGCATGATCAGCCAGGACCCGGAACTCACCCACGTCAAGGTGGTCATCCTGACGACCTTCGAGGTCGACGACTATGTGGTGCAGTCGCTGCGGGCCGGGGCCAGCGGCTTTCTGGGCAAGGGCGCCGAGCCGGACGACATGCTGGGGGCGATCCGCATCGCGGCCGCCGGGGAGGCGCTGCTCTCGCCCGTCGCGACCAAGGGGCTGATCGTCAAGTTCCTTGCCCAGGGCGGCAGTTCGGACGACGAGGACACCCCGGTCGGCCGGGGCGCGGAGCGGCTGGCGACGCTGACCGGACGCGAGCGCGAGGTGCTGGTCCTGGTGGCCGGCGGGCTGTCCAACGACGAGATCGCCGAGCGGCTGGAGGTCAGCCCGCTGACCGTGAAAACGCATGTCAACCGGGCGATGGCCAAGCTCGGCGCCCGCGACCGCGCCCAGCTGGTGGTCATCGCCTACGAGTCGGGACTCGTACGCCCACGGGTGCAGTGAGCCTCGTACGCCCACGGGTGCAGTGAGGGTGGAGACCGCCTACTCCGAACGCGGTAGGGCCGGGCCCCCGAAACCGACCTGCGAGCGAGGAAAACCGGCCAGGGCATGGCGGAAGGTTTATGTGGGCCCGAGGTGGCCCCGCTGACCCTCCGCACTTTTCTGTACAGAAGAGAGACCGCACCCATGTCCTGGCTGTCCCGACTCAGCCTCGTACAACGGGGCCTGATAGCGCTGATGTCGATCGTCGCGATCGCCTTCGGCGCGATCGCGATCCCGCAGCTCAAACAGCAGCTCCTGCCCTCCATCGACCTGCCGATGGTGTCCGTGATGGCGCCGTACCAGGGCGCCTCGCCCGATGTCGTCGAGAAGCAGGTGATCGAGCCCCTCGAAGACGGCATCCAGACGGTCGACGGCATCAAGAGCGTCACCTCGACGTCGAGCGAGGGCTCGGGCGTCGTCATGGCGCAGTTCGACTACGGCAACGACACCAAGACCCTGGTCGCCGACGTCCAGCAGGCGGTCAACCGCGCCCGCGCGAAGCTGCCCAAGGACGTCGACCCGCAGGTGATCGCGGGCGGTACGGACGACATGCCCGCCGTCGTGCTGGCCGTCTCCTCCACCACCAAGGACCAGCAGACCCTCGCCGACCAGCTCAACCGCAGCGTCGTCCCGGGCCTGAAGGACATCGACGGCGTCGGCCAGGTCACCGTCGGCGGTGTCACGGACCGGATCGTCGCCGTCACCCCGGATGACAAGAAGCTCGCCGCCGCCGGGCTCAGCGCCTCCGCGCTCGGCCAGGCGCTGGACGCCGGCGGCGCCTCGGTGCCGGCCGGCTCCTTCTCGGAGGACGGCAAGAGCCGCACCGTCCAGGTCGGTACGGGCTACACCTCCGTGCAGCAGATCCGGGACCTGCGGGTCACCCCGGGTGCCGCCCCCGGCGGGGGCCAGGGCGGAGGTCAGGGCGCCGCGCCCGGCGGTCACGCCGCCGAGCCGGTGCGCCTGGGCGATGTGGCCACGGTCAAGGAGACCTCTGCCACCCCGACCTCGATCACCCGCACCAACGGCAGGCCCAGCCTCGCCCTGACCCTGACGATGGACCAGGACGGCAGCGCGGTCGCCATCTCCGACGCGGTCAAGGACAAGCTGCCCTCGATCCGGCAGAACCTGGGCAAGGGCGCCGAGGTCACCGTCGTCTCCGACCAGGGCCCGGCGGTCTCCAAGTCGATCGATTCGCTGACCACCGAGGGCCTGCTCGGCCTGGTCATGGCCGTGGTCGTGATCCTGCTCTTCCTCCTCAGCCTGCGCTCGACGCTGGTCACCGCGGTCTCCATCCCGCTGTCCGTCGTCATCACGCTGATCGTGCTGTGGACGGGCGACCTCTCCCTGAACATGCTCACCCTCGGCGCGCTGACCATCGCGATCGGCCGCGTCGTCGACGACTCGATCGTCGTCCTGGAGAACATCAAACGGCACCTGGGCTACGGCGAGGAGCGCCGCGAGGCCATCCTCACGGCCGTCAAGGAGGTCTCCGGCGCGATCACCTCCTCCACCCTGACCACCGTCGCGGTCTTCCTGCCCATCGGCGTGGTCGGCGGGATGGTCGGCGCCCTCTTCGGATCGTTCTCGATCACGGTGACGGTGGCGCTGCTCTCGTCCCTGATCGTCTCGCTGACGGTCGTCCCCGTGCTGTCGTACTGGTTCCTGCGCGCCCCCAAGATCCCGGAAGGCACCACCGCGGACGAACTCCGCCGCCGGGCCGAGGAGAAGGAGACCCGCAGCCCGCTCCAGCGCCTCTACGTCCCCGTCCTGCGCTTCGCCACCCGCCGCCGGGTGACCAGCCTGCTCATCGCCGTCGCCCTCCTCATCGGCACCTTCGGCATGGGCCCGCTGCTGAAGACCAACTTCTTCGACCAGAGCGACCAGGACACCCTGACCGTCAAGCAGGAGCTCGCACCCGGTACGAGCCTGTCCGCCTCCGACGCCCAGGCCAAGAAGGTCGAAAAGCTCCTCGCGGACACCGACGGCGTCGCCGACTACCAGGTCACCGTCGGCTCCTCCGGCTTCATGGCGGCCTTCGGCGGCGGCAGCGGCGCCAACCAGGCCACCTACCAGGTCAAGCTCAAGAGCTCCGACGACTCCGCGAAGGTCACCGACGCCCTGCGCTCCGGGCTCGACAAGCTCGGGAAGTCCGTCGGCGACACCACCGTCACCGCGGGCGGCGGCGGCTTCGGCAACCAGAACCTGAGCGTGGTCGTCAAGGCCGGCGACGCCGACGTCCTGAAGAAGGCCAGCGAGCAGGTCCGTAAGGCGGTCGCCTCGCTCCACGACGTCACCGACGTCCAGAGCGACCTTGCGCAGAGCGTGCCGCGGATCTCCGTCACGCCCAACGCCAAGGCGGCGGCGGCCGGTTACAACCAGGCCACCCTCGGCGGCGTGGTCGCCCAGGCGGTCCGCGGCACCACCAGCCAGAGCAAGGCCATCCTGGACGACACCGAGCGCGATGTCGTGATCAAGTCGGCCCACCCGGCCACCACCGAGGCGCAGCTGAAGAACCTGGCCGTGCCGACCCCGTCCGGCATGGTCAAGCTCTCCACCCTCGCCACCGTCAAGACGGCCCCCGGCCCGGTCCAGATGACCCGGATCGACGGCGCCCGCTCGGCGACCATCACCGCCAAGCCGACCGGTGACAACACCGGCGCGGTCAGCGCCAAGCTCCAGAGCAAAATCGACGCCCTGAAGCTCCCGGACGGCGCCACCGCGAAGATCGGCGGTGTCTCGCAGGACCAGTCCGACGCCTTCGGCTCCCTCGGCCTGGCCATGCTGGCCGCGATAGCCATCGTCTTCATGCTGCTGGTGGGCACCTTCCGCTCCATCGTGCAGCCGCTGATCCTGCTGATCTCCATACCCTTCGCGGCCACCGGCGCGATCGGCATGCTGGTCGCCACCGGCACCCCGCTGGGCGTCCCGGCGATGATCGGCATGCTGATGCTGATCGGCATCGTGGTCACCAACGCCATCGTGCTGATCGACCTGATCAACCAGTACCGCGCCCAGGGCTACGGGGTCGTGGAGGCCGTCATCGAGGGCGGCCGCCACCGACTGCGTCCCATCCTGATGACGGCCCTGGCCACGATCATGGCGCTGGTCCCGATGGCCCTGTCCCTCACCGGCAACAGCGGTTTCATCTCCCAGCCGCTCGCGGTGGTCGTCATCGGCGGCCTGATCAGCTCCACCCTGCTGACCCTCCTCCTCGTCCCGACGCTCTACGCGATCATCGAACTCCGCAAGGAGCGCCGGGCGAAGAAGAAGGCCGCCAAGCGCGCCGGGAAGTCCGGCGCCCCGGCGGATCGGCCCGAGGAGCGGACACCGGAGCCGGCCGGGGTCTGATCCCACCGGTCCGGGTCCGATCCCACCCGGCGACACCACTCCAGGAAGCCCCCGCGCGTCTCCACGGCCGCGGGGGCTTTCACATGCCCCGTTCGGGCGGTTTACCGGCGTATGGGCGCATTCCGCGTACGTGCCCGAGAAACATGGCCAGCGGTATATGCCCCCCACCCCGTCGCCCGGAAGGAGAGCCCATGGCTGCCCCCTCAGCAGCGGACGAAGCCCAGTCCGAAGCCCAGTCCGAAGCCCAGTCCGAACTCAAGGACTTCGTCGAATACTGCGTACCGCTGACCGGCTTCGCCGCCTTCGACCTCTATGCCACCGGCATGGCCCGCCTCTATCTGGACACCGCCCGCCACCAGGTGGGCGCCGCCCGCTTCGCGAAATTCTGGGAGCACTGGCAGGACGCCGTCGACGGATTCGGCGGCCCCGAGGATCTCGACCCCACCGACCGCGAGGTGGCACGGGCCCTGACCTACCTCTGGTTCACCGGCGCCTGGCCGCTCCTGGCGCCCGACGCGCATGCCGAGCTGCGCCGCGAAATGGCCAACGTCGAGTTCGTCGCCTCGCCCAGCGCGTACCCGGAGGGGCTGGTGTGGAAGACGTTCCACGGCCACCCCGGCGGCGCCAAACCCCCGGGCTTCGGCACCTGGGCCGTCAAACCGCCCGCCCCGGTCCCGGCCGACGCGCTGCGGGACGACCTCGGCCTCCCCGCCGACGCCGCCTACCGCACCGGCCTGCCCGAGGCGGTGTCCCCCGACGCCATCCCCGCCCATCTGCTGCCCGGCCACCGGCTCTCCCGCGACATCCCCCCGTCCGCCGTGCCCACCGCCCTGGCCCCCACCACCCCCGAGGAGGACCCCGTATGACCGGCACGACCGTGACCGCGGACGACGCCGCCCGCCGCCGCTACGACGCCGTCATCGTCGGCGGCGGCTGGGTCGGCAGCATCCTCGCCAAGCGGCTGGGCGCCCAGGGCTGGCAGGTGCTCGTCCTGGAAGCCGGCAACGGCGGCACCGAGACCTGGCCCGGCTATCTGGACTCCCTGTCGACCTTCTACTCCGCCGTGGCCAAGGTCCCCAACTCCGCCTACCGCCCCAACGCCGCCGCCCCCTCGCCCGATGTGCTGGACCTCGCCCCGGTCCGCAACCCGCAGGCCGGACAGCCGGAGTTCACCGCCCGTGGCTACTTCGTCCAGAACGGCCAACTGCCCTACGGCACCGACTACTTGCGCGCCCTCGGCGGCACCGCCATGCACTGGCTCGGCGCCGTCCCCCGGATGCACCCCGACGACTTCGCCACCCAGACCCATTACGGCTACGGACGGGACTGGCCGCTCACCGCCC
Source organism: Streptomyces gilvosporeus (assembly GCF_002082195.1). Taxonomy (GTDB): domain Bacteria; phylum Actinomycetota; class Actinomycetes; order Streptomycetales; family Streptomycetaceae; genus Streptomyces; species Streptomyces gilvosporeus. The sequence goes on along the minus strand of NZ_CP020569.1, from coordinate 2,902,741 downwards.
AGGACCTCCAGCCCTGGTACGCCGAGGCCGAACGCGAACTCGGCGTGGCCGGCAACGCCGCGGAGCAGAAGGACCTGGGCGTCGTCACCGACCCCCACCACCAGTACCCGATGCACCACATCCCGCAGAGCTATATCGACCAGTACTGCCACCGCAAGCTCAAGGACGTGGTCGTCAAGGACGAGATCGTCCCGAACGAGACGTACAAGCTGAAGGTCACCGGCCTCCCCCAGGCCCGCAACTCCACCCCCAACCCCGAGTACGACCACGGCACCTACCGGGTCAAGGGCGCCGTCGGGCTGCCGAACTACGGCGAGCGCTGTGTGGGCAACGCCAGCTGTGTGCCGATCTGCCCGGTGCAGGCCAAATCCCATCCGCTGCGGCTCCAGGCGGGCCTGCCCGACAACGTCACCCTCGCCCATCGCTGCGTCGTCACCCGCGTGCGGGCGGCGGCCGACACCGGCCTGGCCACCGGCGTGGAATACCGCACCTACACCGACCCCGCCTCGCCGGTCAGCCGGTCCTACATCGCCGAGGCGGACATCGTCATCCTCGCCGCGCACGCCATCGAGAACGCCCGGCTGATGCTGTTCTCCGGACTGGCCCCGAAGAGCGGCCAGGTCGGCCGCAACCTCATGGACCACCCCACCATCCTGAACTGGGCGCTGTCCCCGGAGGCCGACGGTCCCGTCGGGCCGTTCCGGGGACCGGGCCACACCTCCGGCTGGGAGGCCTTCCGCTTCGGCAAGGGACGCCGCACCCGCGCACCGTTCCGTATCGAGATCGGCAACTGGGGCTGGGGCTGGGCGACCGGCGCGCCGATGAGCAATGTCGCCACCGCCCTCGGCATCGGCGGCGATGCGCGCGGCGCCGTACGCGAGGACGGCGTCTTCGGCCCCGAGCTGCGCCGGCTGCTCGGCTCCGCCATCGGCCGCCAGCTCCAGCTCCAGATCGCCGTCGAACAGTCCGCCGACCCCGCCAACCGCGTCACCATCGACCCCGCCCGCTACCGCGATGCGATGGGCAACCCCCGCCCCATCCTCACCTACAACCTCGACAAGCACACCCGCGACGGCCTGTTCGCCGCCCGGCTCGTCGCCCAGAAGATCTTCAAGGGCCTGGACGCGGAGGACCACACCCACCACGCCCCGCGCGACGGCGTCCCCCCGCTGGGCCACTTCGTCCACCGGCTCAACGACAAGAGCCTGCACCTGGCCTACAGCGGAGCCGGACACGGCGCCGGCACCCACGTCATGGGCACCTGCGACAAGACCTCCGTGGTCGACCCGTTCCAGCGCCTCCACGAACACCACAACGTCTACGCCATCGGCTGCGGCAGCATGCCGTCCATCGGCACCAGCAACCCCACCCTCACCATGATGGCGCTGGCCCTGCGCAGCGCCGCCCACATCCACCAGGGACTCGTCGCCGCCCGCCGCCCCATCGAGGTGCGCGGCACGGCGAACCAGGACGCGAGCACGATGGCGGAGGCGCCGGCATGATCACCGCAACCACCCTCGACCAGCAGGGCTTCGGCATCCCCGCCACCCTCGACGAACTGCGCACATACCTCCAGGCCGCGATGGAGGTCGAGCATCTGACCATCCCCGTCTACATGACCGGGATGTACACGATCACCCCCGGCACCAACCGCACCGCCTACTTCGTCCTCCGCAGCGTCCTGCTGGAGGAGATGCTGCACATGACGCTGGCGGCGAACCTCCTCAACGCGGTCGGCGGCGAGCCCAAGGTCGGCCGCAAGGAATTCGTCGCCCCCTACCCGGTGCAGCTCCCCTTCAGCAGCCGCAAACTGCCCAAAATCGGCCTCCAGCACTTCTCCCCGAAGGCCCTGGAGACCTTCCTGACCATCGAACGGCCCCGCGCCATGGCTCCCAAGCCGCAGCCGGGCGACGGCTGGACCTCCATCGGCCAGTTCTACGACTGCATCAGGAAGGGCCTGGACAACCTCGTACGGGACCTCGGCCACGGTGCCGTCTTCACCGGCGACCCCAACCGTCAGGTCGGCCCCGAGGACTTCTACAACTCCGGCGGCGAGGTGTTCGCCATCCACCACCAGGACCAGGCGCACACCGCGATCCGGGTCATCAGCGAGCAGGGCGAGGGCGTCGAGGGCAGCATCTGGGACAGCGACGACCTGATCTTCGGCGAGGAGCGGCAGCTGGCCCACTACTTCCGCTTCAACGAGATCTACACCGGCCGCAGTTACGGCCCGCACGACCTGCCCAAGGACCCGCCCAGCGGCCCCCTGGTGGACGTCACCTGGGACGGCGCCTACCGCATCGACGGCACATCCACGCTCGCCCAGTACCGCGAGTACGCCGAGACCAGCGACGTCTACGCCCAGGCCGCCGCCTTCCACACCCGCTACGCCGCGCTGCTCGGCTACCTCCAGGCGGCGTTCAACGGCACTCCGCGGGCGATGGCCCTGGCCATCCCCACCATGCTGGAGCTGCGCGACCGCTCCGAACAGCTCTACCGCAACCCGCACCCCGACCCCGAGCGGGCGGCCCAGGGCATCGGCGCCAGCCCCACCTTCGAAATCGGCGATCTGAACTTCCAGGAGGCCCGCCCCCACGTCGAGCAGAACCTCGCCCTCGCCGGCCTGGAAGCCGGCGCCCCCATCGACCTGTCCGCCCTGAGCCCGGAAACCAGCGAAACCTTCGCCTGAACCGGCCACTTGGAGCCGGCGGCCCAGGGGCAAGCGGCCCGTCCCGTCACCACTCCGGGGCGGGCCGCGCCCTTCGGTAGCCTGCCGCACCGGAGCACGATCCTCGTTGCCCCGCGGCCGTCTGGAGACCCCTGTGAACGAGCGCCTGCCCATAGCCGAGCTGGAGCTGCTCCGGCAGTTCGAACAACGCGATCCGGGCGGGTGGTACGCGGAAGGCTTCGAGCTCTACGGGCCCGCCGAGTACGGCAGAACATCCGGCATCGACACCTGGTCGAAGGACCCGCAGTTCCTGCACGCCTTCCTCGCCTTCGCCACCGCCAACCACAGCGGTTCGATCTACGCCCTGTGGCGCCTCGACGGCCACACCGACGACGGCACCGACCTGGCCACGCTGCCGGTCGTGGTGTTCGGCGACGAGGGCGGCGTCCATGTCGTCGCCCGCAGCCTGCGCGAGCTGTTCCAGCTGCTCACCTGCGACGCCCGGATGTGGGCCACGGACGAGTGCGCCTACTTCTACGCCGACGAGATCGACGAGGTCGACGAGGACCACGAGCCCAGCAGGCGCCACCCGGAGTATGTCGACTGGCTGAAGCGGGAGTTCGGCCTGGACCCGGTGGCCGACCCCGACGGGGCCATCGACGCGGCCCAGGACGAGCTGGGCGAACGCTTCGATGCGTGGATGCGGCGGTACGTGGACGACCACTGACGGCCGGGCCCGTCGCCGGCGGATCGGCCGGTCACCGGGACGAGGCACAATGCGCGCATGAAGAAAAAGGTGCTGCTCATCGTCGCCCTGTGCGTGGCCGTCGGCCTCGCCGTCGCGGCGCCGCTGCTGAAGACGTACGACGACGACCTGCCGGACACGGTCACCGACCACCTCTTCCACGAGCGCATCAAGACCTTTGCGACCGCGCGCGACGCCCCGAAGGTCGGCGAACACGAGCTGCTGTTCATCCTTCCCAAGTGGGTCCCGAAGGACGCCACGCAGATCACGGAGAAGGTGCAGACGAACGGCAACGCCAAGCTGATGCGCTTCACCCTCGGTGCGGCGCCGCTGAAGCTGAGCGGGGCCAAGAGCTGCTCCGGGGGCGCCTTCAACGGGGAGCCGAAGCTCGATGCGAGCTGGTGGCCGGAGGGCGTGGGGGAGAGCGCCGGGCGGGTGGACTGCTCCGAGCAGTACCAGTACCGGGTGGTGGTCAAGGGCAAGCAGGTCTACGCCTGGACCAACGGCGACTTGTCGCAGTCCTGAGCGTCACGGCAGACGCAGCGGGGCGGCCCCTTCGGGAAGGGGCCGCCCCGCTGCGCTGCGCGGCCGTGCCTACGGCAGCGCCAGCATCCGCTCCAGCGCCAGCTTGGCGAAGCTCTCGGTCTCGTTGTCGACCTGGATGCGGTTGACGACCTTGCCGGCCGCCAGCGACTCCAGGGCCCAGACCAGATGGGGCAGGTCGATGCGGTTCATGGTGGAGCAGAAGCAGACCGTCTTGTCGAGGAAGACGATCTCCTTGTCCTCGGCCGCGAAACGGTTGGCCAGCCGGCGGACCAGGTTCAGCTCCGTGCCGATGGCCCACTTGGAGCCGCGGGGGGCGGCCTCCAGGGCCTTGATGATGTACTCCGTCGAGCCGACGTAGTCCGCCGCGGCGACGACCTCGTGCTTGCACTCGGGGTGGACCAGCACGTTCACGCCGGGGATGCGCTCGCGGACGTCGTTGACCGAGTCCAGCGAGAAGCGGCCGTGGACCGAGCAGTGGCCTCGCCACAGGATCATCTTGGCGGCGCGCAGCTCGTCGGCGGTCAGGCCGCCGCCCGGCTTGTGGGGGTTGTAGACCACGCAGTCGTCGAGGGACATGCCCATGTCGCGGACGGCGGTGTTGCGGCCCAGGTGCTGATCGGGCAGGAAGAGGACCTTCTCGCCCTGCTCGAAGGCCCAGTCCAGCGCGCGCTTGGCGTTGGAGGAGGTGCAGATCGTGCCGCCGTGCTTGCCGGTGAAGGCTTTGATGTCGGCGGAGGAGTTCATGTACGAGACGGGCACCACCTGCTCGGCGATCCCGGCCTCGGTCAGGACGTCCCAGCACTCGGCGACCTGCTCGGCCGTCGCCATATCGGCCATCGAGCAGCCGGCGGCCAGGTCGGGGAGGATCACCTGCTGGTCGTCGCCGGTGAGGATGTCGGCGGACTCGGCCATGAAGTGGACACCGCAGAAGACGATGTACTCCGCGTCCGGCCGGGCGGCCGCGTCCCGCGCGAGCTTGAAGGAGTCGCCGGTCACATCGGCGAACTCGATGACCTCGTCGCGCTGGTAGTGGTGCCCGAGGACGAAGACCTTGTCGCCGAGCTTCTCCTTGGCCGCGCGGGCGCGCTCGACGAGGTCGGGGTCGGAGGGGGCCGGCAGATCACCGGGGCACTCCACACCGCGCTCGCTCTTCGGGTCGGCCTCGCGGCCGAGGAGGAGCAGGGCCAGCGGAGTCGGCTGGACGTCCAGGGGCTGGGCGGTGGTCACGACACGCACCCTCTCTTCTCTGCAGACAGCTCGTGGGCACGCGTCCGCTCCCGGGCACATGCCTTCTCGTCGATTTGACGCTATCTATCATAACTGCTTCATGTCAGTTTGACGATGGCCATAGTGTCGATGTGACGCATCCGGCCGGCCCTTGCCCCGGACCCCCTCCGTATGCGTGTCCCGCTGCCCGCGGCGCTCCGTGATCGGTCTCCCACCGATGCCCGCCCGGTGATGTGCGAGCATGAAGACGACAGAAGGACACCTCGCGCGCAGCCGGAATAGATCCGGGACGTCGCCGGTTGCAGCTGTGGCAACCGATGGCAAGCGGTCCGTACAACCCGGGAGAGATGTAGATGAGCGTTCAGGACGAGAAGACCACCGTCAGCGACGGCATCATCCTGTCCGACGCGGCCGCGTCGAAGGTCAAGAGCCTGCTGGAGCAGGAGGGCCGGGACGACCTCGCGCTGCGGGTGGCGGTCCAGCCCGGCGGCTGCTCCGGACTGCGTTACCAGCTCTTCTTCGACGAGCGCTCGCTCGACGGCGATGTGGTCAAGGACTTCGACGGCGTCAAGGTCGTCACCGACCGGATGAGCGCCCCCTACCTGGGCGGCGCCTCGATCGACTTCGTCGACACCATTGAGAAGCAGGGCTTCACGATCGACAACCCGAACGCCACCGGCTCCTGCGCCTGCGGCGACTCCTTCAGCTGAGCCACCGCGCCACTGACCGCCGAAGGCGGCACCCCGCTCGGGGTGCCGCCTTCGCGGTCTTCACGGAGCCGGGGCGCGCTCAGCGCTTCGGGACCGCCCTGCCGGTCGAGACGTCGATCACCTTCCGGCCGTCCAGCGGCTTGTCCAGCGTCACGGTCCGGGTGAAGTCCTTGGCGATCTTCACGCAGATCTGGTGCGGCTTCTTGTCCCGGCCGACGACCTTGGTCTGCACGGTCGTCGCCGACTCCTCGGCGCTCACCGTGTAGACGCTGCACACCCCGCCCCAGAAGTGCACGGTCAGCTTCCGCCCGCCATCGCCCACCACGTACGACTCCAGCGCCATCGCCCCGGGCTTCCCCGACGGCACCTGCGGCGTGCGGTCCCGGTGCGCCAGATACTTCGGGTTCACGGCGGGGTGTGCGATCACCGAGGTGGCCTCGGGGTCGTTGCCGGCGCCCGGCTGCCGCACCCGGTAGAGCCAGGACGGGATCAGCGCCGGCCCGCCGTTCACGTACTGCACCGCGAGGCCGAAGACCGCGCCGGTCACCTCGGTCGGCCGCTGGCCCTTCGTCGGCGCGGGCTCGCAGGGCGCGATCCCCGTGCCGCCCTTCTCGGACAGCGCCGAGGGGCAGTCGGCGGGCTTCCGGCCGTCGTGCGAGTTCAGCCGGTCCAGGGTCTGCCGCGCGCCCAGTACGGGATACACCGCGCCCTTGGCCGGATGCGCCAACTGGCCGCTGCCGCCCACCACTTGACCGTCCGAGCCGACCTGGAGATCGCTCTGCCAGCCGTACGTCGGCAGCGCGCCGAGCACCGGGTCGGCGCTCACGACCCGCACCGCGCCGGACAGCCCGCTCGCATCCAGCTTCGCGTCCTTCTGGCCGAGGGCCGCCAGCGCGGGCCGCACGGCCTCCTTGGCCTTCGCCTCCGACACCGCGCCCTTGCCGCTGCCGTCGTCCTGGGTGGAGGCGTCCCCGGCGCCGCGGTAGGAGGGGCAGCCGGGCCGGCCGGACGGCGAGGCGCCCGTGTCGCCCTTCGGCGAGGAGGGCAGCGCGCAGTTGGTCCCGCCCGGGGTGCCGTACTGCGAGAACGTCCACGATCCCGAGCCGGTCTTGGTGACCTGGAGGACGGGGCCGCGACCGTCCGCGGTGGGCCCGCCGACCTTCCAGGTGTTGCCCTCCGAGCGCACCTTTCCGGCCACATCCAGGGCCTTGGCCAGCCGTTCCACCGTCGCCCGGTCGATCTGCCCCTGCGGCCGGTACACGGGCGCCGACGCCGGACCGCCGGGCAGCTTCGCCACCGCCTTGTAGTGCGCACCCTGCGGATTGGGCTCGCCCGCCGCTATCCCGCCGCCGGTGTAGCCGTCGAGGGCCAGCGGCGGCGGATTGCCGGCCGAGGCCCCCGCGGCGGCGTCCCGGCCGCCGGACGCGGACGAGGCCCAGTACGCCGCGCCACCCCCGGCGACCAGCACCGCGGCGGCCATGGAGGCGATCACCAGCCGGCTGGGCCGCCGGCGGGCCGCGGGCTCCGGGTCCCGGGCGGGCGCCGTGCCGTCACCGGTGTCGTTGGTGTCCTCGGTGTTCACCGCATCGCTCCTTCGGCTCCGCCGGCCATCTTCGGCGTCCGTACTCACGGACGCCGATGGGACGAAGCAGGGGCGGCGGCGGTTCCCCCGTCCGGCGGGGGACCGGCCCGGTGGCCGTACGCCGGCTCAGTCGCCGTACTCGGACATGCCCTCCAGCAGTGCGGCAGACTTCTCGGGGACCGAGACGCCGTGCAGTTCGGTCGCCCGGCCGTGGACGGACTTGCCCTCGGCGGACTCGGTGCACCGGCTGCGGGAGAAGCGCGGCGCCATCCGCGCGCAGTCGCCGCGCAGCTGGTCGAGCGACTCCGGGTCGGCCGTGGCGGACGCGGAACGGGCGGCGGACGGTGTGACGGCTTTCACAGGCTTGGTCATAGCGGCACCGTACGCAGCCGCCTTCCGCGAAGAAAGACCTACTATTGGGTAGTTTCGGTATGTCCGATCGTCCGGGATGACCGGGTGGCCCGGCGCTATGCCCGGTAGCGTTGTCCCACGTCCGCTAGTCCCTCCGCCCCAGGAGCAGACCCGTCGTGCGTATTGCAGTCTCCGGCTCCATCGCCACCGACCATCTGATGACGTTCCCCGGCCGTTTCGCCGACCAGCTGGTCGCCGATCAGCTGCATACGGTCTCCCTCTCCTTCCTCGTCGACCAGCTCGACGTCCGCCGGGGCGGCGTCGCCCCCAACATCTGTTTCGGCATGGGCCAGCTGGGCATCCAGCCGATCCTGGTCGGCGCCGCGGGCAACGACTTCGAGGAGTACCGCGCCTGGCTCGACCGCCACGGCGTCGACACCCGCTCGGTACGGATCTCCGAGGTGCTGCACACCGCCCGCTTCGTGTGCACCACCGACGCCGACCACAACCAGATCGGCTCCTTCTACACCGGCGCCATGAGCGAGGCCCGGCTGATCGAGCTCCAGCACGTCGCCGAGCGCGTCGGCGGCCTGGACCTGGTCCTGATCGGCGCGGACGACCCTGAGGCGATGATCCGCCACACCGAGGAGTGCCGCAGCCGGGGCATCCCGTTCGCCGCCGACTTCTCCCAGCAGATCGCCCGCATGGACGGCGAGGGCATCCGCACCCTGATGGAGGGCGCCGCCTACCTCTTCTCCAACGAATACGAGAAGGGCCTGATCGAGTCCAAGACCGGCTGGACCGCCGACGAGATCCTGGCCAAGGTCGGCACCCGCGTCACCACCCTGGGCTCCAACGGCGTCCGGATCGAGCGCGTCGGCGAGCCGGTCATCGAGGTCGGCGTCCCGGAGGAGAAGGCCAAGGCCGACCCGACCGGCGTCGGCGACGCCTTCCGCGCCGGCTTCCTGTCGGGCCTGGCCTGGGGCGTCGGCCTGGAGCGCGCCGCCCAGGTCGGCTGCATGCTCGCCACCCTGGTCATCGAGACCGTCGGCACCCAGGAGTACGAGCTGCACCGCAGCCACTTCATGGACCGCTTCACCAAGGCCTACGGGCACGAGGCCGCCGCCGAGGTCCAGGAGCACCTGGCCTGAGCCCTTCGGCGCGTCTCGCGCCGGGCCTCCCCACCGGCCGTTTGCTCCTAAACGCGGCGCCGCACCACATATGCGGCGCCGCGTTCCGCATCCCGTTCGCCCACGTACTCCTGCTCGCGCATCGCGCACCAGGCGGGGATGTCCTGCCGCGCCGCCTCGTCGTCCGACAGCACCGTCACCGTGCCGCCGACCGGAACCCGGCCGATGACCTTCGCCAGTTCGATGACCGGGATCGGGCAGCGTTTTCCGAGGGCGTCGACCACCAGGCCCGTCTCCTCGCCCGCCGCCGCGGGCTTCCCCGGCATCTCCGGTTCCTCCACCGGCACCCCCAGCCGCTCCCGCACCGAGCGCACCACCCCCGGCAGCACCTGGAGGAACCGCTCCACCTCGGCCTCGTCCGTGCCGTACGGGAGCGAGACCCGGACATTCCCCTCCGAGAGCACACCCATCGCGCGCAGTACATGGCTCGGCGTCAGAGTGCTGGACGTACAGGACGATCCGGACGAGACGGAGAAGCCGGCCCGGTCGAGTTCCTGGAGCAGCACCTCGCCGTCGACATAGAGACACGAGAACGTGACGAGGTGGGGGAGACGCCGTACGGGGTCGCCGACCACCTCCACCTCGCCGACCAGCTCCGGCACCCGGGTGCGGATCCGACCGACCAGCCCCCGCAGCCGCGCCGCCTCGTCCGCACCGCTCGCCGCCTCGGCGCGCAGGGCCCGCAGCGCGGCGGCCGCCGCGACGATCCCCGGCAGGTTGCCGAAACCGGGCGCGCGGCCCGACTCCCGTTCGTCGGCCGGGCCCTGGGGCGCGAAGCGGGTGCCCTTGCGGACGGCGAGCAGACCGACACCGGGCGGGCCGCCCCACTTGTGGGCGCTCGCCGCCAGCAGCGACCAGGCGCCCGGCACCGGCCCCCAGGCCAGCGACTGCGCCGCATCCACCAGGAGCGGCACCCCCGCCTCCTGGCAGCGGGCCGCCACCTCTTCGACCGGCTGCTCGGTGCCCACCTCGTGGTTGGCGGACTGGAGGCAGGCGAGCGCGGTGTCCGGCCGCAGCGCGGCGGCGAACTCCCCGGCCGCGACCCGGCCCGTACGGTCCACGCCGACCTGGGTGACCGTGCCGCCGGCCGCCGTATGGGCCTCGGCGGCATGCAGGACGGAGGAGTGCTCGACCGCGGAGTGCACCAGCCCCCGGCCGACCCGCCGGCGGGCCGCCAGCGCCCCGGACATCCCGGAATGCACCGCCTGCGTCCCCGAAGGGGTGAAAACCAGCTCGTCGGGCCGGCACCCCACGGCCTCCGCCGCGGCCTCCCGCGCCGCGTCCAGCAGCATCCGGGCCCGCCGCCCCTCCCGGTACAGGCGGACGGGATCGGCCCAGCCCTCGTCCAGCGCGGCGAGCAGGGCCTCGCGGGCGACGGGATGCAGCGGGGCGGCGGAGGCGGCGTCGAAGTAGGGCACGTACGAGACGGTAGCCCCCCGGCCCGCGCGTGCGAGGTGCGCTCACCCCGATGCCGCCGCGAGGCGCCCCGGCCCCGCCGCGGCCGGGGCTCGGCACGTCGTCAGAAGCCTGGTGAAAGCGCCTGTTCGGGGGGCCGCGGACCCCTGTCACAAGGACACGCCCACCCCATCGGGGTGGCTCGCGGCGCGTTGGGCACCCTCCCCGCGCGACCCCAAATAGCGTCCAGTAGGGTTTGGTCCGCATAAACATCCAAACCCCTGCCCGACGCAGGGCGGCGACCGACCAGCGAGTTAAGGCCGCAGCCGACCGCGCGGGCGAGACTCTCGGGAAGGCGCTACGTGAGTCCCAACGGCTCCGACCGCTCGTCGCGGCGCCCGATGCGGCGGAAGCTGCCGCAGGTGCTTGCTGCGGGCCTGGTCCTGGCGACCTCTACTGGTTGCTCATACAAGGACTTCCCCCGCCTCGGCATGCCGACGCCCGTCACCGACGAGGCGCCGCGAATCCTCTCTCTTTGGCAGGGCTCCTGGGCCGCCGCCCTCGCAACGGGCGTGCTGGTGTGGGGCCTCATCATCTGGAGCGTGATCTTCCACCGCCGCAGCCGGACCAAGGTGGAGGTCCCCACACAGACGCGGTACAACATGCCCATCGAGGCGTTGTACACGATCGTCCCGTTCATCATCATCGCGGTGCTCTTCTACTTCACCGCACGTGATGAGAGCTACGTTCTCAAGACTTCCAAGAAGCCGGACCACGTCATCAACGTGGTGGGCTTCCAGTGGAGCTGGGCGTTCAACTACCTGGAGAACGTGGACGGCAACAACAAGACCACCGGGATCAACTCTCCCGAACTCTCTGCCATCCCGGACAAGTGGAAGAAGTCCGCCCCGGCCGGTGCCGAGGGCGTCTACGACACGGGCAACCCGGCGACGAAGAACCCGCAGACCGGCAACCCGGGCCCGACCCTGTGGCTGCCGAAGGGCGAGACGGTTCAGTTCGTCCTCACGTCGCGTGACGTCATCCACTCCTTCTGGGTGATCCCGTTCCTGATGAAGCAGGACGTGATCCCGGGCCACACCAATGTCTTCGAGGTGACCCCCAACAAGGAGGGCACCTTCATGGGCAAGTGCGCCGAGCTGTGCGGCGTCGACCACTCCCGGATGCTCTTCAACGTCAAGGTCGTCTCCCCGGCTAAGTACCGGGAGCACCTGAAGGACCTGGCGAAGAAGGGCCAGACCGGATACCTGCCGTCGGGCATCAAGCAGACGGATCACGCCAGGAATGCGGAGACGAAGAACACGTGAGCATCCTCAACGAACCTCAGGGTGCCGCCGCCGAGACGGCTCCGGCAGCACCGCCCGTACGCAAGAAGCAACCGGGTATCGCCGCGGTCAAGTGGCTCACCACCACCGACCACAAGACCATCGGCACGATGTACCTGGCCACGTCGTTCGCGTTCTTCTGCGTCGGCGGCCTGATGGCGCTGCTCATGCGCGCCGAGCTGGCCCGCCCCGGCGAGCAGATCATGACGAACGAGCAGTTCAACCAGGCGTTCACCATGCATGGCACGATCATGCTGCTGATGTTCGCCACCCCGCTGTTCGCCGGTTTCGCGAACTGGATCATGCCGCTCCAGATCGGCGCGCCCGACGTGGCGTTCCCGCGGCTGAACATGTTCGCCTACTGGCTCTACCTCTTCGGCTCGCTGATCGCGGTGGCCGGCTTCCTCACCCCGCAGGGTGCGGCCGACTTCGGCTGGTTCGCGTACTCCCCGCTGTCGGACGCGGTCCGCTCGCCGGGCGTCGGCGCCGACATGTGGATCATGGGTCTGGCCTTCTCCGGCTTCGGCACCATCCTCGGTTCGGTCAACTTCATCACGACCATCATCTGCATGCGTGCGCCCGGCATGACGATGTTCCGGATGCCGATCTTCGTCTGGAACGTCCTGCTGACCGGTGTGCTGGTGCTGCTGGCCTTCCCGGTCCTGGCCGCCGCGCTGTTCGCCCTGGAGGCGGACCGTAAATTCGGTGCCCATGTATTCGATGCCGCAAATGGCGGCGCATTGCTCTGGCAGCACCTTTTCTGGTTCTTCGGGCATCCCGAGGTCTATATCATCGCCCTGCCGTTCTTCGGCATCATTTCCGAGGTCATTCCGGTGTTCTCCCGGAAGCCGATGTTCGGTTACATCGGTCTGATTGCGGCGACGATTTCGATTGCCGGTCTCTCGGTCACGGTGTGGGCTCACCACATGTATGTGACCGGCGGTGTACTGCTGCCGTTCTTCTCCTTCATGACGTTCCTGATCGCGGTCCCGACCGGCGTGAAGTTCTTCAACTGGATCGGCACCATGTGGAAGGGCTCACTGTCCTTCGAGACGCCGATGCTGTGGACGATCGGCTTCCTGATCACCTTCACCTTCGGTGGTCTGACCGGCGTCATCCTGGCCTCGCCGCCGATGGACTTCCACGTCTCCGACTCGTACTTCGTCGTGGCGCACTTCCACTACGTCGTCTTCGGCACGGTCGTCTTCGCGATGTTCGCCGGCTTCCACTTCTGGTGGCCGAAGTTCACCGGCAAGATGCTGGACGAGCGCCTCGGCAAGATCACGTTCTGGACGCTGTTCATCGGCTTCCACGGCACGTTCCTCGTCCAGCACTGGCTGGGCGCCGAGGGCATGCCGCGCCGGTACGCCGACTACCTGGCGGCCGACGGCTTCACCACGCTGAACACGATCTCGACGATCAGCTCGTTCCTGCTGGGCCTGTCGATCCTGCCGTTCTTCTACAACATCTGGAAGACCGCCAAGTACGGCAAGAAGGTCGAGGTCGACGACCCCTGGGGCTACGGCCGTTCGCTGGAGTGGGCGACTTCCTGCCCGCCGCCGCGGCACAACTTCCTCACCCTGCCGCGCATTCGCTCCGAATCCCCGGCGTTCGACCTGCACCACCCGGAGATCGCGGCCCTCGACGCGCTGCACAACGGTCACGGCGCGGATGACAAGTCCCTCGCCGGCGGCAAGGAGGCGGGCAAGTGAAGATCCAGGGCAAGATGTTCATCTGGCTGAGCGTCTTCATCCTCGCCATGGCCGTCGTCTACGGCATGTGGTCGAAGGAGCCGGCCGGTACCACCGCGCTCTTCCTGGCGTTCGGCCTGTGCATCATGGTCGGCTACTACCTGGCCTTCACGGCCCGGCGGGTCGACGCGGGTGCCCAGGACAACGAGCACGCCGAGGTCTCGGACGACGCCGGTGAGGTGGGCTTCTTCAGCCCGCACAGCTGGCAGCCGCTCTCCCTGGCCGTCGGTGGCGCGCTCGCCTTCCTGGGCGTCGTCTTCGGCTGGTGGCTGCTGTACTTCTCCGCCCCGGTGATCCTGGTGGGTCTCTTCGGCTGGGTCTTCGAGTACTACCGCGGCGAGAACCGCACCCAGTAGGACGCGGACACGCCGTACGCGGCGGGCCCGGACACCCGATCAGGTGTCCGGGCCCGCTGTCGTTTCCGGCGTGGCGGCTTGCCTTCCGGGGCGGAACGTCTCCCGCGCGCACCCCGTTTGCAGTCATCCAGCGCGCCGCAAGAGGTGGTTTTTCATATTTTTAGGGCATGAGTAACAGACCTCGAACCCGGACGGTGCTCAGCTGCGGCCTCCTGATAGTGCCCCTTGCGGTGAGCGCCACCGCCTGCGGGGACTCGTCGTCGCAGCCGCTCTCCGCCAAGCCCTACGACGCGGCCGACCAGATCACGGCCAACACCCCGGACGGCAAGCAGAAAGCGGACCCCGACAAGCCGCTTGAGGTCTCCGTCAAGGGTGACGAGGCGCGGATCACGGACGTGACCGCCACCGACTCCTCCGGCCGCTACATCCGCGGCGAACTCAGCGCCGACGGCAGGCGCTGGAGAACCACCGTGCCACTGGCCGCCGGCACCCGCTACACGGTGCGGGTCAGCACCGAGGACGAGGACGGCGCCCCCGGCCGCAAAACCCTCGTCGTCCACACCACGGACAACCACGACGACCGACTGCGCGTCACCTTCGGCCCCGACACCGGCGAATACGGCGTCGGCCAGCCCATCACCGCCGAGCTCAACAGGGACGTGACCGACCCCAAACAGCGGGCCGTCGTCGAAAGCGCCCTGAAGGTGGACTCCATCCCGCGGGTCGAGGGCACCTGGCACTGGATCGACGGCAAGAAGCTGCACTTCCGCCCCAAGGACTTCTGGCCCGCCCACGCCACCATCGCCGTCCACAGCAACCTGGCCGGCCTCAAGATCGCCCGGGGGCTCTACGGCGGCCCCGCCAAGCCCGTCCGGCTCACCACGGGCGACGCGGTGGAGGCCATCACCGACGCCGCCGCCCACCGGATGACGGTGCTGCGCAACGGTGAGGAAATCAACACCATCCCCGTCACCACCGGCAAGCCCGGCTTCTCCACCCGCAACGGCGTCAAGGTCGTCCTCGGCAAGGAGAGCTTCGTACGGATGCGCTCCTCCACCGTCGGCATCGCCGCCGGAAGTTCGGAGTCCTACAACCTGCCGGTCTACTGGGCCACCCGGGTGACCTGGAGCGGCGAGTATGTGCACGCCGCCCCCTGGTCCGTCGGATCACAGGGCGCCGCCAACGTCAGCCACGGATGCACCGGCATGTCCACCGGGAACGCCCAGTGGTTCTTCCGCCACGTCCGCGTCGGCGACATCGTCAAGGTCGTCAACAGCTCCGGCGACACCATGACCCCGTTCGACAACGGCTTCGGCGACTGGAACATGCCCTGGAAGGAATGGCGGGCCGGCAGTGCCCTGAAGACCAAGGGCTCCAGCACCACAGGAGCCGCCGAGCGCCAGCAGGACTCCTCCTCCGACGCCCGGCTCCGCCCCCAGCTGTGAAGGCGCCCCAGCGGCCGCACAGCCGCTCGTGGGCCGTCGTCTCAGGCCTGTACGAGCGCCCTGCGGCGCAGCAGCGAGGCCAGGGCGTCCGCGAACGCCACCGGGTCGAGGGGATGGGTCACGGCCGCGTCCGCGCGGCTCCAGGTGGCCAGCCAGGCGTCCTGGGGCCGGCCGATGAGCAGCAGGACGGGCGGGCATTGGAAGATCTCGTCCTTGATCTGCCGGCAGACGCCCATCCCGCCCGCGGGCGCGGTCTCGCCGTCCAGGACGCAGACGTCGATACCGCCCTGTTCCAGGGCCGTGAGGACGGCCGGGGCGGTGGCGCACTCCAGGATCTCGACCGGGGGGACATCGGCGGCGGGCCGCCGGCCGACCGCCAGCCGGACCTGCTCGCGGGTGTGGGCGTTGTCGCTGTAGACCAGGACCGTGGCGGTCGCCTGCATCGTTCCTCCAGCTTGTCGGCGGGCCGGCTTCGGGGTCGATCGTTGCGCGGATGCTACTCCCGTACCAGGTGCCCGCAGGAGGGTTCATACCGAGTCGTACGCTGACCGATGCCGCGTCAGGAGCGCTGCGCCGACGGCCCGGCGGGACCGGGGCGACCGGCCGCGTCCCCCCTTCGGGCGACCGTCGCGACCACCCTCGCGAGCAGGCCGTACGGCCTTGACACACCGAACGGCACCCCCCGGAGTGAGGGCGGGATAAGCGACCGACATAATGTCGGTCGTGGCGACAGCAACGACAGTAGAAACCGGGCACGCGCACCCGTCGGTCAATCGGCCGAACCTCACCAGCGTCGGAACCATCATCTGGCTGAGTTCCGAGCTGATGTTCTTCGCGGCCCTCTTCGCGATGTACTTCACCCTTCGATCGGTGACCGGCGAGGCGTATTGGAAGGAATCGGCCAGTGCGCTGAATCTTCCGTTCTCCGCGACCAACACCACGATCCTGGTGCTCAGCTCCCTGACCTGCCAGCTCGGCGTATTCGCCGCCGAGCGCGGTGACGTCAAAAAGCTCCGCGCGTGGTTCGTGGTCACCTTCGTCATGGGTGCGACCTTCATCGGCGGTCAGGTCTTCGAATACACCGAACTGGTCAAGCACGAGGGGCTCTCGCTCTCGTCCGGCCCGTACGGCTCGGTGTTCTACCTGACCACCGGCTTCCACGGACTGCACGTGACGGGCGGACTCATCGCCTTCCTGCTGGTCCTGGGCAGGACGTACGCGGCCAAGAGGTTCACCCACACGCAGGCCACCGCGGCCATCGTCGTGTCCTACTACTGGCACTTCGTCGATGTCGTCTGGATCGGCCTCTTCGCCACGATCTACCTGATCCGGTAACTGATCCGGTAACCGGTCCCCGACCGGATACGCATTACCGACAGACATAGCCAAAGCATCGACGCAGAAGATCCTGACACCGGGGTAATCCGTGAAAAAGCTCTCCGCACGACGGCGCCATCCACTGGCGGCGCTCGTCGTCCTACTCTTCGCGCTGGCGGTCACTGGGGGGCTGTACGCCGCGTTCGCGCCGGCGGACAAGGCTCAGGCCGATGACACCGCCCAGTCCCTTGCCATCAAGGAGGGCAAGAAGCTCTTCGCCGTGGGCTGCGCCAGCTGCCACGGCACCGGCGGTCAGGGCACCTCCGACGGCCCCAGCCTGGTGGGCGTCGGTGCCGCAGCCGTCGACTTCCAGGTCGGCACCGGCCGTATGCCCGCCCAGCAGCCCGGCGCCCAGGTGCCGCGGAAGCGGAACATCTACACCAACGCCCAGATCGACCAGCTCGCGGCCTACGTCGCGTCGCTGGGCGCCGGCCCCACCGTGCCGGACAAGCAGCAGTACAGCGCGGAAGGCGCGGACGTCGCCAAGGGCGGCGAGCTGTTCCGTACGAACTGCGCCCAGTGCCACAACTTCACTGGCAAGGGCGGCGCGCTGACCAACGGCAAGTTCGCACCGACCCTCGAGGGCGTGGACCCCAAGCACATCTACGAGGCCATGGAAACCGGCCCGCAGAACATGCCCTCCTTCGGCGACGGCTCCCTGTCGAAGGAAAACAAGAAGGACATCGTCGCGTACCTCGGCGCCGTCAACGGCGATGAGTCCGAGAGCCCCGGCGGCCTGGACCTCGGCGGTCTCGGTCCGGTCAGTGAGGGTCTCTTCGGCTACATCTTCGGCCTGGGCGCGCTGATCGCAGTCGCCATCTGGGTCGCAGCCCGGACTACGAAGGCCAAGAAGTCATGAGTGAGACTGGACGACACGAAGACGTGCCAGAAGAAATTCTTCCCGAGCGGGAGACGGCGCACGAAGGCGCGGTGGCGACGGCGGAGAACCCGTTCGCCGACCCCGGTCTGCCCGAGCACGAGCACCGCAAGCAGGACATCGACGAGCGGGCCGCCAAGCGCTCCGAGAACACCGTCGCCCTGCTGTTCCTGGTGTCGATGGCGGCGACCGTCGGCTTCATCGCCTCGTATGTGACGATCCCGATCGACAAGATCGTCTACATCTGGCCGATCGGCCACATCAGCGCCCTGAACTTCGCGCTGGGCCTCACCCTCGGTGTCGCGCTGTTCTGCATCGGCGCCGGCGCGGTCCACTGGGCCCGCACCCTGATGTCGGACGTGGAGGTCGCCGACGACCGCCACCCCATCGAGGCCGCCCCCGAGGTCAAGGCCAAGGTCCTGGCGGACTTCAAGCTGGGCGCCGAGGAGTCGCAGTTCGGCCGGCGCAAGCTGATCCGCAACACCCTGTTCGGTGCGATGGCGATGGTCCCGCTCTCCGGCGTCGTGCTGCTGCGCGACCTCGGCCCGCTGCCGGGGACCAAGCTGCGCACCACGAACTGGAAGCAGGGCGTCCGCCTCGTCAACCAGTCCACCAACCTTCCGCTGCGTCCCGAGGACATCGCGGTCGGCTCCCTGACCTTCGCCAAGCCCGAGGGCCTGGAGGAGGACCAGGAGGACTTCAACGAGAAGATCGCCAAGGACGCCCTGATGCTCGTGCGGATCCAGCCGCAGGACATCAAGGACAAGCACGAACTGTCCTGGTCGCACGAGGGCATCGTGGCCTTCTCGAAGATCTGCACCCACGTGGGCTGCCCCATCAGCCTCTACGAGCAGCAGACCCACCACGTGCTCTGCCCCTGCCACCAGTCGACGTTCGACCTCTCTGACGGCGGCAAGGTGATCTTCGGTCCCGCCGGGCACGCCCTGCCGCAGCTGCACATCACGGAGAAGGACGGTTTCCTGGAGGCCGCGAGCGGCTTCGGTGAGCCCGTCGGCCCGAGCTTCTGGGAGCGCGGATGAGTAACGAGACAAGCGCGACCACCACGCGCCGTGGCCCTGCGCCGCGGGGCGAGCGGATCGCCGACTGGGCGGACGGCCGGCTGGGCATCTACAGCCTCGCCAAGGCCAATATGCGCAAGATCTTCCCGGACCACTGGTCCTTCATGCTGGGTGAGGTCGCGCTCTACAGCTTTGTCATCATCATCCTGACCGGTGTCTATCTGACGCTGTTCTTCCACCCGAGCATGGCCGAGGTGACCTATCACGGTTCCTATGTGCCCATGCAGGGAATCCGGATGACCCAGGCCTTCGAGTCGACGCTGGACATCAGCTTCGACGTCCGCGGCGGCCTGCTCATCCGTCAGATCCACCACTGGGCCGCGCTGGTCTTCCTGGCCGCGATGATGGTCCACATGATGCGGGTGTTCTTCACCGGCGCCTTCCGCAAGCCGCGCGAGATCAACTGGCTGTTCGGCTTCCTGCTGTTCGTGCTGGGCATGTTCACCGGCTTCACCGGCTACTCGCTCCCCGACGACCTGCTCTCCGGCACCGGCGTGCGGTTCATCGAGGGCGTCATCCTGGCGATCCCGCTGGTCGGCTCGTACCTGCAGATGTTCATCTTCGGCGGGGAGTTCCCCGGCCACGACATCATCGCGCGGTTCTACACCGTCCACGTGCTGCTGCTGCCCGGCATCATGCTCGGCCTGCTGGTCGCGCACCTGATCCTGGTCTTCTACCACAAGCACACGCAGTTCCCGGGTGCCGGAAAGACCAACAACAACGTCGTCGGCATGCCGCTGCTGCCGGTCTACATGGCCAAGGCCGGAGGCTTCTTCTTCCTGGTCTTCGGTGTGATCTCGGTGATCGCCGCGATCGCCAGCATCAACCCCGTGTGGGCCATAGGGCCGTACCGGCCGGACCAGGTCTCCACTGGTGCGCAGCCGGACTGGTACATGGGCTTCGCCGAGGGTCTGGTCCGTGTCATGCCGGGCTGGGAGTGGAACTTCTGGGGCCACACCGTCAACTTCGGTGTGCTGATCCCGATCGTGATCTTCCCCTTGGTCCTGGTCGCCATCGCCGTCTACCCGTTCGTCGAGTCCTGGGTACGGGGCGACAAGCGCGAGCACCACATCCTGGACCGCCCGCGCAACGTCCCCACCCGCACCGGCTTCGGTGTGGCCTGGCTGGTCGCGTACTTCGTGATGCTGATCGGCGGTGGCAACGACCTGTGGGCGACGCACTTCCACCTGTCGATCAACTCGATCACCTGGTTCGTCCGGATCGCGTTCTTCGTCGGGCCGGTGCTGGCCTTCATCGCCACCAAGCGGATCTGCCTGGGCCTCCAGCGCCGCGACAAGGACAAGGTGCTGCACGGCCGCGAGTCCGGCATCATCAAGCGCCTGCCGCACGGTGAGTTCATCGAGGTCCACGAGCCGCTCGACCAGGAGCAGCTGCACATGCTCACCCAGCACGAGCAGCCCGAGCCCTACGAGCTGGGCCCGGAGGTCGACGAGAACGGCGTCCGCCGCAAGTTCACCCGCGGGCAGAAGATGCGCGCGAAGCTCTCCAAGGGCTACTACGGCGAGGACAACGTCATCCCCAAGCCGACCGTCGAGGAGTACAAGGAGATCACCAGCGGCCACGGCCACCACTGATCACCGCAGCGCCTTGAGGCGCAGGTAGTACGCCACCCAGAGGGCCCCGTCCGAGCGTCGGACGGGGCCCTCCGGCGTGCCCGGGGCTCGATAGGGTGAATGGCAGAGGCACCAGACAATCCAGGAGCGTGGACCATGAACGTTGTGACCCCGGTTGGCGGCGACAGCGTGGCGGCCCACACCTGGCCGGCCGTCCTCAACGCCCTGCTGGACGGCCGTGACCTCGCCGCCGACGACACCGCCTGGGTCATGGACCGGATCATGCGGGGCGAGGCCAGCGACGCCCAGATCGCCGGTTTCGCGGTGGCGCTGCGGGCCAAGGGCGAGACCGTCGCCGAGATCTCCGGGCTCGTGCGCACCATGTACGCGCACGCCCGGCTGATCGAGGTGCCCGGCCCCAGCGTGGACATCGTCGGCACCGGCGGCGACGGCGCCAAGACCGTCAACATCTCCACGATGTCCTCGATCGTGGTGGCCGGCACCGGCGCCAAGGTCGTCAAACACGGCAGCCGCGCCGCGTCCTCGGCCAGCGGCGCCTCCGACGTCCTCGAAAAGCTCGGCGTGAACCTCGACCTCAGCCCCCAGCGGGTCACCGAGGTCGCCGAGGAGGCGGGCATCACCTTCTGCTTCGCGGTGAAGTTCCACCCCGCGCTGCGCCATGTCGCCAACGCCCGCGCCCAGCTCGGCATCCGTACCACCTTCAATGTGCTGGGCCCGCTGACCAACCCCGCTCGTGTACGGGCCCAGGCCACCGGCGTCGCCGACGCCCGGATGGCGCCGATCCTGGCCGGGGTGCTCGCCGAGCGCGGCTCCTCGGCGCTGGTCTTCCGCGGCGACGACGGCCTGGACGAGCTGACCACCACCGCCACCTCCCGGGTGTGGGTGGTCCGCGACGGCGCGGTCCGCGAGGAGGGCTTCGACCCGCGCGACGTGGGCATCGGCCTCGTCCCGGTGGAGGCCCTGCGCGGCGCCGACGCCTCGTACAACGCCGATGTGGCCCGCCGCCTGCTGGACGGCGAGACCGGCCCGGTGCGCGAGGCGGTACTGCTCAATGCGGCGGCGGCCCTGGTGGCGCTGCATCCGTCCGAGGAGCCGCTGACGGAGCAGATCCGGGCCGGTATCGAGAAGGCCGCCGCGGCCATCGACTCGGGCGCGGCCAAGCGGGCGCTGGAGCGGTGGGTGGCGGCCAGCAACGCCTGAGGCGTCCGTGCGCCGGCCGCGACGCCGAAGCCGCGCCGCGCGGCCGTCACGCAGAGTGTGACGCAAGCCCCTGTCCGGTATCCGGACCGGGGCTTGCGCGCCCTTTGCCGTATGGCATGATGCAGCTCAGGTCACGAGTGACAGCGATGTAGGCCCCGGCCCGCTGTCCGGCAACCCTCCGTCCGTGGCGGGGTGCCCCGGGTGATGACCAGGCCGCAGGCAGCGAGGTCTGCGGCAAGCGCGGATCCCTCGCCAGGGATCCTGGTCCTCGAGGGAGCCCTTCCGTGATGCAGCGAATGCGATAGGGGCCTACGGCCCCGTTTCTCCGCCTCTTTTCTCTTCTCCGCTGCGGCCGTTCCGCGTGCGCTTTCGGGCACCTCTGCCGGTGCCTTCGCGCATCCGCCCGCAGTGAATTCGCTTACCTTTCACGGGAGTTCGCCATGTCTGTGTCCGCCGTTGCCGCCGACCGTTCCGTTTGTGTCCCGCTGCCGGTTCTGGGCCGGGATGTCCTCGTCCCGCTGGTGACCGGCGGCGAGGCCGTCTACGCCGCGCTGGACTACGCCGCCAGCGCCCCCGCCCTCCAGCGCGTCTGGGACGACGTCGCCGCCTACGCCCCGTACTACGGCAGCGTCCACCGCGGTGCCGGATACCTCTCGCAGCTGTCCACCGACCTCTTCGAGAACAGCCGTACGACGATCGCGGACTTCCTCGGCTGCCGCGCCGACGACCAGGTGGTCTTCACCCGCTCCACCACCGACTCGCTCAACCTCCTCGCCGCCGTACTCCCGCAGGGCACCCGGGTGTTCGTCTTCGAGACCGAGCACCACGCCTCCCTGCTGCCGTGGGAGCAGCGCGCCGGCGTCGAGGTCACCTACCTCAACGCACCGCGGACGCACGACGAGGCCGTCGACACCCTGGAGAAGGCCCTGGCCGAGCGCGAGCCCTGCTCCGCTGGGGACTCGGTAAAGAGCGGACCGGCGCTGGTGTGCGTCACCGGCGCCTCGAACGTGACCGGCGAGCTGTGGCCGGTCCGGGAACTGGCCGCCGCGGCCCATGCGCACGGCGCCCGGATCGTCCTCGACGCCGCGCAGCTCGCCCCGCACCACCCGCTGGACATCGCCGAACTGGACGTCGACTGGGTCGCCTTTTCCGGCCACAAGCTGTACGCGCCGTTCGGCGCCGGGGTGCTGGCCGGGCGCGCCGACTGGCTGCGGTCGGCCGACCCGTACCTGGCGGGCGGCGGCGCCAGCCGCAAGGTCTCGCGGCGTACGGACGGCGGCGTGGACGTCGAATGGCACACCACCGCGGCCCGCCACGAGGCCGGTTCGCCGAACGTCATCGGCGCCTACGCCATCGCCTCCGCCTGCCAGGCCCTGACCGAGGCCGGGTTCGACACCCTGGTCGCCCGCGAGCGGGAGCTGATCGCCCGGGTCCGCGCCGGGCTGGCCGAGGTCCCCGAGGTCAAGGTCCTCTCCCTCTTCGGCGACGACGCCCCGCGGGTGGGCGTGCTCTCCTTCGTCGTGGACGGCTGGAACAGCTCCCACTTCGCCGCCGCCCTCTCCGCCGAGTACGGCATCGGCGTCCGCGACGGCCTCTTCTGCGCCCACCCCCTCGTCCGCACCCTCCTCGGCACCGACCCCCAGGACCCGGGCGAATGCGGCGCCCCCGAGGCGGCCCCCGGTGAGCGCTCCCTCAATGCCATCCGCGTGAGCTTCGGCGCGGGCACGCCGGATGAGCATGTCGACCGCTTCGTCCGCGCGGTCAAGGAACTGGTCACGGACGGCGCGCGGTGGAACTACCGCACTGAGGACGGTCGTTGTGTCCCCGCGGAGTAGGGGGTTTCTCCCCACGTTTTTGTCTGCGGCGCCGTAGGGGTTTCTCGCCGTTGCTCCCCCAGCTAACGCTGGGAGGTACCCCCAGCGGCGGGCTGGGGTTGTGTGTCGGCCGCGGTGCCGCCCCTGCGGACTTCGTCCTCCGGTGCGTCCCCTCCCGACGGTGGGGGGTAAAGGGGCCGGTGGGGGCGTGCCTCGTATGTCGCGATCGACTGGCGGCACCCGCCCGCCCACGGATCCCCCACGGGTTTCTCCCACCCCCAACGGGGAGGGGCCGGGCCGCAGGACGAAGTTCGGAGGCTCGGTCCCGCTGCCGAACAGCCCCGCGCCAGCGGCAACGCCCGCCGCTGGGGGTACCTCCCAGCGTTAGCTGGGGGAGCAACGGCGAACAACCCCTACGGCGGGAAAGCCGACAACGTGGGGCTAAGCCTCCAGGCCGATCGCAAAGGCAGCCTCAAGGTCATGCTGCGAATAGGTGCGGAACGCAATGTGCGTCTCGGTGGACGCGACCCCGGGAATCTTGCTGATGCGGCCGGGGATGACGTCGGCCAGATCGTCGTGCTTCGCCACGCGAACCAGCGCGATCAGGTCGTGCGCGCCGGTGACGGAGTAGACCTCGCTGACGCCTTCCAGCGCGGCGATCTTCTCGGCGATCTCCGGGATCTGGTCCACGCTGGTCTTGATGAGCACGATCGACGTGATCACGGCTGGCTCTCTCCCTCGGTCGCCGGTTCGCTTCCCGGTTCGTTCCCCCTGGTGGACCCCACACTATCCCTCCCGTAGCGGGCCCATGCGTAGAGGAAGCCGAGGGCGAAGCCGACGACATGGGCGAGGTAGGCGACGCCGGGGCCGGTCGGGTCGTCCTGGGCGGACTGCCACTGGAGGACGAACCAGAAGAGCAGCACGATCCAGGCGGGGAAGCGCAGGGGGAGGAAGAAGAGGAAGGGGAAGACGCTGGTGACGCGGGCCCTGGGGAAGAGGTACAGGAAGGCGCCGAGGACGCCGGAGATCGAGCCGGAGGCGCCGACCAGGGTCTGGGGGGAGCCGGCGTGTGCCGCCGCGTAGCCGAGCAGGGCCAGATAGCCGACGATGAGGTAGAAGGCGGTGAAGGCGAACCGCCCCATCCGCGTTTCCGTCATCCCGCCGAAGACATACAAGAACAGCAGGTTGCCGAGCAGATGCAGCCAGCCGCCGTGGATGAACAGCGCGGTCAGCGGGGTGGCCAGGGCGTGCGGTGAGCCGCTCCACAGGTCGAGCGGGATCACGCCCCAGCGCGCGAAATACGCGGTCTGGGCCTGGGCCAGCGCCTGGCCGTGGCCGTACATCTGGTTCAGCCCGGAGGACGGGCCGACCACGAAGATCACGCAGCACAGCGCGATCAGGACATTCGTCATCCGCGAGAAGACCGCCGCCAGGGAGCGGACGGGATGCGGTGGCCGGGGGATACCCGGGAACAGAGACGGCGCCGTCATGAAGTGATCATGGCTCAATGGGGGCATTCGGGACAGAGTGCCTCGCCGCGTCCCGCCTCCTGGGCGCGGCCCGCGCCGGCCCCCTGTCAGGCCGTAGGGTTGCAGTCAGTACCTTGCGTAACCTTGCGCACTTTCGCAGCCCGAAAGAGAGGACGGCATGATGGGTGTTCCCTTGCCGACGGCCGAGACCCGGTGGCGCTGCACGCTCTGCGGCAATCTCACCCGGTTCGATGTCACCCGCCGGTCCAAGGTGGTGGAGTACGTGCACCTGGATCTGGCCGGGGCGCCGAAGGTGGAGGAGCGCGAGGTGCTCAGTGAGAGCATCGAGTCCGTGCGCTGCCGCTGGTGCAATGCGGTCGACCAGATCGAGCTGGTGGACCGGCCGGGCGCGAGCGCCTGAGATCGGAGCGAGCAAGCCGTGGTGGAGCGTCCAGAAAGGGAGCCGGGGGCGGCGTACGCCGACGCATCCGAGGGTGCCGTCGACGACGTGCTCGACCGTCCGCTGCCCGAGGGCGTACGGCGCCGGGTCGTGGCGCTCACCGCGGAGTCCTTCGGTGCGCTGACGATCACCGAACTGCCGCCCCCCTTGCGGCAGTACGCCCGTTTCACCCCCACTCGTCGCGCCAAGTTCGCGGGGAACGCGATGGCCGCGGCGCTGGAGAGCGATGCGGTCTTCCGGCAGCGGATCGCGGGCAAGCTGCGCGAGGCCCAGCCGGAGCTGGCCGCGGCGCTGGAGGACGGCACCCCGCCCGCGGCCGCCGATCCGCTCGATGTCGCGGCGGCCGCGTATGTGCTGCGCCCGGAGGGCTGGGTCAAGCTCGTCGCGGCGGCCGGCGAGGAGGCGCAGCGGGCGCGCGCCGAGCGGGCCGGCGAGGAGGCCGAACGGGAGCTGGCGCGGCTGCGCGAGGAGCTGGCGCAGGTGCGCGGCGAGGCGCGCGGCGACGTCGAGCGGGTGCGGGCGGATCTGGACGCGGCCCGTAAGGAGAACGAGTCGCTCCAGCGCAAACTGCGCAGTGCGCTCAGCGACGTCAAACGCGGTGAGGCGGCGGTGCGCAAGGCCGACGCGGCGCTGGAGGCGGCGCGTTCCCAGGGTGCGACCGAAAAGGCCCTTGCGGACAGCGAGCTGCGTCGGCTCAAGGCCCGTATCGCCGAGGCCGAGTCGGCGCTGGAGGCCAGTCGGCGGGCCGCCCGTGAGGGCCGCAGTGTCGAGGACATGCGGGTGCGCCTGCTGCTGGACACGGTGCTGGACGCCGCCCAGGGCCTGCGCCGCGAACTGGCCCTGCCGCCTGCCAGCATCCACCCCGCGGACACCGTCGAGGCGGTCGCCCCGGGCCGGATGACGCCCAAGGACATCGCGACCCGGGCGCTGTCGGAGATGGACCCGGCGCTGCTCGACCAGCTCCTGGCGCTGCCGCAGGCGCATTTGGTGGTGGACGGCTACAACGTGACCAAAACCGGCTATCCGACCATGCCGCTGGACAAGCAGCGGCTGCGGCTGCTGGGCGGGCTCGCGGTGCTGGCCGCGCAGACCGGCGCGGAGATGACCTGCGTCTTCGACGGCGCGGAGCTGGCGGCGCCGGTGCTGCTCGCGCCGCCGCGCGGGGTGCGGGTGCTGTTCAGCAAACCGGGCGTGACGGCCGACGAGTTGATCCGCCAGCTGGTACGGGCCGAGCCGCCCGGCCGCCCGGTCGTCGTGGTCTCGACCGACCGGGAGGTGGCCGACGGCGTCGCCAAGGCGGGCGCCCGTCCGGTGGCATCGGCCCTGCTGCTCAAGCGACTTGCCCGGACCTGACGGTTTTGCACCCTCCGGTGCCGGTCCCGCCGGGAAAATCGCTTGCGTTCCTCCCACCCTCCGTATCGCAGCGTCAAATGGCGCTTACTGCCTGTGTGATGTTGGTAAAGGATGGGGATGATGACGCAGTTTTTTCCCATGGGGATTTGAAGCGATCACAACTCGGTTACTAAGGTCGGGCTCCGAACCTTCATATTGGTGATCATCCAACCGGGATGGTCAGTGAAGGTACCGCCGAGTCCGCGGCGTTCGCGCGGAGCCGGGGCTTTGTCCCCCCACTTCCCGGTAGGCGGCTGGAGGAAGAAGGAGCTCGCCCCCGTGGCGTCCCACCGTCGACCCAAGCAGCCGAGCCGCACGCGCGTCACCGTTCTCACCGCGACTGCGGCAGCGGCCGTCGCCCTCTCCTCGCAGGCTGCCCAGGCCACGCCCAAGCAGGACAAGAAGGACGTCAAGGCCCAGGTTGACAAGCTCTACGCGCAGGCGGAGCAGGCCACCGAGAAGTACGACGGGGCCAAGGAAGACCAGAACAAGCTTCAGAAGGAGGTGGACAGCCTCCAGGACAAGGTCGCCCGCGGCCAGGAGGAGCTCAACACCCTCCGCAAGAGCGTGGGCGCCGTCGCCTCCGGCCAGTACCGCAGCGGCAGCATCGACCCCTCGGTCCAGCTCTTCCTCTCCGGCGACCCGAAGACCTACCTGGACAAGGCCTCCACCCTGGACCAGCTCAGCGGCCACCAGGCCCAGGAGCTGAAGACCATCGCGGACAAGCAGCGCCAGCTCGCCCAGGAGCGCGCCGAGGCCGCGGCCAAGATCAAGGACCTCTCCGACACCCGTAAGGCGCTCGGCGACAAGAAGGACGAGATCCAGGCCAAGCTCAACAAGGCGCAGCAGCTGCTGAACTCCATGACCGCCAAGGAGAAGGCGGCCATGGAGGCGGCGCAGCAGCGCGCCAACCGCGACAACAGCCGGGCCGACCTCGGCAACGACGCGCCGGCCTCGCAGCGCGGTGCGGCAGCCCTGGCCGCCGCCCAGTCCAAGATCGGCTCGCCCTACGTCTGGGGCGCCACCGGCCCGTCCTCCTTCGACTGCTCGGGCCTGACCTCCTGGGCGTACCAGCAGGCCGGCCAGTCGCTGCCGCGTACCTCCCAGGAGCAGGCCAACGCCGGTACCCGGATCGGCTCGGAGAGCGCCCTCAAGCCCGGCGACCTGGTGCTCTTCTTCGGCGACCTGCACCACATCGGCCTCTACGCGGGCAACGGCATGGTGCTGCACGCCCCGCACACGGGCGCCGCGGTGCGCTACGAGTCGATCAACAACATGCCCTTCCAGTTCGGTGTGCGGGTCTGACGCCTGCCGTCCGAACGGGCCCAACCTCCCGCCCGAACGGGCGAATTGCGGCCCCCGCCGCTGACTTCCCGCCCCGCCGGTGACCTGCACAGTCACCGGCGGGGCGGCGTTGTAGGGACGGCAACGGGTCTTTGGCCGGCGCCGACCGGCGCGGTTACTGTCCTGCCTCGCGGCCGCGAGGCACCGTCCGCCCTCCCGGGCGGCAGCGGCCGCGAGCAGGGGGGAGACCCCCGCCGGAAGGAGTGCGCCACCCGTGGGCTCCCATCGCCGTACCTCCCAGGCAGGTCCCGCCACCCGCACCGGTGTCACCGTCGTCTCGGCGGCCCTGGCCACCGCTGCGGCCGCACTGTCGGGCCAGCCGGCCTCGGCCGACCCCGTCGAACGGCCCGCCGCCGGCCGGGACGCGGCCGCCGCCCGGCTCGGCACGCTCTACGAACAGGCCGAGCGGGCCACCGAGAAGTTCAACGGTGTCGCCGAGGCGACCCGCGCACTGCGCGCGGAGGTGGCCCGCCTCCAGGACCGCACCGCCCGCGCCCAGCAGCGCGTCAATCGGCTGCGCACCCGGCTCGGCGCCCTGGCCGCCGCCCAGTACCGCGGCGGCGGCATCGACCCCACGGTGCGGCTGCTGCTGTCCGAACGCCCCGACAGCTTCCTGGAGAAGGCCGCCGAGCTCGACCGGATCACCAGCAGCCAGGCCGGTGAGCTGCGCGAGCTGCGGGCCGCGCAGCGGGAGCTGGAGCGGGAGCGCCGGGTGACCGCGGCGAAGCTGGCGGACCTGGTGGCGGGGCGCCGCAACGTGGCCCGCCACAAGAAGGACGTACGGCGCCGGCTGACCGCCGCCCGGAAGCTGTTCCACGCGCTGCCGCCGGGCGCCCGGGCGACCTTCGACCGGACCTCGCGAGGCGACGGCCGCGACGCGATGCTGCCCGGGCTCACCGACCTCTCCGGTCTGTCGGGCCTGTCCGAGGCCGCCGCGGCCTCCGGACGCGCCGCAGCGGCCGTCTCCGCGGTCCGCGCCGCCGTGGGCTCCCCGTACGCCTGGGGCAGCAGCGGCCCCGGCTCCTTCGACTGCTCCGGACTCACCCAATGGGCCTACGGGCGCGCCGGAGTCTTTCTCCCGCGCACCTCACAGGCCCAGCGCGGCGCCGGCCGGCCGGTGCCGGTGTCCCAGATGCAGCCCGGTGACCTGGTCATCTACCGCTCCGACGCCAGTCATGTCGGGATGTACGTGGGGGACGGAAAGGTCGTCCACGCGCCCTATCCCGGCGCCCGGGTGCGCTACGACCCGGTCGGCATGATGCCGGTCGCCGCCGTCACCAGGCCGTGAAACCCGGCCGGGGAACGGGTGCAGAACCCGCCGGGGAACGGGCGGGAAACCGGCGGGGAACGGGGAGCGAACCGGTGGGGGACCGGACGGGGGCCCGCGCGGATCCGGCCTGATCGGCCGCCCAGCGTTTTTGCGCCGCGCGGGCCGCACTTACGATCAGCGGCATGTCACGTCAGCGGGCGGGACGGCGCCGGCCGTCGCGGGCCGGGGCGGCCACCCGTGCCGTCCCGCTCCTCGCGCTGCTCGTCCCGCTGAGCGGCTGCGCGCCCCAGACCCCGCCGGGCGACCGCTACCCCGGCATCCAGCAGATGCTCGACGCCCGCGCCCGCGCCGTCCGGCATCGCGACACCGCCGCCCTCCTGGCCACCGTCGACCCGTCCGCCACGGCCTTCCGCGGCCGCCAGCGCCGGCTGATCACCAACCTCGCGCCGGTCCCCGTCACCGACTGGCGCTACGAGCTGCTCTCCACCGACGCCTTCGCGCTCCCGGGCGGCCCCCGCGGCCGGATGGCGGCCAAGGTACGGCTCAGCTACCGCCTGCGGGGCTATGACACCGCCCCGGTCACCTCCCTCCAGTACCTCACCCTGACCGAACGCGCCGGCCGCTGGCTGATCTCCGGCGACACCGACGGCGCCGCCGTGGGCCGGCCCGGCACCCGTCAGCTGTGGGACCAGGGCCCGGTACGGGTGGTGCGCGGCCGGCACAGCCTGGTGCTGGGCGGCGCCGAGGACCCGGCGCGGCTGCGCGATCTGGCGGACGAGGTGGACGCGGCGGTACCGGCCGTCTCCGACGCCTGGAAGGGCCGGTGGTCGGGCACGGTGGTGGTGGAGGCCCCGGACACCGTCGGCCAGATGGCACAGCTGCTGGGCAGCGGCGACGGCGACGGGTACACGGGCATCGCGGCCGTCACCACCGGGGAGGCCGGCGCCTCCGCGACCGCGCCCGCGGACCGGGTGATCGTCAACCCCGAGGCGTACGAGGAGCTCAACGCCCTCGGCCGGGAGGTCGTCCTCACCCACGAGACCACCCATGTCGCCACCCGTACGGTCACCACCGCGGCCACCCCGCTCTGGCTCTCCGAGGGCTTCGCCGACTGGGTCGCCTACCGCGACGTCCCCGACAAGGCGGCCACCACCGCCCCCGAGCTCTCCCACGCGGTCGCCGACGGCAAGACCCCCGACAGCCTCCCCACCGACGAGGACTTCGGCTTCCAGGCCGGCGCGGACCGGCTGGCGAAGGCGTACGAGGGCGGCTGGCTGGCGTGCCGGATGATCGCCGACAAGTGGGGCGAGGCCAAGCTGCTCGCCTTCTACCGGGCCGCGGGCCGCACCGGGACCGAGAGCGCCTCGGGACGCCTGGGCCCGCCCCTGGAGGCCCTCCAGGCCGTCCACCACCCCCGCCCGCACCGTTCGCCCGGCTCCGCCCAGGCCCGCGACCGCCGCCCGGCCCGGGCCGAGCGGCTGGACCAGGCGATGCGGGACCAGCTGGGCGTCGGGCTGGCAGAGTTCACGCGGGAGTGGCGGGCGTACGTCGAGGGGCAGCTGCGGTGAGCCGCGGGCGGCCGCTCCCGGGGGCGGCGGTGGCGCTCGCCGCCGGGCGGCGAGGCGGTACTGTCGGCCGGAACCGGCCTGCCGTGGCCGCGCCCGCGACCCCGCCGAAAGACCCACCGTGCACAAGACCCTGATCGTCACCAACGACTTTCCGCCAAGGCCCGGCGGCATCCAGGCCTTTCTGCACAGCATGGCGCTGCGCCTGGACCCCTCCCGGGTCGTCGTCTACGCCTCGACCTGGAAGCACACCGAGGAGGGGCGCGCGGCCACCGCCGCCTTCGACGCCGAGCAGCCGTTCACGGTGGTCCGCGACCGTACGACCATGCTCCTGCCCACGCCCCGGGTGACCCGCCGCGCCACCGCCCTGCTGCGCGAACACGGCTGCTCCTCCGTGTGGTTCGGCGCGGCCGCGCCGCTGGGCCTGATGGCCCCGGCCCTGCGGGCCGCCGGCGCCCGGCGCATCGTGGCGACCACGCACGGCCACGAGGCGGGCTGGGCGCAGCTCCCCGCCGCCCGGCAGCTGCTGCGCCGTATCGGCGAGGACACCGACACCCTGACGTATCTGGGCGAATACACCCGTTCCCGGATCGCCGCCGCGCTCACGCCCGCGGCCGCCGCCCGCATGGTCCAACTCCCGCCCGGGGTCGACGAGAAGACCTTCCACCCCGACTCGGGCGGCGCGGCGGTACGGGCCCGCCTCGGCCTCACCGACCGCCCGGTGATCGTCTGCGTCTCGCGGCTCGTCCCGCGCAAGGGCCAGGACACCCTCATCGAGGCGATGCCCGCGGTGCTCGCCGCGGTCCCGGACGCGGTCCTGCTGATCGTCGGCGGCGGTCCCTCCGAGCAGGATCTGCACGCGCTGGCCCAGGCGAAGGGCGTCGCCGGCTCCGTACGCTTCACCGGCGCCGTCCCCTGGGAGGACCTGCCCGCCCACTTCGGCGCCGGGGACGTCTTCGCGATGCCCTGCCGGACGCGGCGTGGCGGCCTCGACGTGGAGGGCCTGGGCATCGTGTACCTGGAGGCTTCCGCGACGGGCCTGCCGGTCGTCGCGGGCGACTCCGGGGGTGCGCCGGATGCCGTTCTCTCCGGCGAGACGGGGTGGGTGGTGCCGGGGGGGTCCCCGACTCCCACGGCGGAGCGCCTCGTTGCCCTCCTCCAGGACCCGGCCCTGCGCCAGCGGATGGGTGCGCGGGGGCGCGCGTGGGTGGAGGAGCGGTGGCGCTGGGACCTGCTCGCCGAGCGGCTGAAGCGGTTGCTTTAGCGCCCCACGTTGTCGGCCGTCCCGCCGTGGGGCTTGTTCGCCGTTGCTCCCCCAGCTAACGCTGGGAGGTGCCCCCAGCGGCGGGCGTTGCCGCTGGCGCGGGGCTGTTCGGCTGCGGGACTGGGCCTCCGGACTCCGTCCTGCGGCCCGGCCCCTCCCCATTGGGGGTGGAGAAGAACCAGTGGGGGTGCACGTGATCGCTCGCGTGCACCCCCACCGGCCTTCTACCCCCACTCACGGGAGGGGGCGGCCCGCAGGACGAAGTCCGGAGGGCTGTCACCGCACCCGACAAACCCACGCCCGCCGCTGGGGGCACCTCCCAGCGTTAGCTGGGGGAGCAATGGCGAGAAGAACCCACGGCGGGAAAGTCGAAAACGTGGGGAGAAGCCTCAACCCCGGTACAGCGACTCGATCTCCTCGGCGAAGTCCTTCGCCACCACGTTCCGCTTCAGCTTCAGGGACGGGGTCACATGCCCCGACTCCTCCGTGAACTGCGTCGGCAGGATGCGGAACTTCCGGACCGACTCGGCCTTCGAGACGGCCGCGTTTCCGTCGTCCACCGCGCGCTGGACGGCGGCCAGCAGGGCGGGGTCCTCGGCGATGTCGGACGGGGCGACATCGCCCGGGTGGCCGTGTTCCTCGGCCCAGCGGGGGAGGAACT
Organism: Streptomyces gilvosporeus; assembly: GCF_002082195.1. GTDB lineage: Bacteria > Actinomycetota > Actinomycetes > Streptomycetales > Streptomycetaceae > Streptomyces > Streptomyces gilvosporeus. The sequence continues at coordinate 2,870,065 of NZ_CP020569.1, read as the reverse complement.
CTTCGTCGAGGGTGATCAGCGCGCCGATGAAGGGGCGGCCGTCGCCGACGACCATGCATTCGGCGATCAGGGCGTGGGCGCGGATACGGTCCTCGATGACCGCCGGGGCGACGTTCTTGCCGCCCGCGGTGACCAGGATTTCCTTCTTGCGGCCGGTGATGGCGAGGTAGCCGTCCTCGTCGAGGGTGCCGATGTCGCCGGTGTGGAACCAGCCGTCGGAGAGGGCCTCTTCGGTGGCGGTGGGGTTGTTCCAGTACTCGGTGAAGAGGTGCTCGCCGTGCAGGAGGACCTCGCCGTCGTCGGCGATCCGGACGACGGAACCGGGCAGCGGCTGGCCGACCGTGCCGATCTTCTGGCGGTCCCAGGGGTTGAAGGCGGTGGCCGCACAGGACTCCGTCAGGCCGTAGCCCTCCAGGGCGGTGAAGCCGATGCCGCGGTAGAAGTGGCCCAGCCGCTCGCCGAGCGGGGCGCCGCCCGAGATGGCGTGGGTGGCGCGGCCGCCGAGGACGCCGCGGAGCTTGCCGTAGACGACGCGGTCGAAGACCTTGTACTTGAGCTTGAGGCCGAGCGAGGGGCCGCCCGCGCTGTCCAGTGCCCGGCTGTACTCGATCGCGGTGTCGGCCGCCTTGTCGAAGATCTTGCCCTTGCCGTCGGCCTGCGCCTTGGCCCGCGCCGAGTTGTAGACCTTCTCGAAGACGCGGGGGACGCCGAGGATCATGGTCGGCTTGAAGGACGCCAGATCGTCGGTGAGGTTCTTGATGTCCGGGGCGTGGCCGAGGCGGATGGGGGCCATCAGCGCGGCCACCTGCACCATGCGGCCGAAGACGTGCGCGATGGGCAGGAAGAGCAGGACGGACGCCTCGCCCGTACGGAACAGGGGGCGCAGGCGCTCGACGATGTTGCCGCACTCGGCGAAGAAGCTGCGGTGGCTGAGCACACAGCCCTTGGGGCGGCCGGTGGTGCCGGAGGTGTAGACGATGGTGGCGGGCGAGTCCGCATCGGCCATCGCGCTGCGCTCGTCGACCTGTTCGTCGGTGATGTCCTCGCCCGCGGCCCGCAGCCGGGAGACCGCGTCCCGTTCGATCTGCCAGATGTTCTCCAGGTCCGGCAGCCGGTCGCGGACGGCCTCCACGGTGGCCTCATGGGCCGGGGACTCCACCAGGCAGGCCACCGCGCCCGAGTCGCCGAGTATCCACTGGATCTGCTCGGCGGAGCTGGTCTCGTACACCGGGACGGTGATCGCGCCGGCGCTCCAGATCGCGAAGTCCAGCAGCGTCCACTCGTAGCGGGTGCGCGACATCAGGCCGACCCGGTCGCCGGGCTTGACCCCCGAGGCCATCAGACCTTTGGCGACGGCGCGGACCTCGGCGAGGAAGGCGGTGGCGGTGACGTCCTGCCACCGGCCGTTCACCTTGCGTCCAATGACGGCAACATCCGGGTGCTGCGCGGCATTTCGGCGGATGAGATCCGTCAGATTGCCGTCGGCAGGGACCTCGTACAGGGCCGGAAGGCTGAACTCGCGCAAGGTGCTGCTCCTCATTGGCGCCGGTGCCACGACGCTGTGTGCACACCGGTTGCGGTCCATGATCTGCGGGGGGAGTGGACTGCCCGGACGTTACCCATCGGTATTGCTTTTGGGATAGGGGGTTACGGCCAGATGTTTGATGCGTCACACGCTTTACAAGGGGATTTCGACACGCCTTACGACACGCCTGGGGACTGCTTCGCGCAGACTAGTCCAGCACGATGCTGACCCGAAAGTAACCCCAGGTCGCGGCCGCCCTCCCGGCATCTGCCCCGGGCATCTAGGGTGGCGCCATGCGTGTGCATGTGGTCAGTGACGTCCATGGCAACAGCAGTGGCCTGGCTGCCGCGGGGGAGGGTGCCGACGCCCTGGTCTGCCTCGGTGACCTGGTGCTCTTCCTCGATTACGCCGATCATTCGCGCGGCATCCTCCCCGACCTGTTCGGCGCCGACAACGCCCGCGCCCTGGTCGAGCTGCGCACCGCCCGCCGCTTCGAGGAGGCCCGTGACCTGGGACGCAGGCTCTGGGAAGAGGTGACCGGGGCGGGCCGCAGCCGCGAGTCCGTCATCGAGGCCGCGGTGCGCAAGCAGTACGCCGAGCTGTTCGCCGCCTTCCCCGCCCCTACGTACGCCACCTACGGGAATGTCGATATCCCGCGACTGTGGAAGGAGTACGCCGGGGAGGGCGTGACCGTCCTCGACGGGCAGCGGGTCGAGATCGGCGGCTGGGTCTTCGGGTTCGTCGGGGGCGGGCTGACCTCCCCCGCGCGCACCCCCTACGAGATCGGGGACGAGGAATACGCCGCCAAGATCGCCGCGGTGGGGGAGGTGGACGTGCTGTGCACCCACATTCCGCCGGAGGTCCCCGAGCTGTGCTACGACACCGTCGCGCGCCGCTTCGAGCGGGGAAGTACGGCCCTGCTGGAGGCGATTCGCGCCACCCGGCCCCGTTACTCCCTTTTCGGGCACGTCCATCAGCCGCTGGCCCGGCGGATGCGGATCGGCGCCACGGAGTGCGTCAATGTCGGGCACTTCAACGCGACCGGGACGCCGTATGTCCTTCAGTGGTGAGTCGGGGGGCGGGATGCGGATCCGGCCGCGCGTCCGCCGCCGTGCCCCCGCGCGGTAGCCTTCAGCAGCACAGACACGGAGTTTGACGGGCTTTACGGGCTTGACGCGAGTCGGCGGACCCGGTCGGCGGACCGCGCATCGGCATGGAAGGCATGGAGGAGTCACGGCGATGGCCGAACACACCAGCTCAAGCATCACGATCGAGGCGGCGCCCGCCGAAGTGATGTCAGTGATCGCCGACTTCGACCGCTATCCGGAGTGGACCGGCGAGGTCAAGGAGGCGGAGGTGCTCGCCACGGACGACCGCGGCCGCGCCGAGCAGGTGCGCCTGGTGCTCGACGCCGGAGCCATCAAGGACGACCACACCCTGGCCTACACCTGGACCGGCGAGAACGAGGTCGCCTGGTCGCTGGTCAAATCGCAGATGCTGCGCGCGCTGGACGGCTCCTACCGGCTCGCGGCGGTGCGCGGCGGCGCGGCCACCGAGGTGACCTACCAGCTCACCGTCGACGTCAAGATCCCGATGCTCGGGATGATCAAGCGCAAGGCGGAGAAGGTCATCATCGACCGGGCGCTGGCCGGTCTGAAGAAGCGCGTGGAGAGCGGTTCCGCCGAGGGTTCCGCCGCCGACGAGGGCAAGAAGCTCTGAGCGTGCAGACCGTCCTGTTCACCGGCCCCGGCGGTGCGGGCCGCACCACGCTCGCCGCCGCGACCGCCCTGGCCGGCGCCCGGCGGGGAGCGCGCGTCCTGCTGCTGACCACCGGCGGCGAGGCGGCCGGGGCGGTACTGGGCACGGCGCTCGCCGCGGATGCCGCGACCCCGATAGTCCCCGGCCTGTACGCCCGCCGCATCGATTCCGGCGACCGCTTCCGCCAGGAGTTCCTCGCCTTCCAGGAACGCGCCGGAGCCGCCCTCGATCTGCTCGGTGCCGCCCCCCTGGACGAGGACGAACTCACCGAACTCCCCGGCTCCGAGACCTTCGCGCTGCTGCACGCCCTGCGCACCGAACACGCCTCGGGCGCCTGGGATCTGCTCGTCCTCGATATGCCGCCGGCCGCCGAAACGATCCGGCTGCTCGCCCTGCCCGCCCAGGCCCGCCGCTATCTGCGCCGCCTCCTGCCGCCCGAACGCCAGGCCGCCCGCGCCCTGCGCCCGGTGCTCGCCCAGCTCGCCGGGGTCCCGATGCCGGCCCAGAAGCTGTACGAGGCCGCCGACCGCTGGGAGCGCGAACTCGCCGCCGTCCAGCGGGTGATCGAGGCCCCCGGCACCCGCGTCCGCCTGGTCACCGACGCCGGCCCCCTCGCCCTGGCGCAGCTGCGGCCGCTCCGCGCCGGCCTGGCCCTTTACGGCCGCCACACCGATGCCATCGTGGTCAACCGGCTGGTGCCCACCGGCTCCGCCGACCCGTTCCTCGCCGCCCTCTCCGGCGGCCAGCAGACCGCCCTGAAGGCGCTGCGCGAGGAGTTCCCCGATGTGCCGGTGCACGAGGTGCCGCACCTGGGCCGCGACCCGCAGGGCGTCGAGGAGCTGGACGAGCTGATCGACGGGCCCGCCGGCGAGATCGGCGACACCGGTCCGGGCGGCGACCCCTGGACCGTCGAGGACCGCCTCGCCGCCGACGGCATCCTGCTGTGGCGGGTCCCGCTGCCCGGCGCCCGCCGCGAGGGCCTCGGCCTGGTGCGCCGCGGCGACGAAATCGTCGTCACCGTCGGCCCCTTCCGCCGCATCCGTACGCTGCCGTCCGCGCTGCGCCGCTGCTCGGTCTCCGGCGCCGGACTGCATGACGGCGTCCTCGACATCCGCTTCACCCCCGACCCCGGACTGTGGCCCCGGAGCGGTGCGGCGGACCCCGGGGAGAGTTCCTGAACGGCGTACCACCATTCGGGTAACGTCGGGAGTAGCCCGCCGCTGGAGTCCACGGAGACGACCATGAGTGATGCCACCGAGCGCCCTGCCGACCGTACGGACGGCTTCGACGCCGATGCCTGGGAGACCGCCTGCGCCGAGGACCTCGCGGCGGAGCAGGTCCGCCGCCGCGGCCAGTACGGCCCGCCGCCGGGCAGCGCCGCCGACGAGCTGCGCAAGCTCGCCGAGGCCGTCACCGACAAGCTCGCCGGGATCCAGCTGCCCGGCGCGCTGGGCGGCATCGCCGCGCAGAGCGCCGTCAGCCAGATCTTCCGGCAGGCCAAGGCCGCCGTCGAGCCGGTCATCGAGCGCAACCCCGATGTCTTCGACCATCTCGCGGCGGCCGGATCCGAACTCCTCGCCGCCTACCGCTCCGCCGTCGAGCGCAGCGAACGCCGCTGGACCCGCGACGAGACGGCCGGGCGCCGCGAGGGCCGTTCCACCGACCCGCGCGACGACGACGGGGGCCCCACCGGTACCGAGCGGATCGACCTCGACTGACGTCCCGCCACCGTCAGCGGCGACGAGGACACGGAAGGCGGTCCCTCCTCCGGTACGGTTGATCCCGGCGGGGAGCCGAGCGAAAAACTGAGGGACACATGGGACTCACCATCGGCGTCGACATCGGCGGCACGAAGATCGCGGCCGGCGTGGTCGACGAAGAGGGCTCGATCCTTGAGACGTGCCAGGTACCGACCCCGCAGGCCACCGACGCCCTGACCGAGGCGATCGCGGACGCGGTCCGCACGGTCGGCAGCGGCCACCAGATCGAGGCGGTCGGCATCGGCGCGGCCGGCTATGTCGACGAGAAGCGGGCCACGGTCCTCTTCGCGCCCAACATCGACTGGCGCCACGAACCGCTCAAGGACAAGGTCGAACAGCGCGTCGGCCTCCCCGTGGTCGTCGAGAACGACGCCAACGCCGCGGCGTGGGGCGAGTACAAGTTCGGCGCCGGCCAGGGCCACAGCGACGTCATCTGCATCACCCTGGGCACGGGCCTGGGCGGCGGCATCATCATCGGCAACAAGCTGCGCCGCGGCCGCTTCGGCGTCGCCGCGGAATTCGGCCACATCCGGGTGGTGCCCGACGGTCTGCTGTGCGGCTGCGGCAGCCAGGGCTGCTGGGAGCAGTACGCCTCCGGGCGCGCCCTGCTCCGCTACGCCAAGCAGCGCGCCTTCGCCACCCCCGAGAACGCCACGGTGCTGCTCTCGCTCGGCGACGGCACCCCCGAAGGCATCGAGGGCAAGCACATCAGCGCCGCCGCCCGCCGGGGCGACAAGGTCGCCATCGACTCCTTCCGCGAACTGGCCCGCTGGGCCGGTGCGGGCCTGGCCGACCTCGCCTCGCTCTTCGACCCGTCCGCCTTCATCGTCGGCGGCGGCGTCTCGGACGAGGGCGAGCTGGTCCTCGACCCGATCCGCAAGTCCTTCCGCCGCTGGCTGGTGGGCAACCAGTACCGCCCGCACGCCCAGGTCCTCGCCGCCCAGCTCGGCGGCAAGGCCGGTCTGGTGGGCGCGGCCGACCTGGCGCGCCAGGGCTGAGGGGCGCGGTGGCCGAGCACCCCCGACGTCCCGCGAGCGCCACCGGCGAGGGCCCTGCGCCCGAGACCGGTGACGTGAGCGGCTCGGCGGTCGTCCGGGTGCTCAGCTACAACATCCGCTCCCTGCGCGACGACCGGGCGGCGCTGGCGCGCATCCTCCGCGCCTGCGCCCCCGATCTCGTCCTGGTCCAGGAGGCGCCGCGGTTCTTCCGCTGGCGCAAGGCCGCCGAGCGGCTGGCCCGTTCCGCCGGGCTGGTCTACGTCACCGGCGGCGCCACGACCGCCGGCCCGATGATCCTCTCCACGCTGCGCGCCCATGTGGAGCGCACCGAGGACATCCTGCTGCCGCGCACCCCCGGTCTGCACCAGCGCGGTTTCGCGACCGCCGTGGTACGGATCGCCGGTGCCCGGCTGGGCGTGCTCAGCTGCCATCTCAGCCTCGCCGACGCGGAACGCCATGCGCAGGCCGGGCTGCTGCTGGAGCGGCTGGCGCTGCTGGACGCGCCGTACGCGGTCGCGGGCGGGGACCTCAACGACCGTCCCGACGGGCGGAGTTTCCGGCGGCTGGCGGGCGCGCTGACGGACGCCTGGGCGGCTCGGCCGCGGGGCGGGGAGATGACCTCCACGCCCCGGGATCCGCATCAGCGGATCGACGCCCTCTTCGTCAGCGAGGGCGTCGACGTGCTCGGGTGCGGGGTCCCGCACGGGCTCCCCGGAGTGCGGCAGGCGGACCTGGAGGCGGCCTCCGACCATCTGCCGGTGCTGGCGGACCTGCGGGTACCGGCCGCCGCCTAGGCCCCTGCCCGGTGGGCGGCGGCTCGGTGGGTGGCCGCTCGGCGGCGGCTCACACCACCGCGCCCCCGCCCGGCAGGTCGTCGTCCTCCCCGCTGTCGTTCTTCATCCGTCCGACCAGGGTGGCGAAGCCGCCGAGGAAGCCGCCGATGCCGAGGACGGCGATCCACCACGTCATCGGCTGCTGGATGATCACCATCGCCACCAGCAGCAGCGGCCCGCCCAGTACGGCGATCCAGGCGAACTTCGTGGTGACGTCCGCCTGGGGCAGCGGGGGCGGCTCGGGCGGGGTGAAGTGGCCCTCGTCTGCCGCGTCGAAGTCGTCGTCGGACGCCTCGGCGGCGGACCAGTCGCGCGGGCCCACACCGGGCGCGAAGACGATGAACGAACCCGGACGCGCGCCCGCGGCGCCGCTGCCGCCCTTGGTGTCCGTACCGGCCGGACCCTTGTCCGCGGCGTCGTCCCCCGCTTCGTCCCCCGCGTCGTCCTTGTCCGGGCCCGTCCGCGTCGGGCGCTCGTCCGCCGTCGGGAACTCCGGCTGCTCGCCGTAGCCCGCGACGATCTCGGCCCAGGCGGCCTCCTCGTCCAGCGGATCCCGGGGATCGCGGGGGCTATGCTCCGCCACGGGCCGCCGCCTCCTCCGCGGCTCCGCCCGGCGCGGCCTCGGCCGCGAGCCGGGTGATGAAGGCGACGGTCTCCGCGCCGATCTTCTCCGCGTCGTGGTCGAGCGTGGCGACGTGGTAGCTGCGCTCCAGCAGCAGATGCCGCACGTCCGTGGAGGACACCCGGGCCAGGATCCGCTCGGAGTCCGCGGGCGGTACGACATGGTCCTGCGGGCTGGTCATCACCAGCAACGGCTGGGTGACGCCGGGCAGTTCGGAGTCCACCTGCTGGAAGAAGCGGCGCAGCGAGTAGGCGGCGTGCAGCGGCACCCGGTCGTAGCCGACCTCCTCGGCGCCCGGCTTGGCGATATCGCTGGCGATGCCCTTCGTGGTCCGCACGAGATGCCGCAGCACCGGAAGCAGCCCGGCCGCGGCATCATGGACCTTGTTGGCAGGGTTGACCAGGGCCACGCCGCTGATCGCGGTGCCGTGCCGGGCGGCCAGGCGCAGCGCCAGTGCGCCGCCCATCGACAGGCCGCAGACGAAGACCTTGGTGCAGCGCTCGGTGAGCGCGCGCAGCTCGCGGTCGACCTCGGCGTACCAGTCCTGCCAGGTGGTGATCTGCAGATCCTGCCAGCGGGTGCCGTGCCCGGGCAGCAGGGGCAGGGCGACGCTGAGCCCCTGGTCGGCCAGATGCTCGGCCCAGGGGCGTACGGACTGCGGGGAGCCGGTGAAGCCGTGACAGACGAGCACGCCGACCTCTCCGCCGTCACGGCGGAACGGCTCGGCTCCGGGAAGGAGCGGCACCGGGGAACTCCGATCGATAAGGGGCCTGGTGGGTTACCTCAGCGTACGCGGAGCGACGCGGAGCGGATAGATCCGGCGGCCACCGCGCGGCTCGTGTGCGCCCGGCCCGTCCGGCCCGGACCTCGGGCCCGCGCCGCGTTCCGCCGGATCGGGCCGTCGCAGCCCCGCCGCGGCAAGCGGGGGGCCGGGGCAGGTTAAGGTCTTTGCGTCACACACAGGAGGCAGTCGGTTGATCTACGGCGCAATGAAGTTTTCCATCGGCGGGTCGCTCAAGCTTGCGTTCCGCCCCTGGGTGGAAGGCATCGAGAACGTTCCCGCCGAGGGTCCGGCGATCCTCGCGAGCAACCATCTGTCCTTCTCGGACTCCTTCTTCCTGCCCGCGGTGCTCGACCGCAAGGTCACCTTCATCGCGAAGTCCGAGTACTTCACCTCGCCGGGGATCAAGGGCAAGCTGACCGCCGCGTTCTTCAAGGGCGTGGGCCAGCTGCCCGTTGACCGCTCGGGTGCCCGCGGCGCGGGCGAGGCGGCCATCAAGAGCGGCATCGAGGTGCTGGAGCGCGGTGAGCTGTTCGGCATCTACCCGGAGGGCACCCGCTCCCCGGACGGCCGGCTCTACCGCGGCAAGCCGGGCGGTCTGGCGCGGGTCGCGCTGGCCACCGGGGCGCCGGTCATCCCCGTGGCGATGATCGACACCGAGAAGGTGCAGCCCCCCGGCAAGGTCGTGCCGAAGATGATCCGGCCGGGCATCCGCATCGGCAAGCCGCTGGACTTCACCCGCTACCAGGGCATGGAGGGCGACCGCTTCATCCTGCGGTCGGTCACCGACGAGGTCATGTACGAGATCATGAAGCTGTCCGGCCAGGAGTACGTCGACATCTACGCGACGGCGGCCAAGCGGCAGCTCGCCGAGGCGGCGAAGGCGGCGGAGGCGCAGAAGAAGGCGGAGGCGGACGCCGGCAAGTCGGCCGGCAAGCCCGCCGATACGGGGAAGGCCGAGGCGGCCGGGGCCTAGCGGCGCCCGGCGAGGGGTGGGGGGCCGGTATGACGGATGCCGATATAGCGACGGTGAGCGGCGCCGCCAGGCGCCACGGCAAGCGCCCGCCAAGGGTGTTGCGGATGTCCGTCGAGCTGCCGCTGTGGCGGGCGCTCACCGGCTACCGCATCCTCACCCTCGGCTACGTCCTGTGCCTGTTCGCGCTCTCCTACCAGCAGTACGCCCATCCGCTGGGCGCCGCCGCCTACATGGCGGCGCTCACCGTCTGGATGGGCTTCACCTGGCGGTGCACCACCTCCGCGGAGCGCTGCACCCGCCACTTCCTGCTGGGCGATCTCGGCTTCGCGGTCGGCGGGATCCTGCTGACGCCGCTGGTGGACACCCACGCCCGCATCATGGACGGCGGGCCCACCCTGCCCTCCATCTGGACGGCGGGCGCGGTCCTGGGCTTCGCGATCAAACGGGGCTGGCGCTGGGCGGCGGTGGCCTCGGCCCTGGTGGCCGTCACCAACCTCGGCGAACGCCAGGACCTGGCCCGCGACACCATCCACAACGTCGTCCTGGTGTGGGTGGCCAGCGTCGCCATCGGCTATGTCGTCGAGGTCGCCCGCGCCAGTGAGCGCACCCTGGCCCGCGCCCTCCAGATAGAGGCGGCCACCCGCGAACGCGAGCGGCTGGCCCGCGACATCCACGACAGCGTGCTCCAGGTGCTGGCGATGGTGCAGCGGCGCGGCGCCGCGATCGGCGGCGAGGCGGCCGAACTGGGCCGGATGGCCGGCGAACAGGAGGTCGCGCTGCGCACGTTGGTCTCCGGCGGGCTGATGCCGCAGCGCACCGCGCAGCCGCCGGTGCAGTCCGCCGCGGCCCCGGCCGCCGCCGCGGCGCCCACGCCGGACGACGGCCCGTGCGACGTCCGCGCCCTGCTCGCCCCGTACGCGGGCGCCGGCGTGACCTTCTCCGAACCCGGCGCCCCGGTCGAGCTGCCGGGTGCCGCGGCGGCGGAGCTGGCGGCCGCTGTCGGTGCCGCGCTGGACAATGTACGAGTCCACGCCGGGGCCGGTGCCCAGGCGTGGATCCTGGTCGAGGACGAACCGCAGGCGGTGATCGTCACGGTGCGCGACGACGGCCCCGGCATCCCCGAGGGCCGCCTCGCCGACGCCGAGCGCGAGGGCCGCCTCGGGGTGGCCCTGTCGATCCGCGGCCGGCTGCGGGATCTGGGCGGCCGCGCCGAGTGGATCTCGGTCCCCGGCCAGGGCACGGAAGTGGAGTTGACGGTTCCCAAGGGCGCGCAGCCCAAGGGCAGGGGGAAGGCGTGAGCGTGAACGACCAGGCGGGCACCACGGGCCTGAAGGTGATGGTGGTCGACGACCATCCGATGTGGCGGGACGCGGTCGCGCGGGATCTGGCCGAGGCCGGCTTCGAGGTGGTGGCGACGGCCGGTGACGGCCTCCAGGCGGTGCGCCGGGCCCGGGCCGCCGCGCCCGATGTGCTGGTCCTCGACCTCAATCTGCCGGAGCTGCCCGGCGTCCAGGTGTGCAGGGAACTGGTCGGCTCCCTGCCGGGGCTGCGGGTGCTGGTGCTCTCCGCCAGCGGTGAGCACGCCGACGTCCTGGAGGCCGTCAAATCCGGTGCGACCGGCTATCTGCTGAAGTCCGCGAGCACCGGGGAACTGCTCGACGCGGTGCGCCGTACGGCCGTCGGCGATCCGGTCTTCACCCCCGGCCTCGCCGGTCTGGTCCTGGGCGAGTACCGCCGCCTGGCCACCGAACCGGCCCCCGCCGCACCGGACGAACCGGGCGCCCCGCAGCTGACGGAGCGGGAGACCGAGGTGCTGCGCCTGGTGGCCAAGGGCCTCTCGTACAAGCAGATCGCCGAACGCCTGGTGATCTCGCACCGCACGGTGCAGAACCACGTCCAGAACACCCTCGGCAAGCTCCAGTTGCACAACCGCGTGGAGCTGGTGCGCTATGCCATCGAGCGCGGCCTGGACGATGCGTAGGGCCGGTCCGAGGGCCTGACCGACGGCGCCTGCGTCCCCAGGGGTTCCCCTCGTACGAGTGAATGCCGTGCCGTCAACTCACCGGTATCGCCACGAAATCGACAGGTGCCCCATCCCGGAGTGACATGGATCACCATTAGCGTGACCGCGTCTGCTCATACACGTCATGCACGGCCGTGCGCGGCCGTCGACACGGGATGTAGGTGAAGCGATGCGGGTCGGAGTACTCACCGGCGGCGGCGACTGCCCTGGTCTGAACGCGGTGATCCGGGGTGCCGTCCGTAAGGGCACCCAGGAATACGGATATGACTTCGTCGGCTTCCGGGACGGCTGGCGCGGTCCGTTGGAGGGCAACACCGTGCCGCTGGACATCACGGCGGTCCGCGGGATCCTGCCGCGCGGCGGCACCATCCTCGGCTCCTCGCGGACCAATCCGTTCACGGAGGAGGACGGCGTCCGCCGGATCAAGGACAACCTCGCCAAGTACGAGGTCGACGCGCTGATCGCGATCGGCGGCGAGGACACCCTGGGGGTCGCCACCCGGCTGTCGGGCGAACACGACGTGCCGTGCGTCGGCGTCCCCAAGACCATCGACAACGACCTGTCGGCCACCGACTACACCTTCGGTTTCGACACCGCCGTCGGCGTCGCCACCGAGGCCATCGACCGGCTGCACACCACCGCCGAATCCCATATGCGGGTCCTGGTCGTCGAGGTGATGGGCCGGCACGCCGGCTGGATCGCCCTGCACTCCGGCCTGGCCGGCGGCGCCAACGTCATTCTTATTCCTGAGCAGCGCTTCGACATCGGCGAGGTCTGCGGCTGGATCGAATCGCGCTTCAAGGTCCGCTACGCGCCGATCGTGGTCGTCGCCGAGGGCGCGATGCCCAAGGACGGCCAGATGGTCCTCAAGGACGACTCCACCGACTCCTTCGGCCATGTCCGGCTCTCGGGCGTGGGCGAATGGCTGGCCAAGGAGATCGAGGCCCGCACGGGCAAGGAGGCCCGGACGACGGTGCTCGGGCACACCCAGCGCGGCGGTACGCCCAGCGCCTTCGACCGCTGGCTGGCCACCCGCTTCGGACTGCACGCCATCGACGCGGTCCATGACGGCGACTTCGGGAAGATGGTCGCGCTGCGCGGCACCGACATCGTCCGCGTCCCGATCGCCGAGGCCACCGCCAAGCTGAAGACGGTCGATCCGGCGCTGTATGCCGAGGTGGGGGTCTTCTTCGGCTGAGGCGCGTCCGAGGGGTGCCGCCGGCCGGTGTTCCGCGCGGCGCCGCGCGCCCATGGGCCGTATATTCGCCGTACGCGACATATACGGCCCATTGCGCGTATGCGGGGCAAACCGTACCGGCGGGAGAGAACGTGGAGATCGTCGCCTTCGGGGTGCAGGCCGATGAGCGGGCGCCGCTGGAGAAGGCTTTCGCGGGCCGTCACCAGCTGCGCAGCCTGGACGTCGTCATCAACCGCGACACCGCCCCGATCGCGCACGGCTACGAGATCGTCAGCTCCAGCGTCAACGGCGACCTCGGCGCCGACGTGCTCCAGACCCTCGCCGCCGGCGGCACCAAGATGATCACGCAGCGCTCCACCGGCTTCAACAACATCGATCTGGAGGCCGCGGCCGACCTCGGCATGACCATCGGCCGGGTCGCGGACTACTCCCCGTACGCGGTCGCGGAGTTCGCCTGGGGCCTCGCGCTGGCCGTCGACCGCCGGATCGTCCTCGCCGCCCACCGCACCCGGAACTTCGACTTCCGGCTGGACGGGCTGATGGGCCGCGATCTGCGCGGCCGTACCGTGGGCGTGCTCGGCACCGGCAGGATCGGCGAGGCGTTCACCCGGATCGCCCACGGCTTCGGCATGCACCTCCTGGGCTGGGACATCGCCGAGAACCCCAACTGCCTCGCGCTGGGCATGACCTACGCCGACAAGGAGCGGCTGTTCGCCGAGGCCGACCTGATCAGCCTGCACGTCCCGCTGGTGGCGGCGACCCGCCACCTCGTCGACCGGGCCGCGCTGGCCTCGATGCGCAACGAGGCGATCCTGATCAACACCAGCCGCGGCGGCCTGGTCGACACCGCGGCCCTGGTCGGCACCCTCAAGACCGGCAAGCTCGCCGGCGTCGGACTGGACGTCTACGAGGAGGAGTCCGGGATCTTCACCTTCGACAAGTCCCTCGACGTCATGGACGACGACATCCTCGCCCGCCTGATGACCTTCCCGAACGTGCTGGTCACCGCGCACCAGGCGTATTTCACCCGGGACGCGGTCGGCCAGATCATCGACGCCACGGTCGGCAACGTCGAGGACTACCTGGCCCACCGCACCAACGAGAACATGCTGGTCACACAAGGACAGCCGCGAGCAGCCGAGCGGTGATCGCGGCGCCGTCCAGAGTCAGCACCGACTCGGGGTGGAACTGCACGCCCGCGAAGCCGGGACCGCGCAGCGCATGCACGTCCCCGGTCCCCGGATCGCGGCTCAACTCGATGCGGTGCATGGCCAGTTCGGCGGCCGTGGAGTCGTCGCAGCGGGCCGTGAAGGTGTTGTAGAAGCCGACCTTCTCCGTGCGCCCGAAGAAGTCGATCCGCTCCTGCGCGCCCTGGAAGGGCACATCCTTGCGGACGATCTCCAACCCCAGCTCGGCGGCGAGGAGTTCATGGCCCAGGCATACCCCGAGCAGGCCATGGCGGTGCTCGCGCAGCAGGTGGGCGGCGAGCGCCCGCAGCGTACGCATCTTGGGGTCGGCGGCGTCGGACGGGTCGCCGGGGCCGGGGCCGAGCACGATCGGGCCCTCATGGGCGAGCGCGGCCGCACGCAGCCCCGGCTCGTCGAAGCGGCGTACTGAAACCGTCAGCCCCGAGGTGCGCAGCAGATGCGCCAGCATCGCGGTGAAGGTGTCCTCGCCGTCGATGACCAGCGCATGGCCGCGCAGCGCGGCGGTCGGTGCGGTGGTCTGCATCCGCAGCCAGAAGGGGGCCAGATCGGCGCGGCGGGCGTCCAGCGCCGCCCGGACCCGCGGGTCGTCGGCCAGCCGGAGCGGCGCGGCGTCCGCCGCGGGGCGCCCGCCCCCGCCCGCCGGGGCCTTGCGCACCCCGAGCGCGGCGAGCACCCCCGCCGCCTTGGCGTGCGTCTCGGCCACCTCGCCCGCCGGGTCCGAACCGCGCACCAGCGTCGCCCCGACCGGCACCCGCAGCCGCCCTCCCGCGTCGATGTCGGCGGTGCGGATGAGGATGGGGGAGTCGAGGGTCTGGGCGCCGCCCGCATCGCGCCCGATGAGCGCCAGCGCGCCCGCGTAGTAGCCGCGGCCCGCGCCGTCCGGCCCGTGGGGCTCGTGGCGCTCGATGACCCGGCAGGCGTTCTGTACGGGCGACCCGGTGACGGTCGCCGCGAACATCGTCTCCTTGAGCACCTCCCGCACATCCAGTGACGACCGCCCGCGCAGCTCGTACTCGGTGTGCGCCAGATGCGCCATCTCCTTCAGCCGCGGCCCGATCACCACGCCGCCCCTGTCGCCGACGGTGCACATCATCTTCAGCTCCTCGTCGACGACCATGGAGAGCTCCTCGATCTCCTTGCCGTCGGCGAGGAAGCCGAGCAGATCGTCGGCGGTCGGCCCGCCGGCCGGATAGCGGTACGTCCCGCTGATCGGATTCATCACGACCGTCCCGCCGCTCATCCGTACATGCACCTCGGGGCTTGCCCCCACCAGCGTCCGGTCGCCGGTGTGCACCACGAACGTCCAGTACGCGCCGCGCTCGGCGACCAGCAGCCGCCGGAACAGGGCGAGCGCGTCGGCCCGGCCGAAGCCCGGGATCTCGCCCTCGAAGGTCCGCCGGATGACGAAGTTCGCGCCCTCGCCGCTGCCGATCTCCTCCCGGACCACCCGCCCGACGATCTCGGCGTAGTCCTCGTCGGACACGTCGAAGGCCCCGTCCGCCACCCGCACCTCATGCGCCGGGAGCTGCGCCAGGGCCTCGGCGAGCGGCACCTCGCAGCGCTCCTCGGGGGTCAGCGCCAGCAGCGGGGTGCCGTCGTCCCGGACGTCGAAACCGCGCTCCCTGATCTGCCGGAACGGCACCAGGGCCAGGCCCTCGGGGAGGTCGGCGAGCCGGTCGTAGGCGGCGACCGGGCCGGTCAGGACCTCCACCATGTCCTGATCCCGGCCGGGGGTACGGCGGCGCAGCAAAGCAAAAGGAGTCTGCTCGGAGAGCAGTCGGCCGAGGGCGGTGGCGGGCGACGGGCGGGCGGGGCGGTCGTCGGCGAGCAGCTCGGTCAGATGCATGGTCCTCGTCCTTCTCACTCATGGGAGGGGTGGAGGGACGGCCTGCCGCGGATACGCCGAAGGCCGCCCCTGGGGCGGCCTTCGCGGAGTCTGTGGTGTGCGCGCGAATCAGTGGGCCGCCGGAAGAGCGGTCCACCACCAGGTCATGTTCATGGCTGTCGGCGCGTGCATGGGGGGCACCCTACCCGACGGCGCCGCCGACGCGAGGTCGGCGGCTTCGTTGCGGGGGAGTGTCCACGGACCGTCTCACACTCCGGTCGCCGTGCTGGACCCCCGTCGGGACCCCGTAATGTGGTGTTCGTGACCGTGAACGCTGAAACCCACGCCGGTGGCAACACCTGGCGAGACCTGCCCGCGGCGCAGCAGCCTGACTGGCCGGACCAAGAGGCTCTGCGCGATGTGATCGCGGAGCTCGAGTCCTATCCGCCGCTCGTCTTCGCGGGCGAGTGCGACCAGTTGCGTGAGCGCCTGGGAGCGGTCGCCCGTGGTGAGGCGTTCCTGCTCCAGGGCGGCGACTGCGCGGAGGCCTTCGACGCCGTCTCCGCCGAGCACATCCGCAACAAGCTCAAGACGCTCCTCCAGATGGGCGCCGTCCTGACCTACGCCGGGTCCGTCCCGGTGGTCAAGGTCGGCCGGATCGCCGGCCAGTACAGCAAGCCGCGCTCCAAGCCCACCGAGACCCGCGACGGCGTGACGCTGCCGACCTACCGCGGCGACTCGGTCAACGGCTTCGAGTTCACCGAGGCGGCCCGGATCCCGGACCCGCAGCGGCTCAAGCGGATGTACAACGCCTCCGCCGCGACGCTGAACCTCGTGCGCGCCTTCACCACCGGCGGCTACGCCGACCTGCGGCAGGTGCACGCCTGGAACCAGGACTTCGTGAAGTCCTCGCCCTCCGGTCAGCGCTACGAGGCGCTGGCCCGCGAGATCGACCGCGCGATGAACTTCATGAACGCCTGCGGGGTCGACCCGGAGGAGTTCCGTACCGTCGAGTTCTACGCCTCCCACGAGGCGCTGGTCCTGGACTACGAGTCGGCGCTGACCCGCGTGGACTCGCGTACCGGCAACCTCTACGACGTCTCGGGCCACATGGTCTGGATCGGCGAGCGCACCCGGCAGCTGGACGGCGCGCACATCGAGTTCGCCTCCCGCATCCGCAACCCCATCGGCGTCAAGCTCGGCCCCACCAGCACGGTGGAGGACGCGCTCACCCTCATCGAGCGCCTCGACCCGGAGCGCGAGCCGGGCCGGCTGACCTTCATCACCCGGATGGGCGCGGACAAGGTCCGCGACAAGCTCCCCCAGCTGGTCGAGAAGGTCACCGCCTCCGGCGCCCAGGTGGCGTGGATCTGCGACCCGATGCACGGCAACACCTTCGAGGCGGCCTCGGGCCACAAGACCCGGCGCTTCGACGACGTGCTGGACGAGGTCAAGGGCTTCTTCGAGGTCCACAAGGGCCTCGGCACGCACCCGGGCGGTATCCACGTCGAGCTGACCGGTGACGATGTCACCGAATGCGTGGGCGGCGGCGACGAGATCTTCGTCGACGATCTGCACCAGCGCTACGAGACCGCCTGCGACCCGCGGCTCAACCGCAGCCAGTCGCTGGACCTGGCGTTCCTGGTGGCGGAGATGTACCGCGACCAGTGAGGCCCGGCCGTATACGCCGATGGGGCGCGGATCCTGTGATCCGCGCCCCATCGGCGTATCCGCGCATTGTCGCCGCTCCCCGGTCCAGGTAAGGTAAGGGTTACCTCACTCAAGATCGCGGGACCGACGGGACCGCCGAGAGCCGGGGTATCCCTACGGAGGTGAAACCGCGTGTACGTCTGCTCATGCTTCGGGATCACCGAGCAGCAGGTCCGCGAACACGCGGGCACGGGCGCCTGCACGCCCCGCCAGATCGCCTCCGCCTGCAAGGCCGGCACCGACTGCGGCAACTGTGTGCGCCGTATCCAGCAGCTGCTCGGCCGTGGCGCGTGCCCGCGCCGTGAGCTCATCGACAGCGGCAGCCCCGAGCCCCTGGGCGCCACGACCGCGCCCGCGCCGCCGGTCGCGGAGGTGGCCGCAGTGGTGCCCGTGGCGCTCCAGGAGGCCGCGTAGCCCTGCCGCTGAGCCCGGCCCGCACGGTCGGCCCGGCCCGTACGGTCAGCTCGGCTGCTCGATCAGCTGGGCGATGTAGAGCGCCTCGCCGAGTTTCTCCACCAGCTCCAGCTGGGTGTCGAGATAGTCGATGTGGTGCTCCTCGTCCGCGAGGATGTCCTCGAAGATATTCGCCGAGGTGATGTCGCCCTTGGTGCGCATGATCTCGATTCCGCGCTTGAGCCGGTCGATCGCCTCGACCTCGATCTGCCGGTCCGCCTCGAACATCTCGGTGACGGTCTGGCCCACGCGGACATGGAACAGCCGCTGATAGTTCGGCAGCCCTTCGAGGAAGAGAATGCGGTCGGTCAGGACCTCCGCATGCTTCATTTCGTCGAAGGACTCGCTGCGCGTGTACTTCGCAAGCTTCGGCCAGCCGAAGTTCTCCTGCATCTTGGAGTGCAGGAAGTACTGATTGATCGCGGTCAGTTCGGCAGTCAGCTGCTCGTTGAGGAATTCGATGACCTCGGGATCGCCCTGCATGGCTGCGGGCTCCTTCCGCGCGGGAACTGGGCAGGTGCCGCGCATCCTCGCACCGCGCGGAGCGCACAGTCCAGTAAGTTCACGCTTAGTACGAGTTGCCCGAATCCTTCCCTCCCTGGTCATCGGCACCCCTCACGGTCTGACACCATGGAGGCATGGGTCAGCCGCACAGCCGCGAAGAGGGGCATCCTCAGCTGCCTCCGGGGCAGCGTCTGCAGCGGGGCTGGCCGGTGACGCATTACGGTCCGGTCCCCAAGTTCCGCCCCGAACGCTGGGAGTTCCGCGCCTTCGGCGCCACCAAGGACGGCGGAAAGCACTGCTGGACGCATGAGGAATTCACGGCCCTGCCCTATGCCACGGTCGTCGCGGATATGCACTGCGTCACGAAATTCAGCATGCTGGGCGCCGAATGGGGCGGGGTCCGCACCCAGACGATCCTGGATCTCGCGCCGCCCGCGCCGGACGTCACGCATGTGATGGTGTGGGCCGAGTACGGATTCAGTTCGAATCTGCGGCTGGACGATTTCGCCGCCGAGAACTGCATCTTCGCCACCCACCGCTCCGGCGAACTGCTCACCGCCGAACACGGTTTTCCGGTCCGGCTGATCGTGCCCCAGCTGTATGCCTGGAAGGGCCCGAAATGGGTCCGTGGCATCGAATACATGACGGCCGACCGCCGCGGATTCTGGGAGGAACGCGGCTATCACAATCTCGGCGACCCCTGGCGCGAACAGCGCTACTCGTACCAGGAGGAACCGGGGGAGGGCCCGGAGCTGTAAGCCCCGGGCACCGCTCACGCGGCCCGCAGTTCCTTCAGGCGCGCCACATCCGCCGCATGCCCCTCCTTGCCGCCCGGCGTCTCGATGACCAGCGGCACGCCGTCCGTCGCCGGATGGCGGAACAGCTCGGCGAACGGGTCCGCGCCGATGTGGCCGGCGCCGATGTTGGCGTGGCGGTCCTTGTGCGCGCCCACCACGTCCTTGGAGTCGTTGGCGTGGATCAGCTTCAGGCGCCCCTCGCCGGTGACCTCCACCAGCTCGTCCAGCAGCGCCTTCATCCCGCCCGGCGCCGCCATGTCGTGACCGGCCGCGAAGGCATGGCAGGTGTCCAGACAGACCCCGAGCCGGGCGTGGCGGTCGAGCACGTCGAAGTACGGGCCCAGATCCTCGGCCAGCGAGCACAGCGAGGCGCCCTGCCCGGCCGTCGGCTCCAGCAGCAGCCAGGGGTCGTCGTCGTGCGTCAGCTCGTCCAGCAGCGGCCGCATCCGCTCTCCTACCTGCGCCAGCGCCTCGGCACGCGGCCGTCCGCCGGTCGCCGAGCCGGTGTGCACCACCACCCCGAGCGCGCCGATCTCCCGCCCGCGCCGCAGCGAGTGCCGCAGCGACGCCACCGACTTCTCGACGGTCGCCTCGTTGTGCGACCCGAAGTTGATCAGATACGGGGCATGGACGTAGACCGGGATGTCCTCCTGCGCGCAGGCCGCCCGGAAATCCTCGTCCTGGGCGGGGGTGCCGGGCGGGGTCGCCCAGCCGCGCGGATTGGCCACGAAGACCTGTACGGTCTCGGCGCCCATCTCACGGGCGTAGGGCAGGCCGGTCCTCGCCAGGCCGCCGGCCACCGGGACATGGCCGCCGACCGGATTACGTGCGCGGGCGCGCTGCCCGTCGTGCTCTGCGTAACTCACGCCACCAGGGTGCCAGGCCCGGCGGCGAACCTCCGCCGCCGGGCACGCTCTCAGAAGGCGCCCTTGAGCTTGATGGTGATCGTGCTGCCCTTCGGGGCCTGCCCGCCGCCCTCGACCGACTGGCTCTCCACCTCGTCCTGCGGGAAGAGGAACGGCTTCTTCACCTCGACCTGGAACCCCAGGTCCGTCAGCGTCTTCTTGGCGTCCGCCTCGCTCTGGCCGGTGACGTCCGGGACGTCGACCATCTGCTGGCCCTTGGAGAGGGTGAGGGTGACCGTGTCGCCCTTGCCGAGGTAGCTTTCCGCGCCCGGTGTCTGCTGGGCGACGGTGCCCTTGTCCTCGTCGGAGAAGACCGGCTGGGCGGCGAACTTGACGTTCAGACCCTCACCGCGCAGCGCGTCCACGGCATCGGCGCGGTCGTCGCCGACCACATCCGGTACGGAGATCTTCGCACCCCGGCTGACGGTCAGCGTCACCGCCGTATCCGGATGCAGCTTGGTGCCCCCGGTCGGGTCCGTACGGATCACCGACCCCTTGGCCACCTCATCGCTGAAGTCGCGCTTCACCGTCCCCGGGACCAGCCCCAGATCGCGCAGCCGGCGCTTGGCGTCGGCCACCGGGGTGCCCGACAGGTCCGGTACGGTCACGATCTCCGGGCCGCGCGAGACGGTGATCGTGACCGTGCCCGTACCGCGGATCGACTTGCCCGTGCCCGGATCGGTCTTCATCACATGGCCGCGCGCCACATTCGCGCTGAACCCGCGCTCCACCTTCACGCCCAGACCGTCGTCGCGCAGCGTCTTGACGGCCTTGGCCTGCGGCATGTCCAGGACGGCGGGGACGGTGGTGAACTGGCCGATGCTGACGTACCACACGCCGGTGCCCACGCCGAGGACCAGCAGGACCGCCGCGACGACGGCGAGGAGCTTGTGCCGCTGCACCAGGCCGCCGCGCGGCGCGTGCGCGGCGGGCGCCGGGCGCAGCCGGGTGGTCTGCTCCGAGGGCGGGACCTCCAGGCGGCTGGTGCGGTTCAGCGCCGCCTCGTCCGGCAGCGGCGCGGCGCCGATCCGCGGCAGGACGTCCGTGCGCTCGGTGTCGCCGCCGGGCACCGCGTGGGCCTGCGGCGGCACCACGTCCAGCTGCGCGTCGGTCAGCGCGGCGCGGACCGCGCGGGACTGCGACAGCAGCGCCACCGCGTCGTGCGGGCGCCGCTGCGGGTCGCGGGCGGTGGCGCCCGCGACGAGATCGTCCAGCTCCGGCGCCAGCCCCGGTACGAAGGCGGACGGCGGCGGTACGTCCTCGTGCAGATGCTGGTAGAGAATCTGCGCCGCGGTGCCGCCGGTGTGCGGTTTGCCGCCGGTGAGCATCTCGTAGAGCACCACACCGCAGGCGTAGACATCGACCCGGGCGTCGGCGGTGCCGTGCTCCATCTGCTCGGGCGCGAGATAGGAGACGGTGCCCAGAACGGAGCCGGTCGAGGCGGTGGTGTTGGTGTCCACCGCGCGCACCAGCCCGAAGTCGGCGACCTTGACCCGGCCGTCGTCGCCTATCAGGACGTTCTCCGGCTTCATGTCCCGGTGGACCAGACCCGCGCGGTGTGCGGCCCCCAGGGCGGCGAGCATCGGCTCGAGGATGTCCAGGGCGGCCCGCGGCTGGAGGGCGCCCCGCTCGCGCAGTACATCGCGCAGGGTGCACCCGGCGACGTACTCCATCGCCAGATAGACGTACGTACCGTCGGTGCCCTGGTCGAAGACGCCCACCACGTTGGGGTGCGACAGCCGCGCGACCGACTTCGCCTCCCGGATGAAGCGGTCCACGAACGCCGCGTCGGTGGCGAGGCTGGGGTGCATCACCTTCAGCGCGAGCACGCGGTCGAGCCGGGTGTCCAAGGCCCGGTAGACCGTCGCCATGCCGCCTGCGGCGATGCGCGCCTGGATGCGGTAGCGGCCGTCGAGCAGCTGGCCCTCTAGCGGGTCCTGAAGGGTCGTATCCACCTGCCAGAGTTTAGGCCCCATGTTTTTGTCTGCGGCGCCGTGGTTTCTTCCCGCCGTAGCGCCTGCGGCCCGTCCGCTGCGCTTTGCCTGGGGCCCACGTTGTCGGCCGTCCCGCCGTAGGGGTTTGCCGCCGTTGCGCCTGCGGCGGCCGTTCCCGCTGCGCGGGGCTGTCCGGCAGCGGCACCGGCCCTACACGGCTCCGCCGCTACGGTCCGGCACCTCCCCGTTGGGGGTGGGAAAAAGACGTGGGGGTGGACCACCGGCCTTCTTCCCCCCACCGTCGGGAGGGGCCGCACCGGAGGACGAAGTCCGCAGGGGCGGCACCGCGGCCGACACACAACCCCAGCCCGCCG
Organism: Streptomyces gilvosporeus; assembly: GCF_002082195.1. Classification (GTDB taxonomy): domain Bacteria; phylum Actinomycetota; class Actinomycetes; order Streptomycetales; family Streptomycetaceae; genus Streptomyces; species Streptomyces gilvosporeus. The sequence goes on along the minus strand of NZ_CP020569.1, from coordinate 2,847,881 downwards.
CAGGCGAAACGGCGAGAACACACCGCGGCGCCGCAGACAAAAACGTGGGGCGCCCCCTAAAACGCAGGGCGTTCAGGGTCGAGGGCCGCCACGCCGTCCTCCGGCGACGACGCCAGCGCGAAGTGCCGCCGGGGAATCCGGCCGGCACGGAAGGCCAGTCGGCCCCCCGCCACCGCATGCCGCATGGCCGAGGCCATCCGCTCCGGGTCCTGGGCCCGGGTGACCGCGGAGGCCAGCATGACGGCCGCACACCCCAGCTCCATGGCCAGCGCCGCGTCCGACGCGGTGCCCGCGCCCGCGTCCAGGATGACCGGGACGCCCGCACGCTCGGTGATCAGCTGGAAGTTGTGCGGATTGCGGATGCCCAGCCCGGAGCCGATCGGCGAACCCAGCGGCATGATCGCCGCGCAGCCCGCGTCCTCCAGTTTGCGGGCCAGTACCGGGTCGTCGTTCGTATAGGGCAGCACCGTGAAGCCGTCGTCCACCAGGGTCTCGGCGGCGTCCAGCAGCTCGACCGGGTCCGGCAGCAGGGTGCGCTCGTCGGCGACGACCTCCAGCTTGATCCAGTCGGTGCCCAGCGCCTCCCGGGCCAGCCGGGCGGTGAGCACCGCCTCGCCCGCGGTGAAGCAGCCCGCCGTATTGGGCAGCACCCGGATGTTGTGCCGTTCCAGTACGGAGAGCACCGAGCCCTGCACCGTCGGGTCCAGCCGCCGCATGGCGACCGTGGTCAGCTGCGTACCGGAGGCGAGCAGCGCGCGCTCCATGACGTCGAGGCTGGGGGCGCCGCCGGTCCCCATGATCAGGCGGGACTCGAAGGTGGTGCCGGCGATGGTGAGGAGGTCGTCCGCCGGCTGGGCGGCCGACGCCGGGGTCGTGGTGAGGTCAGCGGTCATCTGCGCGGATCAGCCTCCCTGGACCGCGGTGAGCACCTCGACGCGGTCGCCGTCGCCGAGCGGGGTGGTGGACCACCGGGTGCGCGGCACCACGGTCTCGTTGACCGCGGCGGCCACCCCGGAGGGCGCCCGGGTGAGGGTGGCGACGAGACGGTCCAGGGTCAGGTCGCCGGGGATCTGCCGGGCCTCGCCGTTGACGGACACCGAGACGGTCGGGCCACTGGGCGCGCTCATACGGGCTGCTCCTCTGGGACGCGGGCGCGCTCGGCCCGTGGGGCGGAAAAGCGCGCGGGGGAGAACGGGCGGGCCTCTTCGGGCAGGCTCCCGGTGGCCAGCAGCTCGGCCATCGCCTCGCCGGTGACCGGGGTCAGCAGGACGCCGTTGCGGAAGTGCCCGGTGGCCAGGTGGAGGCCGGGCAGCGCGGTCGGGCCGAGCAGCGGCGCATTGTCGGGCGAGGCGGGCCGCAGCCCGGCGCAGGTCTCCACGAGCGGCAGCTCGGTCACGCCCGGGACCAGCTCGTGCGCGTCCCGCAGCAGCTCGTAGACGCCGCCCGCGGTGACGGTGGTGTCGAAGCCCAGCTCCTCGCTGGTGGCGCCCAGCACCAGCTCGCCGCTCTCGCGGGGCACCAGGTAGAGCGGATTGCCGCGGACGACGGCCCGTACGGTGCGCGAGAGGAACGGCGGGCTCCCGGCCGGCGGCACCGGCAGCCGCAGCCGCAGCACCTGGCCCTTGACGGGCCGCACCGGCGGCAGCATCTCCGGGGGAACCCCGGCCAGCCGTCCGCTCCAGCTGCCCGCGGCCAGTACGGTCTGACCGGCCACCAGGCGGGCGCCGTCGGCGAGTTCGGCGCCGGTGGCCCGTCCGCCCTCGACCGTCAGCCGCACCGTCTGCGCCCGGTGGAAGACCACCCCGGCCCGCTCGCAGGCGATCAGCAACGCGTTCGCCAGGAGGCGCGGATCGACCTGGTGGTCGCCGTCGACCCGGAGGCCGCCGCGTACCCCGGGGGCCAGCATCGGCTCCAGCCGGCGGCACTCGCGCCCCGTCAGCCACTGCGAGTCCAGCCCGGAGCGGGTCTGGAGGGCGTGCAGGTCGCGCAGATAGGCGCGGTCGTCGGCGTCCAGCGCCACGGCCAGGGTGCCGCAGGGCCGGTAGCCGATCCGCTGCCCGCTGGCCTCCTCCAGTTCGGCGGCGAACCGCGGATAGCGCCGCGCCGAGGCGAGATTGAGGCCGAGCAGGGTCTCCTCGCCGTAGTGCAGCTCGCTCACGGCGGCCAGCATTCCGGCCGCCACCCGGGCGGCCCCGCCGCCGGGCGCCGGATCGGCCACCACGGTGCGCAGCCCCCGGCCGGCCGCCCGCCAGGCGGTGACCAGCCCGATGATGCCGCCCCCGATGACGAGCACATCGGGGTGCCCGCCTGCTGGTCGCGGTCGTGTCACGGATGGATGCATGGGCTTCCAGCCCCTCCCTTCGCCGGCATGACCCGGATCAGGTTCGTACGGTCGGAGGCCGGCCAGCCTCCCTCTCAGCCCGGTGCGTCCGGGCTCCCGCGAGTGCGTGTACCCGTCACCCTAGTACGGGCCCGCGACACGCCGTAAGGGAGCGCCCCGGGGCCGCCCGCCCGCGTCACCGTCCGTGACGCTGTGTCAGAGATCTCCCTGCGGGCTGCTCCCGGCTGCCTTCCCGCCGTCCTTCACCGTCCTAGAGTGAGTGGGTGAACGAGCAGCGGACGTCCTTGCAGGCCCCTGACCACACACCCCGCGTGATGATCGCCGGCGCGGGCATCGCCGGGGTGCAGACCGCGGTCGCCCTGCGCGAACAGGGCTGGCGCGGCGCGATCACCCTGCTCGGCGACGAGCCCCACCAGCCGTACGACCGCCCGCCGCTGTCCAAGGCCCTGCTGCTCGGCAAGGCCGACGGCTCCGCCTTCGACGTCGACTTCGCGGGCCTGGGCATCGATCTGCACCTGAGCCGCCCGGTCACCGCGCTGCGTCCCGCCGACCACGAGGCCGACACCGCCGAGGGCCCGGTCCCCTACGACTACGCGGTGATCGCCACCGGGGCCGAACCGGTGCTGCTGCCCGGCAGCGAGGGCCTGCCCGGAGTCCATCTGCTGCGCACCCTGGACGACGCCGAGCGGCTGCGTCCGGTGCTCGCCGCGCAGCGCCGCATCGTGGTCGTCGGGGCGGGCTGGATCGGCGCGGAGTTCGCCACCGCGGCGCGCGAGGCGGGCTGCGCGGTCACCGTGGTCGAGGCCGCCGACCGCCCGCTGGCCGGAGCGCTGCCCGCCGAGGTCGCCGCCCATATGACCTCCTGGTACGCGGATGCCGGGGCCGAACTGCGCACCGGCATCGGCGTCGCCGCCGTCGAACCGGGCGCGGTGGTCCTCGCCGACGGCACCACCCTGCCTGCCGACGCCGTGGTCGTCGGCATCGGCGCCCGCCCCGCGACCGGCTGGCTGGCCGGCTCCGGCGTCGCCCTCTCGCCCGAGAACGGCTCCGTACTGGCCGACGCGCAGCTGCGCACCTCCGTCCCCGACGTCTACGCGGTCGGCGATTGCGCCTCCTTCCCCTCCGCCCGCTACGGCCGCCGGCTGCTGATCCACCACTGGGACAACGCACTCCAGGGGCCCCGCACGGTCGGCGAGAACATCGCCCGCGGGGAGGCGGAGGGCGTGGTCTACGACCCGGTCCCGTATTTCTGGTCCGAGCAGTTCGGGCGGTTCGTCCAGTACGCGGGCCATCACCAGGCCGCCGACGAGATGATCTGGCGCGGCGACCCGGCGGGCGCCTCCTGGTCGGTGCTGTGGCTGCACGAGGGACGGGCGGTCGCGCTGCTGGCCGTCGGCCGGCCCAGGGATCTCGCCCAGGGCCGCAAGCTCATCGAGAAGGGCGCCGTCCTCGACCGCGACCGGGCCGCGGACGCCGCGCTGCCCCTGAAGTCCGCGGTCCTCTAGCGGGGTCCCCAGCGGGGTCCTCCAGGGCGGTCTTCCAGCGGGGACGCGCCGACGGACGTCACCCTCCGGTGTGCCCCGCAGACCCTGATGGCGAGGCCCGGCTACCGACTGTCAGTGCGAGGTGGCAGGCTTGTCCTGTGACCGAGATTGACGCAAACATCGATGGACTCGTCCCCGCCTGGCTCACCCTCCCCGACATCGCCGAAAACATCGGCGTCGAGGTGACGCGCGTGCGGCAGCTGGTCAAGGAGGGCCAGCTGATCGCGGTGCGCCGCGGCGAGAACCGGGTGCTCCAGGTGCCCGCCGACTTCATCAAGGACGGCAAGGTCGTCAAGGGACTCGTCGGCACCCTGACCCTGCTGCGCGACGACGGCTTCGCCGACGACGAAATGCTCGAGTGGCTCTTCACCCCCGATGAGACCCTGCCCGGCACTCCGGCGCAGGCGCTGCGCGAGAATCGCGGCACGGAGGTCAAGCGCCGTGCCCAGGCGCTCGCCGTCTGACGCCGCACCCTGATCCGTAACCGCACCGGGGCGTGCGGACCGAGCCCGGTCCGTACGCCCCCGACCTGGGGGGAAGCCGCCCGATGACCACCGCACGACAGGCCCTTGCCGACGCCCGGCTCTATCTGTGCACGGACGCCCGCACCCGCCAGGGCGATCTGCCGCAGTTCCTGGATGCGGTGCTCTCCTCGGGCGTGGACATCGTCCAGCTGCGCGACAAGGGCATGGAGGCCGGCGAGGAGCTGCGCCATCTGGAGGTCTTCGCGGACGCCTGCCGGCGGCACGGCAAGCTCCTGGCCGTGAACGACCGCGCGGATGTCGCCCACGCCATCGGCAGCGACGTACTCCACCTGGGACAGGGCGATCTCCCCGTCCCGGCCGCCCGCGCCCTCCTGGGCCCCGACGTCCTCATAGGCCGCTCCACCCACGCCGAGGCCGAGGTGGACGCCGCGCTGACCGAGCCGGGGGTGGACTACTTCTGCACCGGCCCCTGCTGGCCGACCCCCACCAAGCCCGGCCGTTACGCCCCCGGCCTCGGCCTGGTCCGTTACGCCGCCGCTCGCGCCCCCGAGCGCCCCTGGTTCGCCATCGGCGGTATCGACGCCGGCAATCTCGACGAGGTCCTGGAGGCCGGCGCCCGCCGGGTCGTGGTCGTCCGGGCACTGACCGAGGCCGACGACCCCGCCGCGGCCGCCGCGGATCTGGCGAAGCGGATCCGCTCGCGGGACGTTTAGCCGGGGAGCCCGGGGAGCCCGGGGAGCCCGGGGAGCCGTCCGGCGGCCGGGCACCAGTGCGGTCCCAGCGACGGTTTCCGGACGTTCCGTGGCCGGGAAATTGTCCAGCCCGTGGACAAAAAGCGCCACTGGTTGGTATGAGCCGGGGCTCTGGTTAACCTGCCGGTATGGCCCTAGGAACAGCTTCCACCAGGACTGATCGCGCGCACACCGTGCGCGAACTGCTCGCTTCCGGCAAGCAGTCCTATTCGTTCGAGTTCGCCGCCCCGAAGACCGAGAAGGGCGAGCGGACCCTGTGGAACGCCATTCGCCGGATCGAGGCCGTCTCCCCGACCTTCGTCTCCGTGACGTACGGCGCCGGCGGCACCTCCCGTGAGGGCACGGTCCGCGCCACGGAACGCATCGCCACCGACACCACCCTCACCCCGGTCGCCCACCTCACCGCCGTCAACCACTCCCTGGCCGACCTGCGCAACATCATCGGCCAGTACGCTGACGCCGGTATCCGCAACATGCTCGCGCTGCGCGGCGATCCGCCCGGCGACCCGATGGGCGAGTGGATCAAGCACCCGGAGGGCGTCGGCTACGCCGCCGAGCTCGTCCAACTGATCAAGGAGTCCGGCGACTTCTGCGTGGGCGTCGCCGCCTTCCCCGAGATGCACCCCCGCTCGACGGACTGGGACACCGATGTCCGTCATTTCGTCGACAAATGCCGCGCCGGCGCCGACTTCGCCATCACCCAGATGTTCTTCTACGCCGAGGACTACTTCCGGCTGCGCGACCGGGTCGCCGCCGCGGGGTGCAGCACGCCGATCATCCCCGAGATCATGCCGGTCACCAACGTCCGCCAGATCGAGCGCTTCGCCCAGCTCAGCAACGCCGCTTTCCCGCCCGAGCTCGCGGACCGCATCATGGCGGTCAAGGACGACCCGGCGGCGGTACGCTCCATTGGGATCGAGTACGCCACGGAATTGTGTGCGAGCTTGATGGCCGAGGACATTCCGGGGCTGCACTTCATTACCCTGAACCACTCCACGGCGACCCTGGAGATCTACGAGAATCTGGGGCTGCATCAGCGGTCCTGAGCAACGGTGGCCGGACAGCGGCGGAAGAGGGGCGTATATGGGCTGGACGATCCTCTACATCGCGTTCGGCCTGGTCGCCGTCTGGCTCCTGGCCGAGGTCCTGCTCCAGAACAAGGCGCGGCTGCGCTGGCGGCTGCTGGCTTTCGTGGGCTTTCTCGGTGTGGTCGTCGGCGTCCTCCTGCCCCAGGTGATCGTCATCGGCGTGGGCGTGGTCGCCTTCGCCGTCGGCCAGACCAATGTCACGCTCTCCTTCCGGCGCGGTTTCACCACCGGCTGGGCGTTGCGCACCAAAACGGCCGAGAAGGGGCGCCGCCGGGCCCGCTCCGGCGCCGCGCCCGCCGTCGAACCGGCCCTCCAGGTCTCCGATCTGGAGGCGGGGCCGGTCACCGACGACCCGGCCCGCGACGAGGACGACGACAACGTCTTCGCGGGCGCCCACGCTTTCCAGGGCCAGGACGGCTACGCCGACCGGAGCGGCTACGCGGGCCAGGACGCCGCCTACGGCGCGCAGGGCTCCTACGGCGAGAGCCCCTACGACCCGGCCGGGTCGTACGAGGCGGCGGGTCCGTACGGGGGCCAGGAGGCGTACGCGTACGGAGGCCAGGGGCCGTACGGGGACGGGAGCGGCTATGCCGCCTCGGCCGAGAACACCTATGCCGGCCAGAACTCCGCCTCCGACGCGACGGTGTACGCCCCGCAGCCGATGCCCGACGAGACCGGGCAGTACGGCATCTACAGCCCCGACGCCCGCACCGGACAGCAGCAGCCCGGCTACTCCGACTACCCCGGCTACGACCCGTACGGCACCGCCCCGGGCGCGGACGGCGGCGGCAACGGCTATGGCTACGGCGGTGGTTACGACCAGGGCGCGCCGGGCCAGAACGCCTACGCGGACGCCTACGCCGACCCGTACGCGGCGTACGGCGACGGCACGGACCAGGGGCGGGCGGCCGCCTACTCCGACCCGTACATCGGCGCCCAGCAGTACGGCGCGTCCTACGACCCGTACGAGCAGCCCGACCCCTACGGCCAGGTGCCCTACACCGCCGGGCAGTACGACGGCCAGGACCAGAACCCGGCCCAGGGCTACTCACCGCCGGGCGGGTCCTGGGTGCCGCAGCAGCGCGACGGTGAACTCCCGCCCGAGCAGCAGCCGTACCCGCCGTATCAGCAGGGCTACGACGAGCAGCACTACCGCTACTGACGCGCCGCCCGGGACGGCACGGGCGGCGCTCTCAGCTGGAGCCGCGCCAGTCGTCCCCGTTGACGATCAGGCCCGCCACGATCGCGCCGGACATCCCGGCATGCGCGGGGCCGCCGCCCGGATGCGCGCGGCCGCCGACCGCGTACAGGCCCGGTATCCGGGTGCGGTTGCCGGGCCGCAGAAAGCGGCCGCCCTGCCCCGCGAGCGCCGGCGCGGGTATCCACGCCTCGTCCGCGGGCGGCAGGACCTCCCGCCACAGCACCCGCTCGCGCAGGCCCGGGACGGCGGCCTCGGCGGCCTCGGTCATCCGGTCCGCGGCCGCCTCGACGGCCGCCGTGTCCGCGCCGCAGGGGACCGGCACCGCCGCCGACAGCGTCACCGCCTCGTGCCCGTCGTCGGGCCGGGACGTGGGGTCGTCCGGGCGCAGCACCGTGACCGTCGGCCGCTCGGGAAGCCCCCGCGCGCCGCCGTCCCCGAACACGGCGGCCAGCTCCGCGGCACGGTCGGCCGCATGCACGACCGTCCGGTGCACCGTCTGCGCGGGCCGCGCCCCGCGCAGCGCCAGACAGACCGTCAGCCGCCCCGCGGCACACCCCCCGGACAGGGCCCGGGGCCGTACGTCCTCCGGACCGTAGGGATCGCTCCCCTTCAGCAGCGCCGGGAGCCGCGCCGGGTCGAGGCCCGCGACCACGAACTCCGCCTCCGCCCCCCGGCCGTCGGCCAGCTCGACCCCCGCCGCCCGGCCGTCGCGCACCACGATCCCGGTCACTTCCGCGCCGAAGGCGAACGCCACCCTGCGCTCCCGGCAGCGCTCGTACACCGCCTCGGCCAGCGCCCGCATCCCGCCGCGCGGATACCAGCTGCCGAAGGTCTGCTCCATGTACGGCAGCACCGCCGCGCTCGCCGGGGCGCCGCGCGGGTCGAGGCCGTGGGCCAGCGCATGGCTCTCCAGCAGGGCGATCAGCCGAGGGTCGGCCAGCTCGCGGCGGGCGATGTCGTCGAGGGTGGCGGTCGTGGGGCCCTTGCCGCGCCCGAACAGCCCCCGCCTGCGCACCGCCGGATACGGATCGCGGCCCAGCACCCGCCAGTCCCGCCACAGCGGCTCCTCCAGGAGCGGGCGGCGGGTGGCGTCCCAGGCATCCCGGGCGCGGTTGACCAAGGCGCTCCAGCGCTCGCCGGCGCCCTCGCCCAGCGCCTCGTCCAGGGCCGAGAGCACCCCGGCGCGCGAGGCGTTCGGGAGCGAGACGGCGGTGCCGTCGGCGAAGACATGGCGGCTCGCCGGATCGACCTGGGCCAGCGCGATACGGCTCTCCAGCGGCTCCTTGCCGGTCTTGAGGAACAGATCGCGGTAGACGGCCGGCAGATGCAGCAGACCGGGCCCGGTGTCGAAGCCGAAGCCGTCCCGTTCGAAGCGCCCGAGGGCGCCGCCGTACGTCGCCCCGCGCTCGTACACCGCCACCTGGTGACCCGCAACGGCCAGCCGGGCAGCGGCCGCCATCGCGCCCATCCCGGCGCCGATCACCGCAATCCGTGCCATGTCCGTGACTTTATCCGGCGCCACTGACAACGCCCGCGGCCAGGCGTTTCTTCTCCTCCCGCCGCTCGCGGCGGCGGCGCAGGAAGCGGCGGATCCGCGACCACAGGAAGATCACCGTCGCGAGGCCGCCGATCAGCAGCACCGCCGCGATACCCGCCGCGATCACCGGGTGGAAGAGGGCGAAGGCGATGAGACCGGCGACGCCGAGGTCCTCGGCCAGGCTCAGCAGGATGTTGCTCGCGGGCTCCGGCGAGGTGTTGACCGCGATCCGCATGCCCGCCTTGACCAGATGGCTCAGCAGCGCCGTGGAACCGCCCACCGCGCCCGCCGCCAGCTGGGGCAGCGATCCGTCGTGCCCGGCCAGCAGCGCGGCCACGACACCGCCCGCGACGGGCCGGATCACCGTGTGGACGGCGTCCCAGACCGAGTCCACGTAGGGGACCTTGTCGGCGACCGCCTCGCACACGAAGAGGACCGCGGCGATGATCAGGACGTCGGGGCGCTCCAGCGCGGCGGGGACCTCGTGGGTGACGCCGGTGGCGCCCAGCAGACCGAGCAGCAGGACCACGGCATAGGCGTTGATCCCGCTCGCCCAGCCGCTGGTGAAGACCAGGGGGAGTACGGACACGCAGGAGATCGTAGACGGGCGGCGGGCCGTGCCGGTCGCCCAGGTGGGCGCAGGGCACTGGTGCTCACGGGTGAGTATCCGTACTCAGTCGGCGAGATGAGTAGGTACGCGGATGGGCCGGGGGCCGCCGGGACGGAAGAGTGTGCACCACGGAAGGGACGCGGCGCCGCACCGCCGACACGGGGCGGCGGAACGGCGCGGCTCCCGGCCGTGACGGGGGAGCACGGGGGAAGTACGGGGGCTCCACGGGGGAGCACGGGGGAAGCGCTGTCCTGGTCGGATCGATGGGGGAACGATCCGTGCCAGGACAGCGCGTTTTTTGTGTGCGGGACCTACTCCTGGCGGCCGGTCACCCTCCCCTGCAGCAGCCGCGACAGCGCCGCGTGCACCTCGTCGAGCGACCGGTCCGGCTGGTAGGACTGCCAGTCCAGGGCGGCCACCAGGACCATCCCGAACAGCGCCGAGGCGGTCAGCGGGACGTCGATCTCCTCGCTCAGCTCGCCGGCGGCCACCGCCTCGCGCAGCACGCCCTCCACCACGGTGATCGCCCGCCCCCGCACCACCATCAAGGTGGACTGCCAGGCGCGGTTGGTGCGCCACAGTTCGGCGACGTAGAGCTGGGTGAGCGCCGGGTAGGCGGCGATGAACTCCAGCCCGGCCCGGATCATCGCGTCCAGCGCGTCGATCCGGCGGCCGCCGCGGCCGGTCACCTCGTCGGCCGCCTCCTGCAAGGAGGCCGCCAGCAGCTCGATGCCGTGCCGCAGCAGCTCCTCGAAGAGGACGTTCTTGCTCGCGAAGTTGTAGTAGACCGTGCCCTTCGCGACGCCGGCCCGTTCGGCGATCTCGTCCACCGTGGTGGAGGAGAAGCCCTGTTCGGCGATGAGCGTGACCGCGGCCTCGAAGAGCTTGCGCCGGGTGGCGTCGCGGCGAGATGTGGAGCTGTCCATGGGGGCGATTGTGCCGGTCCGCGCGGCCCGCCCGCTCACAGGCTCAGCTCCGGGTGGAGGTCCTTCATGCGCACCACCTGGCGACCGCGGGCCGCCAGAGTGGTCAGCGCGAGCGCGCCCACGGTGAAGGCGGCCAGCACCGCACTGCCCTGCCATACGGGCGCGAGGTCGCCACCTGTGATGAGCCGGCGCAGCCCCGCGACGATGTAACTCATCGGCAGATAGGGGTGGATGGCGCCGAAGAAGCCGGGGCTGGTCTGCACCGGGTACGTACCGCCCGCCGACGTCAGCTGGAGCATCAGCAGCGCCAGCACCAGGATCCGGCCGGCCGGGCCGAACTTGGCGTTCAGCCACTGCACGATCGCCGAGAAACACGCCGTGACCAGGACGAGGAAGCCGACCGTACCGGCCGCCCTGGCCATCTGGAGGCCGAGCGCGAAGTGCAGTACGGACATCAGGGCCGCGGTCTGGAGCACCCCGATACCGGCCACCGGCAGCCACCCGGACACCGCCACCCGCCAGGAGGAGGCGCCCATCGCCAGGGCCCTCCGGTTGAGCGGCTGGATCAGCATGTAGGCCACCATGGCGCCGACCCACAGGGACAGCGGGATGAAGTACGGGGCGAAACCGGTGCCGTAGTTCGGCGCCTTGTGGGCCGCGTCGGAGGCCAGCTGCACCGGGTCGGACATCACCTTGGTGCGGGCGTCGCGGTCCTTCTTGCCGTAGTCGGGGATCTGCCGGGCACCGTCGTGCAGCCCGCCGGCCAGCTTCTGCGAGCCGTCGGAGAGCTTGAACAGGCCGCCGTCGAGCGTCTGCGCGCCGTCCTTGAGCTTGCCCACACCGGAGTCGAGATCGCCCATCCCGTCGGCGGCCTGGCCGGTGCCGTCGTGCAACTGGTGCGTGCCGTCGTCCAGCTGCTGTGCCCCGGAGGCCAGTTGGGCGTTGCCCGCGGCCAGTTTGCGGGCACCCGCGGACACCTTGTGCGCACCGTCGTTGAGAGCGTTGATCTTCTTGACGGCGGCGTCCATGTCCCGGCCCATGGTGGGCCCGTGCTTGGCCAGTTCGCTCGCCAGGGAGTGCAGCGTGTCCAGGTCCCGGCCGAGCTGGTCGAGGTTCTTCTGGTCGTGGACGTAGCCGCTGACCCGCTCGGCGGCGTCCGCCGCGGTCGCCGCGTCGTCGTTGATCTTCTTCAGTTCGCCGCAGGTGGGATCGAGGCTGATACCGGTCTCGCAGTGCAGCCGGTAGTACGTGGCCAGGTGGTCGGAGACGCCGCGCGAGAGCTGCGCCCCGGTGGCGGCCGCGCCGGGCAGCCTGTCCAGGTTGTCGCGCAGGGCCTGCGAACCGTCGGCGACCAGCTGGGCCGCCTCGCCGATCTCCCTGCCGTGCGCCCGGACGAAGGGGCCCACCTTGGCGTCGAGGTCGTTGACGGTGTCGGCGAGCTGCTGGGTGCCCTGTGCCACCTGGCCGGAGCCGTCGGCCAGTTGGCGCGCTCCGCCCGCTGCCGTACCGGCGCCCTTGGCCAGGTCCGTGCTGCCCCGGCTGAGCCGTCCGGCGCCCGCGTCCAGGTCGCCCAGGCCCTTGACCAGGCGGCCGCTGCCGTCCTTGGCGGTGCCCAGTCCGTCGGCCAGCTTGCCGCTGCCGTCCTTGGCCTTCCCGAGGCCGTTCTTGAGCTTGTCGGCGCCCTCGGCGGCCTCCTCGGTCTTGCCGTGCAGCGTCGAGAACGAGACAAAGATCTTGTCGAAGAAGGTGCGCGCGGACTTCTCCGAGGCCGCCGAGCGCACCTCGGAGAACACCGTCCGGGAGATCTGCCCGACGATGTAGTTGTTCGCGTCGTTGGTGCGCACCTTGAGGGCGCCGGTCTCGGGGTGGTCACCGGAGCTGGAGGCGATCCGCTTGCTGAAGTCCGCGGGGATGGACAGCGAGAGGTAGTACGTGCCGTCCTCGACGCCCCTGGCGGCCTCCTTGGCGTCGACGGGGCGCCAGTCGAAGGTGTGGCTCTCGCCCAGCCCGTCGACGATGTTCTCGCCCGCCGAGATCTGCTTCCCGTCGACGTTCGCGCCCTTGTCCTCGTTGACCAGCGCGACCGGTATCTTGTCGAGCCGCCCGTAGGGATCCCAGAAGGACCACAGGTACAGCGCGCCGTACAGCAGCGGCAAGAGCAGCAGCGCGGCCAGCGCGGCGCGCGGCAGTTTTCCCCTCCCGAACCGCTTCAGCTCAAGCGCGGCCAGCTTCGGCGAGCGCATCGGCCGCCCCCTCCTCGTTGTCGTCCCTGTCGTCCCCGTTGCCCGGGTCGTCCCCGTCGTCCCCGTCGTCCGCGTCGTCCTGCGGTGCGGCCTTCACCGGGGTGCCCGTCTCCGGCGCGGCCTCGCCCGTTACGGCGGCCGCGCCGTCCGTTGCGGTCTCCGGCCCGTTCGGTACGGCCTCGGGCGGGCCGGTGCGCACCAGGACCACGTCCCCGTCCGCGGCCCCGTCCGGTCCGTCCGCCGGCGGTTCGCTGCACACCGCGAGCACGGTCGTGCCGGCCGCCGCCAGGCCGCGCAGCATCGCCCAGGCCCGGCGCCGTTCGTCGTCGGACAGCTTGAGATCGGTGTCGTCCACGGCCAGCAGCCGCGGGGCGCCGATCAGCGCCAGCGCCACGGACAATCGCAGCGCCTCCAGCCGCTCCAGATCGCGGACCGAGGTGCGGAGCCCCTTCGGCAGCGATGCCACGTCCAGTCCGGCCGCCTCCAGCGCGCCGTCCACCAGGGCGCGGGCCTCCGCCCGGCGCTCCTGCCGGGGCCGCAGCAGCGCCCGCAGCGAACCGCCGAACCGGCCCTGGAGCAGGGCGCGTTCGCGCAGATGCTCGCCCACCGTCAGCGCCGGGTCGAGCTCGGCGACCCCGGGTACGTGGGCGAGCGCGGTGACCGAGCGGACCGCGGCCATCTTCCTGGGCAGCGGCAGCCCGCCGATCTCGGCGGTACCCTCAGCGGACGCCATCCGCCCGGTGAGCGCGAGCAGCAGACACGTCCGCCCGGAACCCGAAGGCCCCTGGACGGCGATCAGCGAACCGGGCGCCGCCGCGATGTCGATGTTCCGGAACGCCCAGCCGCGGGGGCCCTTGACGCCGAATCCCCTGGCCGTGACCGCCGCCCCGCGGGGGGTGCTGTCCACGATCCTTCCCCTCCTCGGACTGTGCTTGAACTGACTGGTCAGTTCAAAAGTATCGGGTGCCGTACCGCCGGTACGCAAGGGGGTGGGGGAAACGGTCACCGAATGCGTGCGCGTCCGCCGCGCCCACGCCGCCGCATCGTCCGCTTTTCGGCGAAAGCGCAGGTCAGCGCCGATTGTCAGTGGTGTCCCGCACGATGGGGTCATACGGTCCCGAATCGCCATTCGGTCCCGAACCGGCAGGCGACGACAGGAGGTTCGTCATGGCAGCTCGTCCCCGCGTGGGCGGCTCCGCTGCGTACGGTCCCCCGAGCGATGTCCACCCCGTCCTGCGGCGGGCGGCAGCCCCGCCCGCGGCCCTCGATCTGCTCACCCAGGCCCGCCAGGGCCTCGACGAAGCACAGACCCTCCAGGCGCCCAACGAACGGTTCGCCACCGCCCATCTGGCCGCCCTGCGCGCCGCGGCCGCCGTGCTCGCGGTGCGTGGCCGGCCCGAGACCACCGTCCGCCGCCGGCAGCGGATACGCAGCGCCTGGGAGGTGCTGCCCGAGGTCGCGCCCGAACTGTCCGAATGGAGCGCCTTGTTCGCCGCCGGTGCCGAACGACGCGCCAGGGCCGAGGCGGGCATAGTCGGTGCGGCCAGCCGCCGCGACGCCGACGACCTGCTGCGGGACGTGGCGATGTTCCTACGCCTGGTGGAGCGGATGCTGCTGCTCCAGCCCGCGCTGCCGCCGCAACGGGCGGGCGGCGGTCCGGCGGCGGGGGAGGAGGGAGGCGGGCGGCGCCGGGCGGGCTGATCCGGGGCGGCGCCGGGGGTCCGGGCGGGCCAATGGGGCTCGTGCCGGGCCTCGGGCGGGCTCGCGCGGGTGTCGCGGACGGCCCGTGGCACGGCTCCGCAGGCCGCGCACCCTGCCGGACGGAATAGGGTGGTGGGCGACTGGACGTTCATGCCCCCGCCGAGGAGCCACCCGCCGTGTCTGACCCGCTGCGCCCCCGCGCCTCCCTCCGTACCGCCGTGGTCTGGGAGGTCCTCAAGGACGCCCTGGAGCGCCGGGTCAAAGCCGCCGGGCGCGACGCCCTGGACGTCCTGGACACCGGCGGCGGCACCGGCAACTTCGCCGTCCCGGTCGCCCGCCTCGGCCATCGCGTCACGGTCGTCGACCCCAGCCCCAACGCCCTCTTCGCCCTGGAGCGCCGGGCCGCCGAGGCGGGGGTGGAGGACCGCGTGCGCGCCGTCCAGGGCGACGCCCACGGCCTGTTCGACGTCGTGGAGCGCTCCGGCTATGACGCCGTGCTGTGCCACGGCGTCCTGGAGTACGTCGACGACCCGGCCGAGGGCGTGCGGCAGGTCGTCGACGCGCTGCGCCCGGCGGGCACCCTCAGCCTGCTCGCCGCGGGCCTGGGCGGCGCCGTCCTCGCCCGCGCCCTGGCCGGCCACTTCACCGAGGCCCGGCACGCCCTCACCGACCCCGCTGGAAGCTGGGGCGAGGGCGACCCGGTGCCGCGCCGCTTCACCGCCGCGCAGCTGACCGACCTGGTCGCCGCCACCGGCCTCACGGTCGGCGCGGTGCACGGCGTGCGGGTCTTCGCCGACCTGGTCCCCGGTGTGCTGGTCGACACCGAGCCGGGCGCCATGGACGCCCTGCTCAAGCTGGAGGCGGCCGCCGCCGAGCAGCCCGCCTTCCACTCCGTGGCCACTCAGCTGCACGTCCTGGCCGAGCGCGACTGAGCCGCCCGCCCCGGCCGGCACCCGCCGGCCGCGGCCGGGTCGCCGCTGACCCGTGCGAGCTGCACGATTACCGCGTGCTGTCGGTCACGGACCACCCGATCGGCCCCTTCTCCCCGTATGATCGGGGTACGACGTTCCGGCATGACGGAAGGGCGGGTGGGGAATGCAGGCAGCATCACACCGGCCGCCGTGGCGGCCCGGAGCGGTGAACTGGCGTTGAGGGGCGGGTTTCACGGGGGCGAATCCCTGCCTATCCTGAAAGGGTCGCACCCGGTCGCCCCCCGCGACCGACGAGTAGGAGGACTCCGTGCCGCTCTCGGAGCACGAGCAGCGCATGCTCGAGCAGATGGAGCGAGCGCTGTACGCCGAAGATCCCAAGTTCGCGACAGCGCTTGAGGGAAGCGGGCTGCGTACGTACACCCGGCGACGGGTCTACCAAGCGGTCGCGGGCTTCCTGGTCGGTATCGGCCTGCTCATGGCCGGCATGGTCGTCCCGCTGATCTGGGTCAGCGTGGTGGGCTTCCTCGTCATGCTCGGCTGCGCGGTGCTGGCCGTCACCGGATGGCGTAAGGCCCCCAAGCCGGGTGAACAGCAGTCCTCCGCGGGCGGATCCGCCCGCCGCCAGCCCCGTCAGCGCCGCTCGATGATGAACCGCATCGAGGACCGCTGGCAGCGCCGCCGCGACGAACAGGGCCACTGAGCCCTACCGCCCCCCGCTCGCCGGACACTTCACCGGACTTCGCGCGGCCACCCGACAGGATCGGGCGGCCGCGCCGCCGTGTGTAGGGGGCCGGGCGAGGGGCCGTGAGCCGGGCCCCGCGCACGCCGGGCACAGGCAGAGGACCCGCCCGGCCGCCTGCGGCTCCCGCCCCCGCCCGCGTCCGTCCGTAGTCCTCGCCCGCGCCTGCGGCCGTCCGTGGCCCCCGCCGGCCCGGCCCCCTACGCCCGCTGCCGTCCCGGCCGCAGGGCCGATGTCGCGCGGCGGGCGGCGGCGGCCGGGGCGCTGGTGCGGCAGCGGCCGGTGAAGGCCGTCCAGCGGGCCGAGCAGGCCCGGACGAGCCGGGCCGCGGAGCGCGGGGCGAGCCGGGCGCGCAGCCGCAGGGTGCGGGTGGCCGCCGTATGCAGTCCGGCGTGGACCCGCCGGACGTCGGTGGCGAGGCCGGACACCGGGTGCGGCTGCGGGGCGTACAGCGTCTGCTCGACCGCCGCGGCCATCCGGTGGGCGGCCTCGGCGGCTTCCCCTTGCAGTTCCCCGATGCGAATGATCCGGGCGGCCGCCCTGCGCGGCGTCAGCGACTCGTCCGGCAGGATCCCGAAGTCCCAGGCCGTGTCCAGCAGCTCCTGCCAGGCAGGCAGGGGGTCCGTCGCCGCGTCGCCGCCCGACAGCCGTCGGGAGCGTATCCGCAGCCGCCACAGCAGCGGCACGCAGAGCAGCAGCGCGACGAGCACCGCGGCCACGCCGCCGGCCAGGACCTGCCAGAGAGCGGGGCCACCGGCCGTGGGGCGGGCGCCGGGCGGGGCGGGCGCCGCCGCACAGGCCGTCCCGGAGCCCTGCCGCCGCTCACCGGGGGCGCAGCTCGGGTCCGTGGACGGGGTGTGCGGCGCTTCGGCGGACGGTGCGGGCCGGGGCGCGGGGTCGGTGGGATCGGCGCCGGTCGACCCGTGGTCGCGGTAGGTGTAGTCGGGGACGCTGCCGCGGCTCGGGGTCGGTTCGAAGCGGGTCCAGCCGATGCCCTGGAAGTACAGCTCGGGCCAGGCGTGCGCGTCCTTGAGGCTGACGGAGGTGGTGCCATCGGACTGCGGGGTGCCCGGCGTGAAGCCGACCGCTACCCGGGCGGGGATCCCCAGGGTCCGCGCCATCGCCGCCATCGAGAAGGAGAAGTGGACGCAGAAGCCCTCCCGGTCCTTCAGGAAGCGGGCGATGGCCTCGCTGCCGCTGCCCGCGCTGACCTGCGTGTTGTAGGTGAAACCGCCGTTGAGCGAGAACCAGTCCTGGAGGTCGACCGCCTTGTCGTACGCGGTGTGTGCGCCGCGGGTGACCGCGCGCGCGGTCCGGCGCACCACCGAGGGCAGCGAGGCGGGGACCTTGGTGTACTCCCGGACCAGCCGGGCGGGCGGCCGCGGGGCCGCGGCCAGCTGTTTCGCGGTCGGCCGCACCTGAAGGCTCTCGACCTGGTACTGCACCCCGCGGGTGGTCTGCCCCCGGTCGCCGACCAGGGTGCGGCCGGCGGGCTCGAAGCGCCAGCGCCCGGCGATGTCCACCCGGGAGGCGGGGTAGGGGAGCGGCAGCCAGTTCTGGGCGTACCAGTCGGCGGTCGAGATGGAGGTGTTGACCGTGGTCGTGGGCACGTCGGCGGAGAGGCCGGGCGGTCCCGGCAGCCGGCCGGGGACGTCGGTGACGGTGCGTTCGGACGGCCTCCAGGCCGCGCCGTCGAACCGGTCCAGGGCCACTATCCGCAGATACAGATCGCTGGTGTCCCCGGTGGTCGTGCGGTAGTTGAGGACTTCCTTGTCGTCCGGCTGGTTGAGGCTGTTCTGCAACGAGACCAGCGGGTTGACCGCGGAGATCGTGCCGCCCCCGCCGCCGGGGCCGTTGCCGTCGCCGGGCGGGCCGATCAGCCCGCCGCCCAGCGAGGGCAGCGCGGCGGGCACCACCAGCGCGATCCCCAGGGCCAGCGCGCCGATCCGGTGGCCGGTACGCACCGGGGGCGGGGCGCCGCCCGCGGAGCCGAGGCCGCCCGGCCGGGCCGTGCCCGTCCCGCCGAAGACCCGGCCCCACTGGGAGAGCCGGTCGCGGCCCTCGGCGAGCAGCAGCATCAGATAGCCGGCCGCCGCCACCAGGAACCACAGCCAGCCCGCGCCGCCCTGGGACAGCCCGGCCGCCACCGAGTACAGCGCGAGCAGCGGCAGCCCGGCGGGGGCGGCGCTGCGGTAGGTGACCGCCAGCGCGTCCACCACCAGGCCGATCAGCAGCACCCCGGCCACCAGCAGCAGCCGGATGCCGGGGGTGGCCGGTGCCGGGGTGGCGTAGCGGCCGGCGTCCCGGAGACCCTCGTGGACCAGCCGGGCGAACTCCGTAACGGCGTCCGGCCCGGGCAACAGCCCGAGAACCGCCCGGTCATGGACGAAGCACACGGTCAGCACCAGGACGGCGAGCAGCGCCTGCGCCGCGATGGTCAGCGGTCTGGCCAGCGGCACCCGCCGCATCAGCGCGCCCGCACCGCTCACGACCGCCAGCAGGATCGCAGCCAGCACCAGCCAGTCGAAGGGCTGCACCAGCGGCAGCAGTGCGCAGGCCGCGCACAGCGTCGCCATGGCCGCGCACAGCGCCAGTCGGCCCCGCCCACTCATGCCGATACCCCGCATCCCTCGGCTCCGCCCGTCGGTGCCTTCATACCCCGCCTCCCGCCGTGGCGCCGTTCGGTGCGGGCCGCTCCGGGCCCGCACCGGCGTGGTCGGCGGCGCACCGCCACAGATCGGCGAGCGAGCTGTCGGCGGTCACCGGCAGCGCCGTCCAGCCCGCCTTGCGCAGCATCAGCACCCGTTCCGCCACCGGCAGCTGATCCGACGCGAACCGGATCCCGCCGGGGCCGGGCAGCCAGGTGTCCCCGTCCAGGACGAACGCCACCGCCGCGCCGCAGCGCTGCCGTATCCGCCCCGCGACCGCCGCCTGCTCCTCGTCCAGATCGCCGAAGAAGGCGACCAGCAGACCCTCCTTGCCGCCGCGCAGGACGTCGTACGCGGCCGAGAGCCCGCTCTCCTCGGACGGCTCCAGCACCGCGAGGGTGTCCAGCAGCAGCCCCGCCGTATCGGCGGACGCGGCGGCGCCGGTGCCGTCCAGGCCGGGCACCGGGCTGCCGGTGTCGGTCAGCAGCCGCACCGAGAAGCCCCGCTCCAGCAGATGGACGCCCACCGATGCGGCGGCGGTGACGGCCCATTCGAAGGCCGCCTCGGGACCGGCCCCTTCGTGGGCCTGTGCCCGGGTGTCCAACAGGACCGTGCAGCACGCCTTCTGGGGCTGTTCCTCCCGGCGCACCATCAGCTCGCCGTGGCGCGCGGTCGACCGCCAGTGGACCCGGCGCAGGTCGTCGCCGTGGCGGTAGCCGCGGGGGATGATGTCGTCCTCGCCGGCCAGCGCCAGGGAGCGCTGGCGACCGTCGCCGTAGCCGGGGGTCTCGCCCGCCGGGCGGACCGGCGGCAGCGGCTCGGTGCGCGGCACCACCATCAGGGCGTCGGCGGTGCTGAAGGAACGGGCCAGCTCGCACATGCCGAACGGATCGGACAGCCGCAGCTGGAGCGGCCCCAGCGGATAGCGGCCGCGCAGATCGGACCGGACGCGGTAGGACACCTCCCGCCGGCCGCCGGCCTCCACCCGGTCCAGTACGAAACGCGGCCGCGGCCCCAGGACGTAGGGCACCCGGTCCTGGAGCATCAGCACCCCGGTGGGCAGGCGGGAGACGTTCTCGATCCGCAGCCGGACCCGGGACTCGCCGCCCGCCGGCACCCGGCCGGGCGTGAGCGTACGGCTGCCCGCGACGCGGTGCCGGGTGCGGTGCAGCACCAGGACGCACACCAGCGGCAGCGCCGCCAGCAGCAGCCCGACCCGCAGCAGATCCGCCTGCCCGAGCAGGAACGAGCACACCGCCGCGGCCACCCCGGCCGCCAGGAACGATCTGCCGCGCGTGGTCAGCCCCCCGAGCGCCGCCCGCAGCCCGGCCCGCTGCGGCGTCCCCCCGTGCCCCGCCCCGAGGCTTCCCCCGTCGGACATCACAACCCCCGTACTCCGGGCGGCTGCTGACCGCGGCCCGGCCGCCACTGCGGCGCGGAGGGATCGGGGACCGGCGTGCGGTGCAGGATCTCCAGCACGATCTGCTCGGCGGTACGGCGGTTCAACTGGGCCTGTGCGGTGGGCAGCAGCCGGTGTGCGAGCACCGCGACGGCCAGCGACTGCACATCGTCCGGCAGCGCGAACTCCCGCCCCGCCAGCGCCGCCGCGGCCTTCGCGGCCCGCACCAGATGAAGCGTGGCCCGCGGCGAGGCACCCAGCCGCAGCTCGGTGTGGCTGCGGGTGGCCGCCACCAGGTCCACCGCGTATCTGCGGACGGCTTCGGCGACATGGACCGTGCGCACCGCGTCGATCAGCTTGACGATCTCATCGGCGTGCGCCACCGGCTGGAGGTCGTCGAGCGGTGAGGCGCCGCCGTGCACGTCCAGCATCTGGAGCTCGGCCGCGGCGCTGGGATAGCCGATCGAGACGCGCGCCATGAAGCGGTCCCGCTGTGCCTCGGGCAGCGGGTAGGTGCCCTCCATCTCCACCGGGTTCTGCGTTGCGACGACCATGAAGGGGCTGGGCAGTTCATGGGTCTGCCCGTCCATCGTGACCTGACGCTCCTCCATCGACTCCAGCAGCGCCGACTGGGTCTTGGGGGAGGCGCGGTTGATCTCGTCGCCGATCACGATCTGGGCGAAGACCGCACCGGGCTTGAACTCGAACTCCCGGCGCTGCTGGTCGAAGATGCTGACCCCGGTGATGTCGGAGGGCAGCAGATCCGGGGTGAACTGGATCCGCCGCACCGAACAGTCGATGGAGCGGGCCAGCGCCTTGGCGAGCATGGTCTTGCCCACCCCCGGCACGTCCTCGATGAGCAGATGGCCCTCGGCCAGCAGCACCGTCAGCGCGAGCCGTACGACCTCCGGCTTGCCCTCGATCACTCCCTCCACCGAACGGTGCACCCGCTCCACCGTGGCGGTCAGATCTCCCGGGCCCACGCGGTCGTCGTACGTCGTCACTCGGCCCTCCCCGGCCCTTCCCCAAGCACTGGTCACCCACGCATTCTTGCTGTCCGCGCGGCTTCGCGTCATGGCCTGTGGATAACTGGGGGCGATATGTCCGGTGCGTCCGGGCCGGGGCGTCAGTCGGTCTGGCCGGATCCTTACGGCCGGGGATCGATCTCCCGCAGCAGGCCCGTCGTCACATCGAAGACGAAGCCCCGGACATCGTCCCGGTGCGGCAGGAAGGGCGAGGTGCGCACCCGCTGCATGGACTGCCGTACGTCGTCGTCGAGGTCCTTGAACGCCTCGACCGCCCAGGTGGGCCGCTGTCCGACCTCGGCCTCCAGCTCGTGGCGGAAGTCCTCGGTCAGGCTCAGCAGACCGCAGCCGGTGTGGTGGATCAGGACGACCGAGCGGGTGCCCAGCGCGCGCTGGCTGATCGTCAGCGAGCGGATGATGTCGTCGGTGACCACGCCGCCCGCGTTGCGGATGGTGTGGCAGTCGCCGAGTTCGAGGCCCAGCGCGGCGTGCAGGTCGATCCGGGCGTCCATACAGGACACCACGGCGACCTTGAGGACCGGCCGGGCGTCCATCCCGGGGTCGGTGAAGTCGGTGGCGTAACGACGGTTCGCCTCGACGAGGCGATCGGTGACCGTCCCCGGGCTCTCGGTCTTCGCCGAGTGGGGAAGACCGCTCTCACCGGCGCGGTCGGCGGCGCGGTCGGCGGACGGGGGCAGCGGCTGCGACGCAGATATGGGCATGCCTTCACGGTAATGGGCAACACCCGTTCCGGTCGCGTGTGAGGACGGGCATAGGGGTCAACATCACTCCGTGTGAGGTAACCCACAGTGATGGCGGACATACCTCCGGACGGGTGAACGGCCGGTCCGCAAACCCGTTGCGGGACGCGCGGAACCGGTTGATTGACCGGGGCAGCCGGTGGACTAAAGTGGCGCGAAGTGGGAGGCGTGACGCTCTCCTTGGATCCCGAATCCCTCGCGTGCGATGCGTCGCACGTACGGCTCGGCCTCCTCCCGCTCCACCGGTACTTCCGACGCCACTTCCCCGTCGCCGGAGGACCACTTCCCCTTCAGAGCGGGCGGGGACCAAGCGGTACGTACGGCACCCCCCAGCCAACGGCCGGGGACCCACCTGCCGCCCACCCCATCGGAAGAGGCATGAGCAGTAACACTCGCCACGTACCCGTCATGCTCCAGCGGTGTCTGGACATGCTCGCCCCCGCGCTCGCCGAGCCCGGAGCGGTCGTCGTCGACTGCACCCTCGGCCTCGGCGGGCACAGCGAGGCGCTGCTCGCCACCTTCCCCGAGGCCCGGCTGATCGCCCTGGACCGCGACCCGTCCGCCCTGGAGCTCGCCGGCGAGCGGCTGGCCCCGTACGGCGAGCGCGCCACCCTGGTGCATGCCGTCTACGACGAGCTGCCCGAGGTCCTGGACCGGCTCGGGACCCCGCGCGTCCAGGGCGTCCTCTTCGACCTCGGCGTCTCCTCCATGCAGCTGGACGAGGCCGAGCGCGGGTTCGCCTACGCCCAGGACGCCCCCCTGGACATGCGGATGGACCAGACCACCGGTATCAGCGCCGCGGACGTCCTCAACACCTACGCCCCCGGTGAGCTGGTGCGGATCCTGCGCGCCTACGGGGAGGAGAAGCAGGCCAAGCGGATCGTCTCGGCGATCGTGCGCGAGCGCGCCAAGGAGCCGTTCACGAACAGTGCGCGGCTGGTGGAGCTGATCCGCGAGGCGCTGCCGCAGGCCGCCAAGCGCACCGGCGGCAACCCCGCCAAGCGCACCTTCCAGGCGCTGCGCATCGAGGTCAACGGGGAGCTGGCCTGTGTGGAGCGGGCCATTCCGGCCGCGGTCGAGGCGCTGGCGGTCGGCGGCCGGATCGCCGTGCTCGCCTACCACTCGCTGGAGGACCGCCTGGTCAAGCAGGTCTTCGCGGCCGGCGCGGCCACCACCGCGCCGCCCGGTCTCCCCGTGGTCCCCGAGCGCTACCAGCCGCGCCTCAAGCTGCTGACCCGCGGCGCGGAACTGCCCACGGACGAGGAGATCGCCGAGAACCGCCGCGCGGCCCCCGCCCGGCTGCGCGGCGCCGAGCGCATCCGCGAGAACGTCGAGGACCGCGCATGAAGGCCCGGGGGCGGCCGCCCCGGAGACCCGGACGGCTGGCCGCACTCCTGCCCGCAGGCGCCGGCACCGCGGCCCGCACCCCCTTCGTCCTGCTGATCGTCGTGCTGCTCGGCTCCGGGCTGATCACCCTGCTGCTGCTCAACTCCGCCCTGAACCAAGGGTCGTTCGAGCTGAGCAGGCTGGAGAAGAAGACCGACGACCTGACGGACGAACAGCAGGCGCTGCAACAGGAGGTGGACGGCTACTCCGCGCCGGACGCCCTGGAGAAGCGCGCCCGGAAGCTGGGGATGGTGCCCGGCGGCAACCCGGCGTTCCTGATGCCCGACGGGACGGTGCGCGGCAAACCGAGCGTGGCCACGGGGGAGGAGACGGCGCTGAGCGCGCCCGCCGAGCCGTCCCGGAAGGGCCTGACGCCCTTCGCGGACCCGTCCGCCACCCCGTCCCCGACGACCCACGGCAGGTGACCGGCGGCATGACCGAGCCCAGGCAACCCCGCCGCCGCGTCCCGCGCCCCGCCCGGCCCGGATCTGCGGCGGGCCGCGGCGCGGCGCCGCGCCCGGCGGCCAGGAAGACCGCGGCCCGGGCCGCGAAGCCCGCCGCCCCCTCCGCCGCGAAAGCCGCCTCCAGGCCGGCCGCCGCACGCACCGCCCCCCGACAGTCCGCCCCCCGGCCCCCCGCCGTGCTCCGCCTGGGCAGCCCGCGCCCCCGGCTGCGCCTGGTCTCGCTGGCGCTGACGCTGGTGCTGCTCTCCTTCGTCGTACGGCTCTTCCAGGTGCAGGCCGTGGACGCCAGCGCGTACGCCGCCAAGGCCAACGAGAACCGCTATGTCCCCGTCAAGCTGGCCGCCGAGCGCGGCGCGATCACCGACCGGGACGGTGTGGCGCTGGCGGCCACCGTCGACGCGTACGACATCACCGCCGACCCCAGCCTGCTGGCGCCCGAGCGGACCGGCATCGACGACGCCCCGCAGCGCGCCGCGAAACTGCTCGCGCCCCTCCTCCACGAGGACCGCGCCACCCTCGCCGCCAAGCTCGGCCAGCGCAGAACGCGCTATGTGCTGCTCGCCCGGCAGCAGACCCCGCAGGTCTGGAAGCGGATCAAGGACCTCCGTAGGACGCTGGACGCCACGGCGGCCGCCGCACCCAAGCGCGCGCCCCGCCCCGACGTCCTGGTCGGGATCTTCGCCGACAAGCACAGCAAGCGGGTCTACCCCAACAAGGACCTGGCCTCCGGCGTCCTCGGCTTCGTCAACAGCGCCGGCAAGGGCAGCGGCGGCATAGAGGCCCTGCTCGACCGAAAACTCGCGGGCAAGGACGGCAAGCTCGTCTACGCCCAGTCCGGCGGCCGCCGGGTGCCCACCGCGGACGTCCAGGAGCACCCCGCGGTGCCCGGGACCGACGTCCGGCTGACCCTCGACCGCGACATCCAGTGGGCGGCGCAGCAGGCCATCACCGAGCAGGTCAGAAAGTCCCGGGCCGACCGCGGCTACGTCGTCGTCCAGGACACCCGTACCGGCGAGATCCTGGCGCTGGCCAACGCGCCCGGCTTCGACCCCAATGACGTCGCCAAGGCCGACCCCGAGGCGCTGGGCAACGCCGCGCTCACCGACGCCTACGAGCCCGGCTCCACCAGCAAGCTGATGTCGATGGCCGCCGTCCTGGAGGAGGGCGTCGCCACCCCGGCCACCCGGGTGACCGTGCCCAACCGGCTGCACCGCGGCGACCGGCTGTTCGCCGACGACGTCGATCACCGCACCTGGTATCTGACCCTCAACGGGGTGCTCGCCAAGTCCAGCAACATCGGCACGATCCTGGCCGCCGGCCAGCTGGGGAAGACCCAGGCCGAGGCCAACCGGACGCTCTACTCCTACCTGCACGCCTTCGGCATCGGCCGGCCGACCGGACTCGGCTTCCCCGGGGAGACCGACGGCATCCTGGCCAGGCCGCAGGACTGGAACACCTCGCAGCAGTACACCATCCCCTTCGGCCAGGGACTCTCCCTCAACGCCGTCCAGGCCGCCTCCGTCTACTCCACCATCGCCAACGGCGGCGAGCGGATCGCCCCCTCGCTGATCGCCGGCACCACCGGCCCCGACGGCCGCTACGCCCCCGCCCCGCGGCCCGAGCGGACCCGCGTGGTCAGCCCGAAGACCGCATCCACGCTGGCCGCCATGCTCGAATCGGTGGTCGACGACAAGGAGGGCACCGGCCCCCGCGCGAAGATCGACGGCTACCGGGTCGGCGGCAAGACCGGCACGTCCAACCGGGTGGACCCCAAAACCGGCCGCTACCGTGGCTACACCGCCTCCTTCGCGGGTTTCGCCCCCGCCGACGAGCCCCGCATCACGGTCTACTGCGCCGTCCAGAACCCCACCGTGGGGAGCTACTACGGCGGCCGGGTCTGCGGCCCGATCTACAAGCAGGTCATGGCGTTCGCGCTGAAAACCCTTCAGGTTCCGCCGACCGGCACCCGCCCCCCGCGCCTGCCGGTCACCTTCAAGCCAGGCGAATGAAATCGAGGCACCACCGCCGTGACGACCCTCACCACCAACGGCACCCCCGACCCCGAAAACGGCTCCCGCACGCGGCCCTCACTTCGCCCCGGGCCCGGCGGGCCCGGTACGCTCACCGCCGTGTCACAAGCTGATCAGTCCCCGAAACCCCCGACGACGGAGGAGGGCGGCCCCGGCAGATATCCGGGTGCGCCCCGTCCCGAGCAGGTCCGCCCCACACCCCTGGCGGACCTCGCCGGACAGCTGGGTATCCCGGCTCCGGACAACGCCTCCGGCGTCCAGGTCACCGGCATCACCCACGACTCCCGTGCGGTGCGCCCCGGTGATCTCTACGCCGCGCTGCCCGGCGCCCGTCTGCACGGCGCCGACTTCGTCGCCCAGGCCGCCGACCTCGGCGCCGCCGCGATCCTGACGGACCCGTCCGGCGCCGCCCGCGCCGCAGAGACCGGCCTGCCGGTCCTGGCTGTGCCGGACCCGCGCACCCGGATGGGCGCCCTGGCCGTCTCGATCTACGGCGCCCCGGGCGAGGACCTCCTCCAGATCGGCATCACCGGCACCTCGGGGAAGACCACCACCGCGTACCTCATCGAGGGCGGCCTGCGGGCCGCGGCCGCGAAGAAGGACGATGAGGGGGGCCTGCGCGAAGCGCAGTCGGCCAAGGGCGGTGGTGGGCGACGGGCGGGCGGTCTGACGGGCCTCGTCGGCACGGTGGAGACCCGGATCGGCGACGAGCGCCTCAAATCCGAGCGCACCACCCCCGAGGCCACCGACCTCCAGGCGCTGTTCGCGGTGATGCGCGAGCGCGGCGTCACGGCGGTCGCCATGGAGGTTTCCAGCCATGCGCTGGTCCTGGGCCGGGTCGACGGCTGCGTCTTCGACGTCGCGATCTTCAACAACCTCAGCCCGGAGCACATGGAGTTCCACTCCGGCATGGAGGACTACTTCCAGGCCAAGGCCCGGCTCTTCACCAAGGCCCGCAGCCGTGCCGGCGTCGTCAACCTCGACGACGAGTACGGCAAGCGGCTGGCCGAGGGCGGGTCCGAGGTCCCGGTGACGACCTTCTCCGCCGAGGGCCACCCGGACGCGGACTGGCGCGCCGCCGACGTCGAGGTCGGCACCCTCGGCTCGACGTTCACCGTGCACGGCCCCCAGGGGCAGACGCTGCGCGCGGCCTCCCCGATCCCCGGCCCGTTCAACGTCGCCAACGCGCTCGCCGCGATCGTCTCGCTGATCGCCGCCGGGATCGACCCGCAGACCGCCGCCGACGGCGTCGCCGCGGTCCCCGGCGTCCCCGGCCGCCTGGAGCGCGTCGACGCCGGCCAGCCGTATCTCGCGGTCGTGGACTACGCCCACAAGACGGACGCCGTCGAATCGGTCCTGCGCGCGCTGCGCAAGGTCACCGACGGCAAGCTGCACGCCGTCCTCGGCTGCGGCGGCGACCGCGACCCGCACAAGCGCGCCCCCATGGGTGCCGCGGTCGCCCGCCTCGCCGACACGGCCATCCTGACCTCCGACAACCCGCGCACCGAAGATCCGCTCGCGATCCTGGCGACCATGCTCCAGGGCGCCGCGGAGGTGCCGGTGCACGAACGCGGCACGGTGCTGCTGGAGGAGGAGCGGGCCGCCGCCATCGCCGCGGCCGTCGCCCGCGCCGAGCCCGGCGACACCGTCATCGTCGCGGGCAAGGGCCATGAGCAGGGCCAGGACATCGCCGGAGTGGTCCGTCCCTTCGACGACCGTCAGGTGCTCCGCGAGGCCATCGAGGCTTCCATGAAGTCACAGCAGCCGAACCACCAGGGATGACACACCGCCATGCGCGCACAACCCTTTGACTGGCACCCTCTGCCCGACGCCGGGGGTGATCTGTGATCTCCCTTTCCCTCGCCGAGATCGCCGGCATCGTCGGCGGAGCGATGCACGACATACCGGATCCCGGCGTCGCGGTCACCGGGCCCGTCGTGATGGATTCCCGCCAGGTACGGCCCGGCGGGCTGTTCGTCGCGTTCGCCGGTGAGCGTGTCGACGGCCACGACTTCGCCGCCCAGGTGATCGAGGCGGGCGCGGTCGCCGTCCTGGCGGCCCGCCCCGTCGGCGTCCCCGCGATCGTCGTCCCCGACCAGGTCGCCGCCCTCGGGGCGCTCGCCCGCGCCGTCGTCGCGCGGCTGGGCACCAAGGTCGTCGCCCTGACCGGCTCGGCCGGCAAGACGAGCACCAAGGACCTCATCGCCCAGCTGCTGCAACGGCACGGGCCGACAGTTTGGCCGGAAGGCAACCTCAACAACGAGATCGGGCTGCCGCTGACCGCGCTGCGCGCCGAGGCGACGACCCGCCATCTCGTCCTGGAAATGGGCGCCCGCGGCGTCGGCCACATCCGCTATCTGACCGAGCTGACCCCGCCGGAGATCGGTGTGGTGCTCAACGTCGGCACCGCCCACATCGGCGAGTTCGGCGGCCGGGAGCGGATCGCCGAGGCCAAGGGCGAACTGGTCGAGGCGCTGCCCGCGCACGGCATCGCGGTGCTCAACGCCGACGATCCGTACGTCAGCGCCATGGCCGCGCGGACCAAGGCCCGTACGGTCTTCTTCGGCGAGGCCGAAAATGCCGACGTGCGTGCCGAGAATGTCCGGCTCACGGAGCTCGGGCAGCCCGCCTTCACGCTTCACACACCCTCCGGGTGCAGCGATGTGACCATGCGGCTGTACGGTGAGCACCACGTGTCGAACGCGCTCGCCGCGGCCGCCGTCGCCCATGAGTTGGGCATGCCCGTAGACGAGATCGCCACCGCGCTCTCCGAAGCCGGCACGCTCTCCCGCTGGCGGATGGAGGTCACCGAGCGCGCGGATGGCGTGACGGTCGTCAACGACGCCTACAACGCGAACCCCGAGTCCATGCGTGCGGCGCTGCGAGCGCTGGTCGCGATGGGCGCCGCCGCCAAGGCGAAGGGCGGTCGTACGTGGGCGGTGCTCGGTGAGATGGCCGAGCTCGGCGAGGACTCGCTCGCCGAACACGACGCGGTCGGACGCCTGGTCGTCCGGCTCAACGTCAGCAAGCTCGTGGCGGTCGGCGGCAGGGAAGCGGCCTGGCTCGACATGGGCGCCAAGAACGAGGGTTCGTGGGGTGAGGAGTCGGTGCACGTGTCCGACGCGCGGGCGGCGGTCGACCTGTTGCGCAGCGAGCTGCGGCCGGGAGACGTCGTGCTGGTGAAGGCGTCCCGGTCGGTGGGGCTGGAGCGGGTCGCCGCAGCATTGCTGGACGACGAGGGCGTTGTGGCCTGCGAGGGTGGAGCCGCGACCCGATGAACTCGATGAAGCAGATCCTCTTCTCCGGAATGATCGGGCTCTTCCTGACCCTGATCGGCACTCCGCTGCTGATCAAGCTGCTGGCCAAGAAGGGGTACGGGCAGTTCATCCGCGATGACGGCCCGCGCACCCACGGCAGCAAGAAGGGAACGCCCACCATGGGCGGTATCTCCTTCATCCTGGCCACGATCATCGCCTATGTCGTGACGAAGGTGATCACCTCCAGCGATCCGACCTTCTCCGGCGTTCTGGTCCTCTTCCTGTTCGCGGGCATGGGCCTGGTCGGCTTCCTCGACGACTACATCAAGATCGTCAAGCAGCGTTCGCTGGGCCTGCGGGCCAAGGCGAAGATGGCCGGCCAGCTGATCGTCGGTATCGCCTTCGCGGTGCTCTCGCTGCAATTCGCCGACCTGCGCGGACAGACCCCGGCCTCGGACCGGCTGTCCTTCACCCAGGACTTCGGCTGGCAGATCGGCCCGGTGATCTTCGTGATCTGGGCGCTGTTCATGATCCTGGCGATGTCCAACGGCGTGAACCTCACCGACGGCCTCGACGGCCTGGCCACCGGCGCCTCGGTGATGGTCTTCGGCGCGTACACGTTCATCGGCATCTGGCAGCACCAGGAGTCCTGCGCCAACGTCATCACCGCGGGACCGGGCTGTTACGAGGTCCGTGATCCACTCGACCTCGCGGTCGTCGCCTCCGCCCTGATGGGCGCCTGCTTCGGCTTCCTGTGGTGGAACACCTCGCCCGCCAAGATCTTCATGGGCGACACCGGCTCGCTGGCCCTGGGCGGCGCGCTGGCGGGACTGGCGATCTGCTCCCGTACGGAGCTGCTGCTGGCCATCCTGGGCGGCCTCTTCGTCCTGATCACCATGTCCGTGGTCATCCAGGTCGGCTCCTTCCGCCTGACCGGCAAGCGGGTCTTCCGTATGGCGCCACTTCAGCATCACTTCGAGCTAAAGGGGTGGTCGGAAGTCCTTGTGGTGGTCAGGTTCTGGATCATTCAGGGCATGTGCGTGATCGTCGGACTCGGCATCTTCTACGGCGGCTGGCAGGCGGCGAAGTGACCATGCAGGGCCCGCAGGACTTCGCCGGCAGGCACATCACCGTCGCCGGCCTGGGCGTGAGCGGCATCAGCGCCGCCCGCGCCCTGGCCGGCCTCGGCGCCCAGGTCACGGTCGTGGACGGCGGCAGCGGCGACAAGCAGCAGGCCGCCGCCCGCGAGCTGGAGGCGGAGGCGATCGGCGTCCGCCTCGGCGACGGCGAGACCCTGCCCAAGGGCACCGACCTCGTCGTCACCTCGCCCGGCTGGAAGCCGGACAGCCCGCTGTTCACGGCGGCCGCCGAGGCCGGGGTGGACGTGGTCGGCGACGTCGAGATCGCCTGGCTGCTGCGCCCGCCCGGCGCGGCACCCTGGCTCGGGGTCACCGGCACCAACGGCAAGACCACGACCGTACGGATGCTGGCGGCCATCCTGGAGGCCGAGGGCCTGCACACCGCCGCCGTCGGCAACATCGGCACCCCGATCATCGACGTGGTGCTCGGCCAGGAACAGGAGGGCGCCGAGCCCTACGACGTCCTGGCCGTCGAACTCTCCAGCTACCAGCTGCACTGGGCGCCCTCCGTCCGCGCCCACTCCGCGGCCGTCCTCAACCTCGCCCCGGACCACCTCGACTGGCACGGCTCCATGGCGGCCTACGCGGCCGACAAGGGCCGCATCTACGAGGGCAACACCATCGCCTGCGTCTACAACGTCGCCGACCCCGCCACCGAGGAACTGGTCCGGGCGGCCGAGGTCGAGGAGGGCTGCCGGGCCATCGGCTTCACGCTGGGCACCCCCGGTCCCTCGGAGCTGGGCGTGGTGGAGGGCATCCTCGTCGACCGCGCCTTCGTCGCCAACCCGCAGGCGGCCCAGGAGCTGGCGGAGGTCTCCGACCTCGCCTCGCCCGCCCCGCACAACATCGCCAACGCGCTCGCCGCGGCGGCGCTGGCACGGGCCTTCGGGGTGCGCCCGGCCTCCGTACGCGACGGGCTGCGCGCCTTCCGGCCGGAGCCGCACCGTATCGAGCACATCGCCGACGTCGGCGGGCTGACCTACATCGACGACTCCAAGGCCACCAACACCCACGCCGCCGAGGCGTCGTTGGCGGCGTACGAGCACATCGTCTGGATCGCCGGCGGGCTGGCCAAGGGCGCGACCTTCGACGAGCTGGTGCAGAAGTCGGCGAAGCGGCTGCGCGGGGCGGTGCTGATCGGCGCCGACCGGGCGCTGATTCGCGAGGCGCTGGCGCGACACGCCCCCGATGTCCCGGTCGTCGACCTCGACCGGACCGACACTGGGGCGATGTCCGAGGCCGTACGGCAAGCGACCCGGCTCGGCAGGCCCGGCGACACCGTTCTGCTGGCCCCGGCCTGCGCCTCGATGGACATGTTCGTCAATTACAACAAGCGGGGCGACGCCTTCGCCGCTGCGGTCCGTGAGCTGACCGCCGAGGAAAACTAGCCGCTCCCCGCCGCCGTCGGCGCACCGCGGCGCGCGCACCTGTGGAGGGGACGAGGATGACGGCCCGATCGGCCAAGGCTCCGCCTGCGCGTCCGGCCCGCCGTACCTCCATGGTGCGCGCGCCGCGCCCCGGCGGCGGCCCCAGGCGCCTGTACACCCGGCTGCGGCGGGCCTGGGACCGGCCGCTGACCGCCTACTACCTCATCCTCGGCGGCAGCCTGCTGATCCTCGTCCTGGGTCTGGTGATGGTCTACTCGGCCTCCCAGATCAAGGCCCTCCAGTCCGGCCTCGCCCCGTCGTACTTCTTCCGCAAACAGCTGCTCGCGGCGGCCATCGGCGGAGTGCTGCTGCTGGCCGCCGCCAGGCTGCGGGTGCGGCTGCACCGGGCGATGGCGTATCCGCTGCTCGCGGGGTCGGCGTTCCTGATGTGCCTGGTGCAGATTCCGGGCATAGGGGTCTCGGTCAACGGCAACCGGAACTGGCTCAACCTCGGTGGGCCTTTCCAGATGCAACCGAGCGAGTTCGGCAAACTCGCCCTGGTGCTGTGGGGCGCCGACCTGCTGGCCCGCAAGCAGGAGAAGAAGCTGCTCACGCAGTGGAAGCAGCTGCTGGTGCCGCTGGCCCCGGTCGCCTTTCTGCTGCTCGGGTTGATCATGCTCGGCGGCGACATGGGCACCGCGATCATTCTCACGGCGATCCTCTTCGGACTGCTGTGGCTGGCCGGCGCCCCCACCCGACTGTTCACCGGCGTCCTCGGCGGCGCCGTGGCCATCGGCGCGCTCCTGATCCTCACCAGCGCCAACCGGATGTCCCGTCTGGCCTGCATCGGCGCCACCGATCCGGGCCCCGGCGATCAGTGCTGGCAGGCGGTCCATGGCATCTACGCCCTCGCCTCCGGCGGATTCTTCGGTTCCGGCCTCGGCGCAAGTATGGAAAAATGGGGTGAACTCCCTGAACCGCACACCGACTTCATCTTCGCCATCACCGGGGAGGAACTGGGTCTGGCGGGGACGCTGTCGGTGCTCGCCCTCTTCGCGGCTCTAGGCTATGCGGGTATCCGCGTGGCCGGACGCACGGAGGACCCCTTCGTCAGGTACGCAGCGGGAGGCGTGACCACCTGGATCATGGCGCAGGCCGTGATCAACATCGGTGCGGTGCTCGGTCTGTTGCCGATCGCCGGAGTCCCGCTCCCCCTGTTCTCCTACGGGGGCTCCGCCCTGCTGCCGACGATGTTCGCGGTCGGGCTGCTGATCGCCTTCGCGCGTGACGAGCCCGCGGCGCGCGCGGCACTGGCCGCGCTGGCCGAGCGGAAGCCGGGTTTCGGCAGAAGACCGGCTGGGGTGAGATGGAAGACGATGAGACGGCGCGTTATGGGACGGCCGTCCGGAGAGCGGTGAATTTCGGTGCATGTCGTACTCGCCGGTGGGGGGACCGCCGGCCACATCGAGCCCGCGCTCGCCCTCGCGGACGCCCTGCGCAGGCAGGACCCGACCGTGGGGATCACGGCCCTAGGCACGGAGCGCGGTCTGGAGACCCGTCTGGTGCCCGAGCGCGGCTATGAGCTGGGACTGATCCCGGCCGTACCGCTGCCGCGCAAACCCACCCCCGAGCTGATCACCGTCCCCGGGCGGCTGCGCGGCACGATCAAGGCCGCCGAGCAGATCCTGGAGCGCACGAAGGCGGACTGCGTCGTCGGCTTCGGCGGCTATGTGGCGCTGCCCGGCTATCTGGCCGCCAAGCGGCTCGGAGTGCCGATCGTCGTCCATGAGGCCAACGCCCGCCCCGGCCTGGCCAACAAGATCGGCTCGCGGTACGCCAAGTTCGTCGCCGTCAGCACCCCCGACAGCAAGCTGCGCGGCGCCCGCTACGTCGGCATCCCGCTGCGCCGCACCATCGCCACCCTGGACCGCGCCGCGGTCCGCCCCGAGGCGAGGGCCGCCTTCGGGCTCGACCCGAACCTCCCCACCCTCCTGGTCTCCGGCGGCTCCCAGGGCGCCCGCCGGCTCAACGAGGTCATCCAGGCCGCCGTCCCCGCGCTCCAGCGCGCCGGCATCCAGGTCCTGCACGCGGTCGGCCCGAAGAACGAACTGCCGCAGGTGGACAACATGCCCGGGATGCCGCCGTACGTCCCGGTACCGTACGTGGACCGGATGGATCTGGCGTACGCCGCGGCCGACATGATGCTCTGCCGCGCGGGCGCCATGACGGTCGCCGAGCTGTCCGCCGTCGGGCTCCCCGCCGCCTTCGTCCCGCTGCCCATCGGCAACGGCGAACAGCGGCTGAACGCCCAGCCGCTGGTCAACGCCGGCGGGGGCCTGCTGGTCGACGACGCCCAGCTGACCCCGGAGTGGGTGCAGTCCCATGTGCTCCCGGTGCTCTCCGATGCGCACCGGCTGTACGAGATGTCCCGCGCGGCCTCCGAGTTCGGCCGCCGCGATGCCGACGAGCTGCTGGTCGGCATGGTGTACGAGGCGATCGCCCAGCAGCGCAGTTAGCGACGAGCAAAGGCAGGGGAGCGTGGCCGGATCCAGAACCGCCCAGCGCGGCGACAAGAAACGGCCCACCGGCCCGCCCCCCGCCTCCGCGCCCCGTACGTGGCGATTCGCCCGGCTGGGCACCCCGTTCGACACCCCAGGCCGCCGGCTGGCCCTGGCGCTGGTCCTCGTCCTGGCACTCGGTGGCTTCGCCACCTGGGCCCTGTATGGGTCGGACTGGCTGCGGCTGCGCCACGTCAAGGCCACCGGTACCACGGTTTTGACGCCGGATGAGGTACTGGCCGCGGCCCGCGCTCCGATAAACGCACCGCTGGCCTCGGTGGACACCGACGAACTCGCCCGCCGGATCCGGGACCGGCTGCCGAGGGTCAAAAGCGTTGCGGTGGTGCGGTCCTGGCCGCACACCATCGGTCTGAAAGTGACGGAAAGAACGCCTCAACTGGCGTTGCGATCGGGCGGAAACTACCGCGAAGTGGACCGCGACGGCGTCTCCTTCGCCACCGTACGGACCCTTCCCAGGGGCGTTCCCCTTCTGGAAATGGCCGTTTCCGATTCCCCGAGTCTGTCCCGTTTCGGAACCGATCGCTTGCGTCATGCCGCCGCGGACGCCGTCGCAGCACTCCCCGGCGCGGTGCGCAAGGATGTCCGCACGGTCCGCGTGGCCTCGTACGACTCCCTCACCCTGGAGTTGACGAGGTCTCGCACGGTCGTGTGGGGCAGTCGCGAACAGGGCGCGGAGAAGGCCAGGGTGCTCACCGCGCTGCTGAAAGCCGCGGGTGAGGCGCGCCACTTCGATGTCTCGGTGCCCAGCGCCCCTGCTGTATCGGGGAGTTGACGTCCGTAGCCGCAGGCCAGCACCCTGGATGGCTACGACTATGGGTGATCACATAGGGTGAAAAGAAAAACGGGAGGTTCGGCGTGTTCGTTGAACGCGCGCACCTTGTCGACTTAGTGTCTCGTTCCAAAGGGACTATGGAACCAAGGAACACGGGCATAGGTAACCCTAAACTTGAGGTTTAGGGTTCGGGTCGGCAGTACGGACCGTCCCATCGGCATCAGTCGGCGTCCACACGACATGTGAGGCGGCGACACGTAACTCGAGGCGAGAGGCCTTCGACGTGGCAGCACCGCAGAACTACCTCGCAGTCATCAAGGTCGTCGGCATCGGCGGCGGTGGCGTGAACGCCATCAACCGGATGATCGAGGTCGGGCTCAAGGGCGTCGAGTTCATCGCGATCAATACCGATGCGCAGGCGCTGCTGATGAGCGACGCCGACGTCAAGCTCGACGTCGGCCGCGAAATGACGCGCGGACTCGGCGCCGGCGCCAACCCGGACGTGGGGCGCAAGGCGGCCGAGGACCACCGCGAGGAGATCGAGGAGGTCCTCAAGGGGGCCGACATGGTCTTCGTGACCGCGGGTGAGGGCGGCGGCACCGGCACCGGCGGGGCCCCCGTCGTCGCCAACATCGCCCGCTCGCTGGGCGCCCTGACGATCGGTGTGGTCACCCGGCCGTTCACCTTCGAGGGCCGCCGTCGCGCCAACCAGGCCGAGGACGGCATCGCCCAGCTGCGCGAAGAGGTCGACACCCTCATCGTGATCCCCAACGACCGGCTGCTGTCCATCTCGGACCGCCAGGTGAGCGTGCTCGACGCGTTCAAGTCCGCGGACCAGGTGCTGCTGTCGGGTGTCCAGGGCATCACCGACCTGATCACCACCCCGGGTCTGATCAACCTCGACTTCGCCGACGTCAAGTCCGTGATGTCGGAGGCCGGCTCGGCCCTGATGGGCATCGGCTCGGCGCGCGGCGACGACCGCGCGGTGGCCGCCGCGGAGATGGCGATCTCCTCGCCGCTCCTGGAGGCGTCCATCGACGGCGCCCGCGGCGTCCTGCTCTCCATCTCCGGCGGCTCCGACCTCGGTCTCTTCGAGATCAACGAGGCCGCGCAGCTGGTCAGCGAGGCGGCGCACCCGGAGGCCAACATCATCTTCGGCGCGGTCATCGACGACGCCCTGGGCGACGAGGTCCGGGTGACGGTCATCGCCGCGGGTTTTGACGGGGGCCAGCCGCCGGCCCGCCGCGATGCCCAGTCCGCGCTGAGCTCCACCAAGCGCGAGGAGCCGGCCCCGGCCCCGAGCCGTCCGGCCACCCCGCCGGAGCCGCGGACCTCTTCCTTCGGCGGCCTGGGCTCGGTGCCCGTACGGGACGAGGAGCCGGCCCCGGCCGAACCGTCGTCCTCGCTGGGCGAGGTCTCCGCGTCCCCGGGCAGCGGAGCACAGGTTCCCCCGGCCCGCCCGTCGTACACCGACAGCCAGGCCGAGGAGCTCGACGTCCCCGACTTCCTGAAGTGACCGCAGTACCGAAGTGATAGGGCACCAGCACCACGTAAGCGGCGCGCACTTCGCCTTCACCGACAGGTGGGGCGGGGTGAGCGCCGCTCCGTATGATCAGCTCAATCTGGGCGGCGCGGTCGGTGACGACCCCTCGGCGGTGCGCACCAACCGCGCCCGCGCCGCCGCGGAACTCGGCCTCGACCCGGCCGCGGTGGTCTGGATGAACCAGGTGCACGGCCGCGATGTCGCGGTGGTCGAGGGACCCTGGCGCACCGGCGACATCCCGTGTGTGGACGCGGTGGTGACCGCGCGCCGGGGCCTGGCACTCGCCGTACTGACCGCCGACTGCACCCCGGTGCTGCTCGCCGACCCGGTCGCCGGGATCGCCGGGGCCGCGCACGCGGGCCGGCCGGGCCTGGTCGCCGGGGTCGTACCGGCCACCGTCGAGGCGATGGAGAAGCTGGGCGCCGAGCCCGCGCGGATCATCGCGTACACCGGGCCCGCGGTCTGCGGCCGTTGCTACGAGGTGCCCGAGGCGATGCGCGCCGAGGTCGCGGCCGTGGTGCCGCAGGCCTGGTCGACGACCAGTTGGGGCACCCCGGCGGTGGACGTCGGCGCGGGGGTACGGGCCCAGCTCGCCGCCGCGGGGGTGCCGACCGCCGACGTATCCCCGGTGTGCACACTGGAATCCGCGGACCATTTCTCTTATCGGCGCGACCGCACGACGGGGCGGCTCGCGAGTTATGTCTGGCTTGGGGGCACTTCCCGGCCGCAGGCTGGGGGAGGCTGAGCCATGACGGACGTACGCAGAGCCCAACTGTCCGACAACCTCGCGCGGGTGGAGGACCGTATCGCCGCCGCCTGCGCCGCGGCGGGCCGGGCGCGCGACGAGGTGACCCTGATCGTGGTCACCAAGACCTACCCCGCCAGTGATGTGCGGCTGCTCGCGGAGCTGGGGGTGCGGCATGTCGCGGAAAACCGCGATCAGGATGCGGCACCGAAGGCGGCCGAATGTGCCGATTTGCCTCTTACTTGGCACTTCGTCGGTCAATTGCAGACGAATAAAGTCCGGTCCGTTGCCCGTTATGCCGGGATGGTCCAGTCGGTCGACCGGCTCCGTCTGGTGACCGCCCTCTCCAAGGAGGCGGTACGCGCCGAACGGGAGCTGGGCTGCCTGATCCAGGTGGCACTTGACGCCGAGTCAGGTCGCCAGGGCGACCGCGGCGGGACCGCACCGGACGCGGTGCCGGCACTGGCCGAGGCGATCGCCGGGGCCCAAGGTCTGCGGCTGGACGGTGTGATGACCGTCGCGCCGTTGAGCGGACCGTATGCCGGGCGGCAACTCGCCGCATTCGAACGACTCATGGAAATCTCAACCGACCTGCGCGCCACCCATCCTGCTGCCAACATGGTGTCAGCAGGCATGAGCGCGGATCTCGAGGACGCCATCAGGGCCGGAGCGACACATGTACGCGTCGGCACTGCGGTACTCGGAGTCCGACCACGGCTCGGGTAACGTCGCGAAGCAAGTCGGACCACAGCACAAAATATGGTCATTCCCGTCAAAAGGCGGCGGGTGGGCCAAAATGTGGATCCAAGGCGACCGGTGACGGGGCCGATCCACCACAGAGCGGAGGACGCAGAGAATGGCCGGCGCGATGCGCAAGATGGCGGTCTACCTCGGCCTCGTGGAGGACGATGGGTACGACGGCCGGGGCTTCGACCCCGACGACGAGTTCGAGCCCGAGCTTGATCCGGAGCCGGAACGGGGGCGGCGTCAGCAGCACCAAGTACCGGCCGAGACACGCCCGGAACGGGAGGAACCCGTCCGGGCCGTGACACCTCCGGCGCAGCGTGAGCCTGCTCCGGTCGCCGCGGAAACCGGACGACCCGCCCGAATCGCCCCCGTGGCATCCATCACACCCGACCGCCCGAATCTGGAGAAGAACGCACCGGTGATCATGCCCAAGGTTGTGTCGGAGCGGGAGCCGTACCGCATCACGACGCTTCACCCCCGGACCTACAACGAAGCCCGTACCATCGGGGAACACTTCCGTGAGGGCACTCCGGTGATCATGAATCTCACGGAGATGGATGACACCGACGCGAAGCGACTTGTCGACTTTGCGGCCGGTCTAGTCTTCGGTCTGCATGGCAGCATTGAGCGGGTGACGCAGAAGGTGTTCCTGTTGTCGCCTGCTAACGTCGATGTCACGGCGGAGGACAAGGCCCGAATCGCAGAGGGCGGGTTCTTCAACCAGAGCTGAGACGCAACACCGGGCACACCAGGGCCTAACCGGCCAAACGGGACCAAAGGGGAGAGGGACGCGCGAGATGAGTGTCTTCGGGCAGGTGATCTACATCGCGCTGTACTGCTTCCTGATCGTGTTGATCTTCCGTCTGGTGATGGACTACGTGTTCCAGTTCGCCCGTTCATGGCAACCCGGCAAGGCGATGGTGGTCATTCTGGAGGCCACCTACACTGTCACCGATCCGCCACTCAAGCTTCTGCGGCGGGTCATTCCGCCGCTGCGTCTCGGGGGCGTGGCGCTCGACCTGTCCTTCTTCGTGCTGATGATCATCGTCTACATCCTGATCACCGTCGTGAGGTCGGTGTTGTTGTGAACGATACGGTCTTGCCGATTGCCGACGACTACGTTGAGGTGAAGTAGAGATGCCGTTGACCCCCGAGGACGTGCGGAACAAGCAGTTCACGACCGTCCGCCTCCGAGAAGGCTATGACGAGGACGAGGTCGATGCCTTCCTCGATGAGGTCGAAGCAGAACTGACCAGGCTGCTCCGGGAGAACGAGGACCTGCGCGCCAAGCTGGCCGCTGCCACGCGCGCCGCCGCGCAGAACCAGCAGCAGCAGGGCCTGCGCAAGGGACCCGACCAGCAGCAGGAGCAGCAGCAGCGAGGCGGGGCCCCTGTGCCCGCCGCCATATCCGGTCCGCAGCCGGTCCCGCCGCAGCAGCAGGGGATGGGTGGCCCGCCCCAACTGCCCGGTGGTGCACCGCAGCTGCCTCCAGGTCCCGGTGGCCACGGTCCCGGTCCGCAGGGCCCGCACGGCCCCGGTCCGATGGGCCCCAACGGTCCGATGGGCGGCCCGCTCGGCGGCCCCGGCGGACCGCAGCAGCTTCAGCAGGGCGGCCAGCAGGGCGGCCCCGGCGGTGACAGTGCCGCCCGTGTGCTGTCGCTGGCGCAGCAGACCGCCGACCAGGCGATCGCGGAGGCCCGTTCCGAGGCCAACAAGATCGTCGGCGAGGCGCGCAGCCGCGCGGAGGGTCTGGAGCGGGACGCCCGCGCCAAGGCCGATGCGCTGGAGCGGGATGCGCAGGAGAAGCACCGCGTCGCGATGGGCTCGCTGGAGTCGGCCCGCGCCACGCTGGAGCGCAAGGTCGAGGACCTGCGCGGCTTCGAGCGCGAGTACCGCACGCGGCTGAAGTCCTACCTGGAGAGCCAGCTGCGTCAGCTGGAGAACCAGTCGGACGACTCGCTGGCCCCGCCGCGAACCCCGGCGCCGTCGGCCGCCCCGTCGCTGCCGCCGTCCCCGTCGATGGCGTCGGCCGGTGCCGGCACCATGGGCGGAAACCACACCATGGGGGGCAACCACACCATGGGTGGCGGTCAGCCGATGGGCAACGGCTCCGGCGGCGGCCCGTCCTACGGCGGTCAGCAGCAGATGTCCCCGGCGATGACGCAGCCGATGGCACCGGTGCGTCCGCAGGGCCCGTCGCCGATGGGCCAGGCGCCGTCCCCGATGCGCGGTTTCCTGATCGACGAGGACGACAACTGACCTTCGCCTGACAACGCGGAGTCGGCAATCAAGGGCCGGGCCCCGAGGGATTCCCTCGGGGCCCGGCCCTTTTCCGCGGCACCGGGGAGGCCGGAGGGGCTTGAGCCCCTGGAGGCGGAAGGCGGCGAAGCCCCCTGGGCAGTGCATGGCGAAGCCCCCGGCATCAGCGAGATGCCGGGGGCTTCGTGCCGCCGAGGCGGCCGGGGTGCTTACGCCTTGTGCAGGTGGAACGTCAGGCCCAGGCTCTCGTCCGTGAAGGCGGGGCCGAAGGAGCCGTCGGGCTCGCCCTGGGCGTAGTCCGTGGCGAGGACCTCGTCGGAGATCAGGCCGGCGTGGTCGGTCAGCGCCGTCCGCACGTCCT
This sequence comes from Streptomyces gilvosporeus, assembly GCF_002082195.1. Lineage (GTDB taxonomy): Bacteria > Actinomycetota > Actinomycetes > Streptomycetales > Streptomycetaceae > Streptomyces > Streptomyces gilvosporeus. The sequence continues at coordinate 2,807,300 of NZ_CP020569.1, read as the reverse complement.
CGTCGCTGGCGGTCCAGCGCAGGGCGATCCGGTCGGCGACGTCCAGACCGCTGTTCTTACGGGCCTCCTGGATGAGCCGGATCGCGTCGCGGGCCAGGCCCGCACGGCGCAGCTCCGGGGTGATCTCCAGGTCCAGGGCGACCGTGGCGCCCGCGTCGGAGGCCACCGACCAGCCCTCGCGCGGGGTTTCGGTGATGATCACCTCGTCGGGGGCGAGGGAGACGGTCTCGCCGTCGACCTCGACCGACGCCGTACCGTCGCGCAGCGCCAGCGACAGCGCCGCGGCGTCCGCCGCGGCGACCGCCTTGGCGACCGCCTGGACACCCTTGCCGAACCGCTTGCCCAGGGCCCGGAAGTTGGCCTTGGCGGTGGTGTCGACGAGGGATCCGCCGACCTCCGAGAGAGAGGCGAGGGAGGAGACGTTCAGCTCCTCGGCGATCTGGGCGCGCAGATCGTCGGAGAGGTCGGCGAAACCGGCCGCACCGACCAGCGCACGCGACAGCGGCTGACGGGTCTTGACACCGGACTCGGCGCGCGTGGCCCGGCCCAGCTCGACCAGCCGGCGCACCAGCAGCATCTGCGCGGACAGCGCCGGGTCGATGGCCGAGGCGTCGGCGACCGGCCACGACGAGAGGTGCACCGAGTCCGGGGCGTCCGGGGTGACCGGGACGACCAGGTCCTGCCAGACCCGCTCGGTGATGAACGGGGTGAGCGGGGCCATCAGGCGGGTGACGGTCTCGATGACCTCGTGCAGCGTGCGCAGCGCGGCCGGCTCGCCCTGCCAGAAGCGGCGGCGCGAGCGGCGCACGTACCAGTTGGACAGGTCGTCGACGAAGGACGACAGGAGCTTGCCGGCGCGCTGGGTGTCGAAGGACTCCAGAGCCTCGGTGACCCCCTCGACCAGGCTGTTCAGCTCGCCCAGCAGCCAGCGGTCCAGCAGCGGACGCTCGGCCGGGGCCGGGTCGGCCGCGGACGGCGCCCACTGGGACGTGCGGGCGTACAGCGCCTGGAAGGCGACGGTGTTCCAGTACGTGAGAAGGGTCTTGCGGACCACTTCCTGGATGGTGCCGTGGCCCACCCGGCGGGCCGACCACGGGGAGCCGCCGGCCGCCATGAACCAGCGGACCGCGTCCGCGCCGTGCTGGTCCATCAGCGGGATCGGCTGGAGGGTGTTGCCCAGGTGCTTGGACATCTTGCGGCCGTCCTCGGCCAGGATGTGGCCCAGGCAGACGACGTTTTCGTACGACGACTTGTCGAAGACGAGGGTGCCGACGGCCATCAGGGTGTAGAACCAGCCGCGGGTCTGGTCGATGGCCTCCGAGATGAACTGCGCCGGATAGCGCTTCTCGAACAGCTCCTTGTTGCGGTACGGGTAGCCCCACTGCGCGAACGGCATCGAGCCCGAGTCGTACCAGGCGTCGATGACCTCCGGGACGCGGGTGGCCGTGAGCGAGCAGCCCTCGGCGGTGCAGCCGAAGGTGATCTCGTCGATGAACGGGCGGTGCGGGTCCAGGCCCGACTGGTCGGTGCCCGTCAGCTCGGTCAGCTCGGCGAGCGAGCCGACGCAGGTCAGATGGCCTTCCTCGCAGCGCCAGATGGGCAGCGGGGTGCCCCAGTAGCGGTTGCGGGACAGCGCCCAGTCGATGTTGTTGTTCAGCCAGTCGCCGAACCGGCCGTGCTTGACCGACTCCGGGTACCAGTTGGTGTTCTCGTTCTCGCGGAGCAGGGCGTCCTTGACCGCGGTGGTGCGGATGTACCAGGACGGCTGGGCGTAGTAGAGCAGCGCGGTGTGGCAGCGCCAGCAGTGCGGGTAGCTGTGCTCGTAGGCGACGTGCCGGAAGAGGAGGCCGCGGGCGTCGAGGTCGGCGACGAGGGTCTCGTCGGCCTTCTTGAAGAAGGCGCCGCCGACCAGCTCCAGCTCCTCCTCGAAGGTGCCGTCCGGGCGGACCGGGTTGACCACCGGCAGGCCGTAGCCCTTGCAGGTCTTCAGGTCGTCCTCACCGAAGGCCGGGGCCTGGTGGACCAGGCCCGTACCGTCGTCGGTGGTGACGTACTCGGCGTTGACGACGAAGTTGGCGCCTTCGAGGGCCACCAGGGAGAAGGGGCGCTCGTAGGCCCAGCGCTCCATGTCGCGGCCGGTGAAGGACTGCCCGGTGGCCGTCCAGCCCTCGCCCAGCGCCTTCTCCAGCAGCGGTTCGGCGACGACCAGCTTTTCGCTGCCGTCCGTCGCGACCACGTAGGTGACGTCGGGGTGCGCGGCGACGGCGGTGTTGGAGACCAGGGTCCAGGGGGTGGTCGTCCAGATGAGGAGGGACGCCTCGCCGGCCAGCGGGCCGGAGGTCAGCGGGAGACGGACGAAGACCGACGGGTCGACGACGGTCTCGTAGCCCTGCGCCAGCTCGTGGTCCGACAGGCCGGTGCCGCAGCGCGGGCACCAGGGGGCGACGCGGTGGTCCTGGACCAGGAGGCCCTTGGTGAAGATCTCCTTCAGCGACCACCAGACCGACTCGATGTAGTCGGAGTCCATGGTGCGGTACGGGTCGTCCAGATCCGTCCAGTAGCCCATCCGGGTCGTGAGCTCGGCGAAGGCGTCGGTGTGCCGGGTCACCGACTCGCGGCATTTGGCGTTGAACTCGGCGATGCCGTACGCCTCGATGTCCTTCTTGCCGCTGAAGCCCAGCTCCTTCTCCACGGCCAGCTCGACCGGGAGGCCGTGGCAGTCCCAGCCGGCCTTGCGGTCGACGTGGTAGCCCTGCATCGTGCGGAACCGGGGGAAGACGTCCTTGAAGACGCGGGCCTCGATGTGGTGGGCGCCGGGCATGCCGTTCGCGGTCGGCGGGCCCTCGAAGAAGACCCACTCGGGCCGTCCCTCGGACTGCTCGAGGGTACGGGAGAAGACCTTCTGCTCCTGCCAGAAATCGAGCACGGCGTGCTCGAGGGCGGGGAGGTCTACCTGGGCGGGTACCTGGCGGTACTGGGGCTGCTGACTCATCGGGGGCTTCCTCCGGCGGACACCACGTGCGTTCTCCGTCCGGAGGGACGAGAGCCTGGGCTCCCGCGGTACCACCCTCCTTGGCGGCGTCGCTGACACCGCCCCCTCATTGGGGTCGCGCTGCCGGTTCTACTCGCCCCGGGCGGACCGTACGGCCTGACCGTGGGCTTTCTTCCGGCGACTCCGGGGTGATCTTCACGCCGCGCACGCCCCCGGGCTCGCACCGTCCCCGGGTCGCTACTGGCTGCGTACGACGCTACTCGTCCCATCAATGTCTGTCGCTCGGCCCAGTGTACGGGGCCGGGCCGACAGCGGCCGACCGGATTTCCGGGCGACCCGAATGGCCAGATCCCGGTGGGTGGGTGTGCAGGGCGGGCAGCGGGGCACAACGGAGGCAGACCGGGCCCGCGGACGAGGGCGGCCGGGTCCTGCCGGGCGGTGCGTCCCGTTGCCGCGTGCCGTGTGGCGATTTATCGTTCCCGTCACGATTCGCGTACAAGCTCACATACGCGCACAAGATGTGAAGGGGTCGCGGCCATGGTGGCGAAAAAGACCGCCGCGCAGACGAGCTCGACGCCTGCCGATGAGGCCGTCGCGAAGCAGCCCGCACCGACGAAAACGGTTTCCCGCAAGACGGCTCCCCGGAAGACAGCCGCCAAGGTGACGGCCACCGGGACGGCTGCCACCAGCACGGCGGCTCCGAAGAAGGCGGCCGCGAAGAAGACCGCTGTGAAGAAGACCGCGGTGAAGAAGACCGCCGCGAAGAAGACCGCCGCGAAGAACGCGACGGCGAAAACGACGGCGAAGACGGCAGCGAAAACGACGGCTAAGAAGGCGAAGCCGGCGGCCGAGGACGCCAAGGACGCCACGCCGCGCAAGACCGTGGCGAAGAAGGCGGCGGCGAAGAAGTCCGCCGCGGTGCCCGCGAAGAAGACGGGAGCGCAGACGGTGGAGGCGAAGAAGACGGCGGCGCCCGAGGCGCATGCCATGGATGGCGCGGTCCCCCCGGCCCGCGCGGCCGCGACGCCCGGTGAGCTCGCCGTACGGCCCGGCGAGGACCCCTGGACCCCGGAGGAGGTCGCCGAGGCCCGGTCCGTTCTGCGGGAGGAGGTGGGGCGGCTGAACGGGGAGATCACCGCGTCGGAGGACGCCATCGCCGGACTGATGCGGGACTCCGGTGACGGCGCCGGCGACGACGAGGCCGACACCGGCAGCAAGAACATCACCCGCGAGCACGAACTGGCGCTGGCCTCCAACGCCCGCGAGATGCTCCACCAGACCGAGCGCGCCCTCGGCAGGCTGGATGCGGGCACCTACGGCCTGTGCGAGAACTGCGGCCGGCCCATCGGCAAGGCCCGGATGCAGGCGTTCCCGCGGGCGACGCTGTGTGTCGAGTGCAAGCAGAAACAGGAGCGGCGGGTGTGAGCCCGGTCCCGGCGGGGCCGGCCCTCGGGGTACGGGCGCGGTCGCGGCCGGGCACGCCCCGTGACGCCCGCGACCGCACGGGTGTGCCGTACGCTCGTGATCGGTCAGGCGTGGCCTGACGGCCGATTCGAACGGGCTGAGGACGCACACGTGGCAGAGGCGGAACGCATCACCAGTACGCCGGAATCCGGGCCGGGTTCCGAAGGGGGGCAGCCGGTGGAGCAGGAAGACAGGGCCGGGGAGACGGCCGAGGGGCAGACCGTCCGGGGCGGGCGGCGGATCCGCGCGCTGCTGCTGGTCGCCGCCGTGGTCTATGCGCTGGACCTGAGCAGCAAGCTGCTGGCCGTCGCCAAGCTGGAGCACCATGCGCCGATCGAGGTGATCGGCACGCTGCTCCAGTTCAATGTGATCCGCAACCGCGGCGCCGCGTTCAGCATGGGCGAGGCGCTGACGATCTTCCTCACGATCATCGCGGCGACGGTGATCGTGGTGATCGCCCGGATCGCGCGCAAGCTCTACAGCCTGCCCTGGGCCATCGCGCTCGGCCTGCTGCTCGGCGGCGCCTTCGGCAACCTCACCGACCGGATCTTCCGTTCCCCGGGCATCTTCGAGGGCGCGGTGGTCGACTTCATCGCCCCGGCGCACTTCGCCGTCTTCAACCTGGCCGACTCCGCGATCGTCTGCGGCGGCATCCTGATCGTGTTCCTGTCCTTCCGGGGTCTGGACCCGGACGGCACGGTGCACAAGGACTGAAGGCACCAGCCTCCGCCGAACCGCACCACCAGCGGCTCCTGCCCCGGCCGGCCCCGATGCGGCATGCCGTGGCTGCCATACTCCTAAGGTGAGCACGATTCCCGAGATCCGCACCCTGCCCGTACCGGACGGCCTGGAGGGCGAGCGCGTCGACGCCGCACTCGCCCGCATGTTCGGTTTCTCCCGGACGAAGGCGGCCGAGCTCGCCACCGCCGGAAAGGTCCGGGTCGACGGCTCCGAGGTGATGAAGTCCGAGCGGGTCTCCGGCGGCGCCTGGCTGGAAGTGGAGATGCCGCAGGCCGCACCGCCCGTGGAGATCGTCGCCGAGCCCGTCGAGGGCATGGAGATCGTGCATGACGACGACGACATCGTGGTGATCGTCAAGCCGGTCGGCGTCGCCGCGCACCCCAGCCCCGGCTGGAGCGGGACGACCGTCATCGGCGGCCTGGCCGCGGCCGGCTTCCGCATCTCCACCTCCGGCGCCGCCGAGCGCCAGGGCATCGTCCACCGCCTGGACGTCGGCACCTCCGGCCTGATGGTCGTCGCCAAGTCCGAGCGGGCGTACACGTCCCTGAAGCGGCAGTTCAAGGAGCGCGTCCCCGACAAGCGCTACCACTCCCTGGTCCAGGGCCACCCGGACCCGATGAGCGGCACCATCGACGCCCCCATCGGGCGCCACCCGCAGCACGACTACAAGTGGGCGGTCACCGCCGAGGGCAAGCCCTCGGTCACGCACTACGACCTGATCGAGGCGTTCCGGGCGGCCAGCCTGCTCGACATCAAGCTGGAGACCGGGCGCACCCACCAGATCCGGGTGCACATGGCCGCCCACCGCCACCCCTGCGTCGGCGACCTGACCTACGGCGCGGACCCCACCCTCGCCAAGCGCCTGGGCATCGGCAGGCAGTGGCTGCACGCCGTCCGGCTGGGCTTCGAGCACCCCTCGGACGGGCAGTGGGTCGAGTTCGCGAGCGCCTACCCCGACGATCTCCAGCACGCCCTCGACACCGTGCGCGACGAGAGCAGCTGACACCGGGGCGGATCGTTCCGTCATGGCACGCTTGGGACGGAAAGCGACCGAATCCGATCATCCCGGAGCGTTACCACCGTGGACCAGCTGGCTCTGCTGTTCTTCCTGCTGCTCGGAGCCGTGGTCATGGTGCCCGTCGGCGACCGGCTGGGACTGCCGCCCCCGGTGCTGATGACGCTCGCCGGCGCGGTGCTGGCGCTGCTGCCGTTCGTGCCGAACGTCGACATCCCGCCCGAGTTCATCCTGCCGCTGGTGCTGCCGCCGCTGCTCTACGCCGCCGCGCAGCGCACCTCCTGGCGGCAGTTCACCGCCAACATCCGGCCGATCTTCCTGCTCGCCGTCCTGCTGGTCTTCGCGACCACCGCGGCGGTGGCGGCGGTCGCCCAGGCGGTGGTGCCGGGCATGCCGGTCGCCGCCGCGGTGGTGCTCGGCGCGCTGGTCGCCCCGCCCGATCCGGTGGCCGCCACCGCGGTGGCCGGGAAGCTGGGGCTGCCCCGCCGGATGGTCTCCATCCTGGAGGGCGAGGGGCTGTTCAACGACGTCACCGCGATCGTGCTCTACCACGTGGCGCTGGCCGCTGCGGTCGGCGGCACGTTCTCGCTGCCCGGCGCGGCCGGTTCGCTGGTGCTCTCCGCGGTCGTCGCCATAGTGGTGGGGCTGGCCCTGGGCTGGGTCACCAACAAGCTGATGGGCCTGCTGGGCGATCCCACGCTCCAGATCGGGCTGACGCTGCTGGTGCCGTTCGTGGCGTATGTGATGGCCGAGAACTTCCACGGATCCGGGGTGCTGGCCGTCCTGACCACCGCGCTCTTCCTGGCCGAATACGCCGTCGACGCCGACGACGTGCTGGGCCGGCTGGCCGGCTACACCTTCTGGGAGATCGTCGACACCCTCGTCACCGGCGTCGCCTTCGGGCTGATCGGACTGGAACTGCACACCATCTTCGGGGCCGCCGCCGGGCGCTGGGGCGCGATGCTGGGCGCCGGGGCCGCGGTGGTCGGCGTCGCCGTCGCCGTACGACTGCTGTGGCTGCTGCCCGCCGCCTGGCTCGCCAAGCGGATGCACAAGCGCCGCGACTACGACGAGGACATCCCGATGAGCTGGCGGGAGACGCTGATCCTGTGGTGGTCGGGGATGCGCGGGGTGGCGTCCGTCGCCCTGGCGCTGGCCATTCCCTTCACCACCGACGCCGGCGCGCCGTTCCCCGCCCGCGACGAGATCCTCTTCATCGCCTTCGCCGTGGTGCTCACCACCCTGCTGGTCCAGGGGCTGACCCTGCCCCGGCTGGTGCGCGTCCTGGGGGTACGGGCCGCCGAGGATGCGCCCGACGCGCAGGAGCGGGAGCTGGCGATCCGGGTGATCAAGGCGTCCAAACGGCGGCTGAAGGAGATCATGGAGGTCGAGGAGCTGCCCGAGGAGGTCCGCGACCAGCTGGCCCGTAGGGCGTACGACATCGGCGCCCGGATCGCCCCGGAGATCGTCGACGACGAACGGCGCGAGCTCTTCGAGAAGCGCCTCGGCCGGGTGAAGAAGGTGCAGCGCATCCAGGGCGAGATGCTCTCGGCCGCCCGGCACGAGGTGCTCGCGGCCCGCAGCGAGCCGGGCGCCGACCCGGAGGTCGTCGACCGGGTGCTGCGCCATCTGGACATGCGCAGCCTGCGCGGCACGCCCTGACGCGGCGCCCGGCGAACGGCTCAGCCCGCCGGGCCCGCGTCCTTGTCACCCCTGGTCAGGGTGTGGTCGCCCAGCGGCGCGGGCGCCGTGGCGATCCGGGGCAGCGCATAGGCGTGCTCGGTGCGCAGCCACTCGATCATCCGCTCCCGCACCTGGCAGCGCACCGCCCAGATGCTGTCCGCATCGCGGGCGGTCGCCAGCGCCCGGACCACCATCGTCGACGGCGTGGTGTCGGTGACCACCAGGCTCCAGGACCGGCCGTCCCAGTCCTCGCACTCCTGGAGGATCTCCAGCAGCCGCTGGCGCATCTTCTCCACCGGTGCGCTGTGGTCGAGGTGGAAGAGCACCGTGCCGGTCATCTGCGCACCGCCGCGCGACCAGTTCTCGAACGGTTTGCCGGTGAAGTACGAGACCGGCATGGTGATCCGCCGCTCGTCCCAGGTCCGTACGGTCAGAAAGGTCAGGGTGATCTCCTCGACCGTGCCCCACTGGCCGTCCACGACGACGGTGTCGCCGATGCGCACCATGTCGCCGAAGGCGATCTGGAGGCCGGCGAAGAGATTGCCCAGCGTGGACTGGGCGGCGATACCGGCGACGATGCCCAGCAGCCCGGCCGAGGCCAGCATGGAGGCGCCGAACGCGCGCATCTCCGGGAAGGTCAGCAGCATCGCGGCCGCGGCGACGATCACGACCGTGGCCGTCACCACCCGCTGGATCAGCGTCACCTGGGTGCGGACCCGCCGCACCCGCGCCTGGTCCCGTGCCCCGGCCGCGTAGCGGGTGTACGCGGACTCGACGATGGCGGCCGCGGCCTTGATGAGCAGCCAGGCGGTGGCCGCGATCAGCACCAGGGTCAGCGCCTGGGCGATCCCCATGCCGTGCTCCGCGACGACCGCGAGCCCGGTCTGGTCGTAGGCACCGCGCAACAGGGCCGCGCCCAGCACGACTTGGGCCGGTATCCGGCAGCGGCGCAGCAGGCCCCACAGGGGCGTCTCGGGGTGCGCGGCATCGATCCGGCGCAGGGTGCGGTCGGCGAGATGGACCAGGATGAGCGTGACCACGATCGCACCGCCGATGACGGCAATCGGGCGCAGCACGTCCTCCGGGGACACGGGCTTCCTCCTCGTTGTGGGGCCGCGGGTAACGGACCTTTCGACGGTAGCTGGCACCATGGGACAGAGCGATACAACCCAGGGAAGTGATACTCGTGCCCGAGCCCAGCGAGCCCGCGACCGGCGGTTCTCCGACGATTGTCCTGTTTTCTTCGGTGTGCGGGGTGCGCCCCGCGGTGCATGCCGCGGCGGACCGGCTGCGGGCCGCAGGACACGAGGTGATCGTCCCCGACCTGTTCGACGGCAGGACCGCGGACTCGGTGGCCGACGGCATGGCCCTCAAGGAGGAGTTCGACAAGGACGACCTGCTCAAGCGGGCCGTGACGGCCGTGGCCCCGTACTCCGACCGCGGTCTGGTCTACGCCGGCTTCTCCTTCGGCGCCGCCATCGCCCAGAATCTGGCGCTGGCCGACGACAAGACCCGCGGGCTGCTCCTGCTGCACGGCACCTCCGACATCGCCGAGGGCGCCGCCGCCGACGATCTGCCCGTCCAGCTGCATGTCGCCGACCCCGACCCGTACGAACCGCACGACTGGCTGACCGCCTGGTACCTCCAGATGCGCCGGGCCGGCGCGGATGTGGAGATCTTCCGCTACGCCGGCGCCGGCCACCTCTACACCGATCCCGGCCTGCCCGATTACGACGAGGAGGCGGCGGAGAGCACCTGGCGGGTGGTGCTGGGGTTCCTGGAGGGGCTGTAGGGCCTGTCCGACGCCCTCAGGCCACCGGCCCGTCCGCCTTCTCCATGTGCTGGGTGCCGCTGCGCGTCAGGTAGGAGCGCAGCAGCGCGCTGGTGGCGTTCGGGTCGGTCTTGTCGGAGACGCCGAAGTAATCCATCTGCGTGCGCTCGGCGGTGACGTCGAGGACGCCGTAGCCGTGCGAGTCCATGTCCAGCCACTTCACATGGCGGTTGGCGGCGCGGATCGCCGCGACCCCGGCCAGCGAGACGGTGTGCGGGGCGACGTGCAGGATGTCGTCGACGTTGTCGGAGGAGACGGAGGTGACCACGAACTCCGTCGCCACCGGCCTGCGGTGCGGATAGGTCGCCGCCTCCACCGGCACGTCGTTGGCCCAGGCCATGTGGATGTCGCCGCTCAGGAACACCGTGTTGTCGATACCGCGGTCGCTGAGGTGGGTCAGCAGCTTGCGGCGGTCGTCGGTGTAGCCGTCCCACTGGTCGGTGTTGACGGCCAGGCCCTCCTTGGGGATGCCGAGGATGTCGGCCAGCGGGCCCAGCAGATGGGCGGGTATCGCCCCGAACGCCAGCTGCGAGATCATCACCGAGGTGCCGACCAGCCGCCAGGCGGTGTCCGAGCGGGCAAGTCCCGTCTTGAGCCAGTCCAGTTGGGCCCGGCCGGTCATCGTACGGCTGGGGTCGTCCACCGCGCCGCTGCCCGGTTTGGCCTGCTGGTCGCGGAAGGACCGCAGGTCCAGCAGATGCAGATCGGCCAGGGTGCCGAAGCGCAGCCGGCGGTAGGTGGTCCCGGCGATGGAGGGGCGCACCGGCATCCACTCGAAGTACGCCTGCTTCGCCGCGGCCATCCGCCGCGCCCACGGGCCCTCGGTGGCCGGGGTGTGGTTGACCGCGCCGCCCTTCCAGGCGTTGTCGGCGAACTCGTGGTCGTCCCAGATCGCGATGACCGGGTGCGCGGCGTGCATCGCCAGCGCGTCCGGGTCGGTCTTGTGGACGCCGTGCCGGATGCGGTAGTCGGCGAGGGTGAGCAGCTCGTGGGCGGGGGAGTGGGGGCGTACGACGTACTTGAAGTCGGGGTATTCGCCGGACTTGTACTCGTAGATGTAGTCGCCGAGGTGCAGCACCGCGTCCAGGTCGCGGCGGGCGGCCAGATGCCGGTACGGCGAGAAGTAGCCGGACTCCCAGTTGGCACAGGAGACCACGCCGAAGCGGACGCTGCCGGGTGACGTACCGGCGGCGGGCGCGGTGCGGGTGCGGCCGACGGGGGAGTGCTGCCCGTCGGCGGTGAAGCGGTAGTAGTACGTGGTGGCCGGGCGCAGGCCCCGGACGTCGGCCTTGACGGTGTGGTCGGCGGCGCTGGTGGCGGTGACGCTGCCGTGTGCCACGACGGTGGCGAAGCCCTCGTCCTTCGCCACCTGCCAGGCCACCTTCACGGCCGGTCCGCGGCCCGAGCCCGGGGTGGCCTCGTCGGTCGGGGTCACCCGGGTCCACAGCAGGATGCCGTCGGGCAGCGGGTCGCCGGAGGCGACGCCGTGCCGGAAGGGGCGGGGGCCGGGGCCGCCCTGGGCGTGTGCGGTGGCGGCGCCGGCCAGCGGGAGGAGCGCGGCGGTGGCGGCTACGGCCGTGACGGCGGAGCGGCGTGAAATGTGGTCATGATCGGTCACGGCCGATCACCTTACTGGCCGGTAGGTAGGCTTGGGAGGGTGCTGCCCGGCTTGCCCGGGAATTCGCCCGCCCGTTCCTCAAAGCCCCCTCTGCCGTGATCAGTTCTTGCCCGTGGGGTCCTTCTCGCCCTTGGCGATGCCCCGTCCGCCGTCCTTGCCGGTCCCCTTCCCCGGGGCCTTGGCCGGGCCGAACTCCTTGTCGATCATCTTCTTGAAGTTGTCGAGCGACTGCTGGTTGTACTGCGCCTGCGTCATCTGCTGGGTCGGGACGATCTTGTCCATCACCAGCTTCTTGTCGCCGTGCATGAAGGTCGGGGTGCCGCGCACGCCCTTACGGCCGAACAGCTTGGTCATCTCCATCGCCCAGCGGTCGTAGGTCCCCTTGGTGACCGCCGTCTCGAACGCCTTGTTGCCCTTGAGCTCCGGCACCTCGGCCGCCACCTTGAGCAGCGCCGAGTCCTTGGCGTAGGTGTCCTCGCGCTCGTCGGGGTGGTTCTTGACGGAGTACAGCGCCGTCTTGAACTTCAGGAACGCGTCCGGGCTGACGTTGAGCGCCGCACCCAGGGCGCTCAGCGCGTTCTTCGAGCCCTCGCCGCCCGACAGCCCGTCGATGAACGAGTACATCGTGTAGCGGACCTTGAACCGGCCCTCCTTGATGTCCTTGATCAGCTCCTGGCCGGTGCTCTGCTCGAAGCCCGCGCACGCCGGGCAGCGGACGTCCTCGAAGACCTCCAGCGTCTGGGTGGCCTTCGGGTCGCCTATGAGGATCTCGGTGCCGTTCTTGCCCTGGGTGTGGGCCGGTGTGACGAGCTTGGCCTCCGCGGCGGCCTCCCAGCCGGTGGGCTCGGTCAGCTTCATGATGCCGAAGCCGATACCGGCGGCCACCACCAGCACGCCGGCCACCGCCGCGGCCACCACGAGCTGGCGCCGCGTCCTCTCCTGCTTCTTCTGCCGCTCGCGCTCGGCGCGGATGCGTTCGCGGGCCGCGTTCTTGGCGGCCTGGCTGTTGCGAGTGCTCATGGGGGGGTTCCCGTTCCTCGAGGTGGGCGAGCTCGTACGGACCGGTCGGGCAACCGGGCCGGCGGGGCGGTGACCGTTCGAGGGGGGCCGCGGCGCACTACGCAGTGCACAAGGAGGGGGAGCAACGGGCGCATCGCGGCCCGGTGTTCGCCTCGTCCCCTCCCTTGCATGCCGGGAGTCTGCCATGGGCACGGCAGACTCCCGGGTCAAGATTTGGCATCGGCATCCGCTTCGGTGCCGGTGCCGGGGCGGCTCAGTGCTTGAGCTCCTTGTTCACCATCGAGTTGAACTGCGCCACGGTGGAGGGCGCCGCGACGCCCTGCGGCGTCTTGGTGCCGATCACGGTGTCGTTGACCTTGATGGTCGGCGTGCTGGTGACGTCCTTGTGCGAGTTGAAGTCGTCGGACATCGCCAGCGCCCACCGGTCGTAGGTGCCGGACTTGACGTTCTTCTGGAAGGCCGCGTTGCCCTTGAGCGCCGGGATGGTGTTCGCGACCTTGATCAGGTAGCTGTCGTCGGCGAACTTGTCCGGGCCGGTCTCCTCCGGGTGGTACTGCTTCGAGTACAGCGCGTACTTGTACTTCAGGAACGCGTCCGGGCTGACGTTGAGCGCGGCGCCCAGGGCGCTGAGCGCGTTCTTCGAGCCGGTGCCCTGGAGGTTGCCGTCCAGGAACGTCCCGATGTGGTACGACGCCTTGTACTTGCCGTCCTTGATGTCCTTCTCGACGGTCGCGCCGACGGTCTCCTCGAAGGCCGCGCAGCCCGGGCAGCGCGGGTCCTCGAAGAGGCTGACGGTGTTCTTGGCGTCCGGCTTGCCGATGACGACGGTGGTGCCGTTGGTGCCGGAGGTGTTGGCGGGCTTGACGAGCCGCTGCTTGGCGACCTTCGACCAGTCGGTGCCGCCGCCCGAGGAGACGCTGCCGGAGCCGCCGCCGGCGTTGGCGACCGCCAGCCCGATTCCGCCGGCCACCGCCAGCACGCCGACGACCGCGCCGCCGACGATCAGCTGCCGCTTCGTCTTGTCCTTCTTCGCCTGCCGCTCACGCTCGGCGCGCAGCCGCTCGCGGGCCGCCTGCTTGTTGGCCTGGTTGTTGCGATTGCTCATGACTGTTCCGCTCCGTCGAATCCGTCGAAGTCCGTGTAAGGGGTCCGTGCATCCCGGGCCGTGCCGGGGGAGTGCCTGAGGGCGGTGGGGGCGCCGGGCGTGGGCCTCAGGCGGCGAGGGCGCAGGGAGGCCCACGGCGTACGACGCAGTGCACGAGCAGCGGGACGGCGCGGGCGGGCCGCGCGGAGGGTACGGGGGCGGGCGCCGGGCGGTCCGGGGCGGCGGTGGCGCCGACGACCGCGACGGCGATCAGCAGCGGGCGGACGGCGCCGGCGGCCACCGCGCCGAGCAGCTGCGCCAGCGCGGCCTCGCCGCGGCGCAGCCAGGCCGCCGCCAGCAGCCCGGTCAGCAGATGGGCGGCGAGCAGCAGCCAGGGGGCGGCGGGGGCGGCGTCCGGGGACAGCCGCAGGAAGGGCGCGCCGACGGCGCCGCTGCCGCACAGCAGATCCATCCCCAGCGAGCGCAGCGGCCCGGTGACCGGGCCGCCGCCCTCCCCGTAACAAAGGTGCTGGCCGATGCTGAAGACCGTGTCGGCGGCCAGCTCCAGGGGGAGCAGCAGCGCGGCGATCCGCCAGTAGCCGCGCTCCCGCCCGGCCAGCGCATAGGCGAGGGCGAAAACGGTGGCGAAGAGCGCGGCGACGGTGGTCAGCGGCAGCTGCATACGGGACAGCAGCACATGGGACCCGGCGGACAGCGTCACACACAGCGCCGCGAAGAGCGCCGCGCGCAGTGCCCGCAGGGGTGCCGCCGAGATGTCCATGGCAGCGAGTGTGCCACGGGGGCCGTGAACGCGGAGCCAAGGGCACCCGAACCCGAAGAAATCTCACAAATCTCTCAGCAGGCTCACAGACCGGGGATCCGCCCGTTGCGGAAGAGGTCCACGAAGATCTGGTGGTCGGCGCGGGCGCGGGCCCCGTAGGAGTGCGCGAAGTCCACCAGGAGCGGTGCGAAGCCGTCCTCGTCGGCCGCGAGGGCGGCGTCGATGGCGCGCTCGGTGGAGAACGGCACCAGCGAGTGGCCGCTCTCGTCGTCCGCGGCGGCGTGCATGGTGGCCGTCGCCCGCCCGAGGTCGGCGACCACGGCGGCGATCTCCTCCAGGTCGTCGATGTCCGACCAGTCCAGATCGACGGCGTACGGGGAGATCTCGGCGACCAGCTGGCCGGCGCCGTCCAGCTCGGTCCAGCCCAGCCACGGGTCGGCGTGGTCCTGGAGGGCGCGCTGGGAGATCACCGTGCGGTGGCCCTCGTGCTGGAAGTAGCCGCGGACCGCGGGGTCGGCGATGTGCCGGGAGGCGGCCGGGGTCTGCGCCTGCTTCATGTAGATGACGACGTCGTTCTCCAGGGCGTCGCTGTGGCCCTCCAGCAGGATGTTGTACGAGGGCAGCCCGGCCGAGCCGATGCCGATGCCGCGGCGGCCGACGACGTCCTTGACCCGGTAGGAGTCCGGGCGGTCCAGGCTCGAATCCGGCAGCGTCTCCAGATAGCCGTCGAACGCGGCGAGGACCTTGTAGCGGGTGGCCGCGTCCAGTTCGACGCTGCCGCCGCCCTCGGCGAAGCGGCGTTCGAACTCGCGGATCTCGGTCATCGACTCCAGGAGCCCGAAGCGGGTCAGCGAGCGGGCGTCGCGCAGGGCGTCCAGCAGCGGGCCCTCGGCGGTGTCCAGGGTGAAGGGCGGCACGTCGTCGTCCTTGGCCCCGGAGGCCAGTGCGTGGATGCGGTCGCGGTAGGCGGCGGCGTAGACCCGCACCAGGCCGGTGATCTGCTCGTCGCTGAGCGCCTTGGCGTAGCCGATCAGCGCCACCGAGGCGGCGAAGCGCTTGAGGTCCCAGGTGAACGGGCCGACATACGCCTCGTCGAAGTCGTTGACGTTGAAGATCAGTCGGCCCGTGGAGTCCATGTAGGTGCCGAAGTTCTCGGCGTGCAGATCGCCGTGGATCCACACCCGGGCGGTGCGGTCGTCCAGGTAGGGACCGCTGTCCTTGCCGTCCTCCAGGTCCTTGTAGAACAGGCAGGCGGTGCCCCGGTAGAAGGCGAACGCCGAGGCGGCCATCTTCCGGAACTTGACGCGGAAGGCCGCCGGGTCGGCGGCGAGCAGCTCTCCGAAGGCGGTGTCGAAGACGGCGAGGATCTCCTCGCCGCGCTGGGCGGCGTCCGGTGCCGGGGCGTGCGGGGACGGCATCGCTGGGTGCCTCCTGATGTGCGGGAGATGAGCGGAAGAGGGGTAAGCGGATCCATGACGGATTGCGATCGATGAGTGTCCGCGATTGTTCGTTATGGATCTGCGAATGACAACGGGCGAGGCTACTCGGGAGTGCCCCGTATCGATCACTCGGGAGCCGTCGATTGTCGGCGCGGAGTCGTAGACTTCGAGACCGCCGTACCGTTCCTCTGGAGGTCCCTCGCCGTGGCCAAGCCGCCCTTCACGCACCTGCACGTCCACACCCAGTACTCGCTGCTGGACGGTGCGGCGCGGCTGAGCGACATGTTCACGGCGGCCAACGACATGGGCATGACGCATATCGCCATGTCCGACCACGGCAACCTCCACGGCGCCTACGACTTCTTCCATTCGGCGAAGAAGGCCGGCGTGACCCCGATCATCGGCATCGAGGCCTATGTGGCCCCCGAGTCGCGCCGCAACAAGCGCAAGATCCAGTGGGGTCAGCCGCACCAGAAGCGCGACGACGTCTCCGGCTCCGGCGGTTACACCCACAAGACCATCTGGGCGGCGAACAAAACCGGACTGCACAACCTCTTCCGGCTCTCCTCGGACGCCTACGCCGAGGGCTGGCTCCAGAAGTGGCCCCGGATGGACAAGGAGACCATCTCCCAGTGGTCGGAGGGCCTGATCGCCTCCACCGGCTGCCCCTCCGGCGAGCTCCAGACCCGGCTGCGCCTGGGCCAGTACGACGAGGCCCTGAAGTCCGCCGCCGAGTACCAGGACATCTTCGGCAAGGACCGGTACTTCCTGGAGCTGATGGACCACGGCATCGAGATCGAGCGCCGGGTCCGCGACGGCCTGCTGGAGATCGGCAAGAAGCTCGGCATCCCGCCACTGGTCACCAACGACTCGCACTACACCTACGCCCACGAGTCGGCGGCGCACGACGCCCTGCTGTGCATCCAGACCGGTAAGAACCTCTCGGACCCGGGCCGCTTCCGCTTCGACGGCACCGGCTACTACCTCAAGTCCACCGAGGAGATGTACGCCATCGACTCCTCGGACGCCTGGCAGCTGGGCTGCGACAACACCCGCCTGGTCGCCGACCAGATCGATGTCTCCGGGATGTTCGAAAAGCGCGACCTGATGCCCAAGTTCGAGATCCCGGAGGAGGGCTACACCGAGGTCACCTGGTTCAAGGAGGAAGTGCGCCGCGGCATGAACCGCCGCTTCCCCGGCGGCGTCCCCGAAGACCGCCAGCGCCAGGCCGAGTACGAGATGGACGTCATCATCCAGATGGGGTTCCCCGGCTACTTCCTCGTCGTCGCCGACTTCATCATGTGGGCCAAGAACAACGGCATCGCGGTCGGCCCCGGCCGTGGCTCCGCGGCCGGTTCGATCGTCGCGTACGCCATGGGCATCACCGACCTCGACCCGATCGAGCACGGGCTGATCTTCGAGCGGTTCCTCAACCCCGAGCGCGTCTCCATGCCCGATGTCGACATCGACTTCGACGAGCGCAGGCGCGTCGAAGTCATCCGGTACGTCACGGAGAAGTACGGCGCCGACAAGG
Organism: Streptomyces gilvosporeus; assembly: GCF_002082195.1. Taxonomy (GTDB): domain Bacteria; phylum Actinomycetota; class Actinomycetes; order Streptomycetales; family Streptomycetaceae; genus Streptomyces; species Streptomyces gilvosporeus. Next base: position 2,790,098 of record NZ_CP020569.1, on the reverse strand, counting down.
TCGCCATGATCGGCACCTACGGCAAGATCAAGGCCAAGAACGCCATCAAGGACTCCGCCCGCGTACTGGGCTACCCGTACGCGATGGGCGACCGCCTCACCAAGGCCATGCCCGCCGACGTCCTGGGCAAGGGCATCGACCTCTCCGGCATCACGGACCCCAAGCACCCCCGCTACAGCGAGGCCGGCGAGATCCGGGGGATGTACGAGAACGAACCGGACGTGAAGAAGGTCATCGACACCGCCAAGGGCGTCGAGGGCCTGGTGCGCCAGATGGGCGTGCACGCGGCCGGCGTGATCATGTCCAGCGAGCCCATCGTCGACCACGCCCCGGTCTGGGTCCGGCACACCGACGGCGTGACCATCACGCAGTGGGACTACCCCCAGTGCGAATCGCTCGGCCTGCTGAAGATGGACTTCCTGGGCCTGCGCAACCTCACCATCATGGACGACGCCGTCAAGATGGTGAAGAAGAACAAGGGCGTCGACCTGGAGCTGCTGTCCGTACCGCTCGACGACCCCAAGACCTTCGAGCTGCTGTGCCGCGGTGACACCCTGGGCGTCTTCCAGTTCGACGGCGGCCCGATGCGGTCGCTGCTGCGCCAGATGCAGCCCGACAACTTCGAGGACATTTCCGCCGTCTCGGCCCTCTACCGGCCGGGCCCGATGGGCATGAACTCGCATATCAACTACGCCGAGCGCAAGAACGGCCGCCAGGAGATCACCCCGATCCACCCGGAGCTGGAAGAGCCGCTCAAGGAGACCCTCGGCCTGACGTACGGCCTGATCGTCTACCAGGAGCAGGTGCAGAAGGCCGCCCAGATCGTCGCCGGGTACTCGCTGGGCGAAGCCGACATCCTGCGCCGCGTCATGGGCAAGAAGAAGCCCGAGGAACTGGCGAAGAACTTCGTGCTCTTCCAGGAGGGCGCGAAGAAGAAGGGCTTCTCCGACCAGGCCATCCAGGCCCTGTGGGACGTCCTGGTCCCCTTCGCCGGCTACGCCTTCAACAAGGCGCACTCCTCCGCGTACGGCCTGGTCACCTACTGGACCGCCTACCTCAAGGCGAACTACCCGGCCGAGTACATGTCCGCGCTGCTCACCTCGGTCCGCGACGACAAGGACAAGTCCGCGGTCTATCTCAACGAGTGCCGCAAGATGGGCATCAAGGTGCTGCCGCCGAACGTCAACGAATCCGAGGCCAACTTCGCGGCCCAGGGCGACGACGTCATCCTCTTCGGCCTGACCGCGGTCCGCAACGTCGGCCAGAACGTGGTCGACTCGATCATCCGCTGCCGCAAGGCGAAGGGGAAGTACTCCTCCTTCCCCGACTACCTCGACAAGGTCGACGCGGTCGTCTGCAACAAGCGCACCACCGAATCGCTGATCAAGGCCGGCGCCTTCGACGAGCTGGGGCACACCCGCAAGGGTCTGATGGCGCACTACGAGCCGATGATCGACAACGTGGTGCAGGTCAAGCGCAAGGAGGCCGAGGGGCAGTTCGACCTCTTCGGTGGGATGGGCGACGATGCCGCGGACGACGGCCCCGGCTTCGGTCTGGACATCGAGTTCTCCGATGTCGAATGGGACAAGACCTATCTCCTGGCCCAGGAGCGGGAGATGCTCGGTCTCTACGTCTCCGACCACCCGCTCTTCGGCCTCGAACACGTCCTGAGCGACAAGGCGGACGCCGCCATCGCCCAGTTGACCGGCGGCGACTACTCCGACGGCTCCATCGTCACCATCGGCGGCATCATCTCGGGCCTCCAGCGCAAGATGACCAAACAGGGCAACGCCTGGGCCATCGCCACCGTGGAGGATCTGGCCGGCTCCCTGGACTGCATGTTCTTCCCCGCGACCTATCAGCTGGTGTCCACCCAGCTCGTCGAGGACACCATCGTCTTCGTCAAGGGCCGCCTCGACAAGCGCGAGGACGTCCCGCGGCTGGTGGCCATGGAGATGATGGTCCCCGACCTGTCGGAGGCGGGCGCCAACGCCCCGGTGACGATCACCATCCCCACGGTCAAGGTCACCCCGCCGATGGTCGAGAAGCTCGGCGAGGTGCTCAGCAGCCACCGCGGTTCGACGGAGGTCCGCATCAAGCTCCTGGGCGCCCGCAAGACGACCGTGCTGCGCCTGGACCGCCACCGGGTCACCGCCGACCCGTCCCTCTTCGGCGATCTGAAGGTGCTGCTCGGCCCGTCCTGCCTGGCGGGCTGAGCCGGGGGGCCGGGCAGGACCGCGTCATACCGCGCCGAGGGGCGCGCCCGCAGCCGGGCGCGCCCCTCAACTCATGCTCGGATCGCGTCAGTTGTGGCCGAACCGCCGCTGATGCTTACGGGCGACATCGGCGGGGCTGCCCTGGGCGTGCTGCGGGGTCTGGGAGATGGCCTCGATGGTCGATTTCTCGGCCTGCTGCTGACCGTGTTCGGCCGGACTGGACTTCTGCTGCTTGCGTTCCTTCTTGCTCTTGGCCATGGCCGTGCCTCCTGAGGGGGATCCTGGATCGGGGCCGGGATCAGAGTTACACGTCACGACAAAAGCCGCATTTCGGGCAATTACTGTGCGTGAGAAGGAGCGTGGGGCGCGGTATCCCGCCGATGCTCACGACACGCACCGAACTTCCCCTCCGAATCCGCCACGCCGATGATCCAGACGGGGCAGATAACCCCCGTACGGTCGGGCAGACTCGAGGGAAAGCCGAAGAGAACTCGTGCCACGGGCCGAGCCGGGGGGCGTCCGGACTTCAGCACCTCAGGGAAGAGGGTGGAACGTGGATCGCTGCGTCGTCCTGGTGGACGCCGGTTATTTGCTGGGCGCCGCCGCGAGTCTGCTCGCGGGAGAGCCCGCCCGCGCCCGGATCACCGTCGATCACACCGCCCTCATCCAGGGCCTGCGCCAGCGCGCCGAGGCCGATACGGAACGGCCCCTGCTGCGCATCTACTGGTTCGACGGCGCCCCCGACCGCGTCCCCCAGCCCGAACACCGCAGACTGCGCGTGATGCCCCGGGTCACCGTCCGGCTGGGCGCCCTGACCCGCAGCGACGGCCGCTGGGCGCAGAAGGGCGTGGACGCCGCCATGCACGCCGAGCTGACCGAGCTCGCCCGCAACCGCGCCTGCTCCGACATCGTCCTGGTCACCGGCGACGGCGATCTGCTGCCCGGACTGATGTCGGCCAAGGAACACGGTGTGGCCGTCCACCTGTGGGCCGTCCAGGCCGCCGACGGCGACTACAACCAGTCCGAGGACCTGGTCGCCGAGGCCGACGAGCGACGGGTGCTGGACCGGACCTGGATCACCCGCGCGGTACGCGCCAAGGAGCTCGGCGGGCCCTGCGCCACGCCGCCCGCCCCGCGCCCCGAGATCGCCGCCATCCTCTCCGCCCCGCTGCCCGAGTCCGCCGTCGCCGCGGCCGCGGCGGCCGCCGCCGGCGCGGACTCCGACGGCCCCGAACGCGGCGGCAGCAACGGCACCGCCCGCCCCGCCGCCGACGGCCGCGACGACGCGAACGCCGGCCCGTCCGCCGCCGGATCCTCCCGCGTCGTGCCCACCCCCAAGGACCTCGCCGGCCTCGGCCGCACCCACGCCGCACCCCAGGGCACCGGCAACGGGAACGGCAGCCAGGTGCCCGCCCCCTCCGCCACCCTGCGCTGGTCCTCCGACAAGGGCTGGGCCGAACGCGGCCCCGTCGGCGAACCGTCCGAGACCGCCTCCCTGCCCACCCTCGCCCAGCTCACCAGCGCCGAACAGCGCTGGGCCGACCGCGAGGAGGACATCACCGCCGTCAGCGGCGACCCCTTCGAGGTCGGCCAGGTCTTCGCCCGCCGCTGGACCGACCGGCTCACCGACACCGCCCACCTCCAGCAGCTCTCCACCGAGTACCCCCGCATCCCGCACCGCATCGACGGCGAACTGCTGCGCTACGCCGCCCGCTTCGGCCTGCTCGCCCACAAGGACGACCAGATCGACGAACACGACCGCTACGCCATCCGGGCCGGATTCTGGCGCGAAGTCGATCTGCGCACGGCGGCCGAACACGCACCGGCCGGGGACTGACGTCCCCGGGGCTCCCCGCCCGTGCCGCCCCGCGGACCGGGGCCTTCCGCGGGCCGCGTACCCTCGTAGCTCGTGAGGACGGGCGCAAAACAGGTGGACCGCGGCGCGGCGGCATGCGCGGTGCGGGACCTGGTCAAGACCTACCCGGCGGCGCGCGGACGGCGCGGGGCGGACCGGGGGGCCGCCGTGCGCGCCAGCGACGGCATCAGCCTGGACGTACGGCGTGGCGAGATCTTCGGGCTGCTCGGCCCCAACGGCGCCGGCAAGTCCACCCTGGTACGCCAGCTGACCGGACTGCTGCGCCCCGACTCCGGCACCATCCGCGTCCTCGGCCACGACCTCGTACGCCACCCCGAACGCGCCGCCCGGCTGCTGGGCTATCTCGGCCAGGAGTCCACCGCCCTGGACGAGATGACCGTCGCGCTCGCCGTGGAGACCACCGGGCGGCTGCGCGGCCTGGACGCCGCCGGGGCCCGCCGCGAACGCGATGCGGTGCTCACCGAACTGGGCCTGACCGGCATCGCCGCCCGCCCCCTCAAGAAGCTCTCCGGCGGCCAGCGCCGGCTGGCGTGCTTCGCGACCGTACTGATCGGCGAGCGGCCGCTGCTGGTCCTGGACGAGCCGACCACCGGGATGGACCCGGTCGCGCGGCGCGCCGTATGGGCCGCGGTCGACCGCCGTCGCGCCGAGCGGGGCGCCACCGTCCTCCTGGTCACCCATAACGTCCTGGAGGCCGAGAGCGTGCTCGACCGGGTCGCGGTGCTCGACCGGGGCCGGGTCATCGCCTGCGACACACCCGGTGGCCTGAAGGAACGCCTCGCCGACGAGGTCCGCCTCGAACTGGTCTGGCGCGACCGGCCGCCCCTGGACGTCGCCGAGGTCGCCGCCCTGCGCCCGGCCGCCCAGATCTCCGGCCGCCGCTGGACCCTGCGCCTGCCGGCCGACCGGGCCCGCGCCGCGGTGTCGGCCGTGACCACCGGCCCCGCCTTCGCCGCCCTGGACGACTTCACCTTCGCCACGCCGAGCCTGGAGGACGTCTATCTCTCCCTCGGCGGCCGCAGCCGGGGGCTGGTCAAGGCATGAAGGGGCTGGTCACGTCATGAAGGGACGCACGGCGACGGGGGCGGCCAAGGGGGACGGCGCAGAGCACGAGCACCAAGAAGGGCTGGATGACGGCGTGAACGTGGTTCCCCCGCAGGCCGCGGCCGCGGCCTCCCCGGGCACCGGAGCGTGGCCCGACGACGAACCGGTCGCCCCGCTGGCGCCCCGCGCCCGGCTGCTGCCCGCGCTCGGCGCCGTCTACCGCGCCCAGCTCTCCCGCGCCAAGGTCGCCCGGATCCCGCTGCTGTTCGTCGCCACCTTCCAGTCCGTCGGCATCATGATCATGATGCGCGGGGTGGTCGACGGCGGCACCGAGGCCCGTTTCGTGGTCTCCGGCGCCAGCGTGCTGGTCGTCGCCTTCGTCGCGCTCAACCTCCTCGCCCAGTACTTCGGGCAGCTGAGGGCCGGCGGCGGACTCGACCACTACGCCACGCTGCCGGTGCCGCCGGCCGCCGTGGTGCTGGGCGCGGCCGCCGCCTACGCCTCGTTCACCGTTCCCGGCGCCGTGGCCACCGCCCTGGCCGGCGGCGTCCTCTTTCGGCTGCCGATGGCGCATCTGTGGGTGCTGGCCGCGGTGATCCCGCTCTCCGGTGCCGCGCTCTCCGGGCTGGGCGCCGCCCTCGGACTGCTCGCCCCCCGCCAGGAGATCGCCACGCTCTGCGGCCAGCTGGGCATGTCGGCCGCGCTGCTGCTCGGCGTCCTGCCGCCCGGCGGGATGCCCACGGTGATCGACTACGCCCGCGATCTGCTGCCCTCCACCTACGGGGTGGAGGCGCTCACCCGCAGCTTCGCGGCCCGCCCCGACTGGCTGATGGTCGGCGCCGACCTGGGTGTCTGCGCCGCCGTCGGCGTCCTCTCGCTCACCGCCGCGACCTGGGCGTACCGCCGCGCCGCTGCCCGCTGAGGGCGGCCCGCGCGCCCCACAGGTCTCTCTCCTTCCTGCCCCACCCGCCTCCCCTCTTCACGCCCCACCCACCTCCCCCTCCCGCCCCGGCGCGCCGACCTGGCACGATGACGGGGTGACCGCACCGCTGACGCCACGCAACAACCAGCCGCCGAACGAGCCGCCGCACCACGGCCGGCCAAGCGCCGACGACGTGCCCAGCCCCTGGGCCGTGCCCGCCACCGACCACGGGGCCACGGCCGAGGACGGCGGCCCCGGGCTCGCCCGCGAACTGCGCGAGGCCGCGCTGATCGCGCTCGTCGTCGCGCTGTGCGGCCTGCTGCTCGGCGCGCTGTGGAACTGGCTCGCCCCGCACACCCCGCTGATCTCCGACACCAAGGCCGTCTACCTCAAGAACACCGAGGGCGAGGAGGCCATCGCCGCCGACGGCACCTTCATCCTGCTCTCGCTGGCCCTCGGCGTGCTCACCGCCGCGGCGGTCTTCCTCCTCCGCCGCCGCGGCGGCGTTCCGCTGGTGGTGGCGCTGGCCCTCGGCGGCCTCCTCGGCGCGCTGCTGGGCTGGCGGATGGGCATGTGGCTGGGCCCCACCGTCGATGTCGCCGCCCACGCCAAGCAGGTCGGCCCCGGAGTCACCTTCGACGGCCCGCTCCTGCTGGGCATGAAGGGCGCGCTGCTGGCCTGGCCGGTCGCCGCGACGCTGACCCACCTCGTGCTGACCGCCCTGTTCGGCCCGGCCGACCCGCAGCCGGCCGTGTACTGGCCCGCGGCGGAGGGCACCCCGGCACCGGACGGCCCGCCCCCGTCGGCCGGCGGTCCGGCGTCCGACGGGCAGGAGCGTCCGGCACCGGACGAGCGGCAACGGCCCGGGGACGAGCGGCCGCCGGCCTCCTAAGGGAGGCGGGCGATCGGTGCGAGCAGGGCACCCGTGAGCGTCACCAGGTCCGCGGGTGCCAGCTCGACCTCCAGACCGCGCCGGCCCGCCGAGACGCACACCGTCTCCCGGCCCTCCGCCGAGGTGTCCACGACCGTCCGCAGCCGCTTGCGCTGGCCGAGCGGTGAGATGCCGCCGCGGACGTAGCCCGTGGCCCGCTCGGCCGCCACCGGGTCCGCCATCGCGGCCCGCTTGCCGCCCACCGCCGCCGCCAGCGCCTTGAGGTCCAGCGAACCGGACACCGGCACCACGGCCACCGTCAGCGCCCCGTCCACCTCCGCCAGCAGCGTCTTGAACACCTGGTCCGGCGACACCCCGAGCGCCTCGGCGGCCTCCTCGCCGTAGGAGGCGACGGCCGGGTCGTGTGCGTAGGAGTGGGTGGTGAAGGCGACGCCCGCCTCGGTGAGGGCCACCGTCGCGGGGGTGCCCACGGATTTCCTGGACTTCTTCGCCAACGTCTTCGTGCCTCGCGTTCGTGCTGCGCGTCCGTGCCGCTCGTTCGTGCCCCGCGTCGGGCGGATCTGCCGGTCCGGGCGGTCAGTTGGGGCTGGTCGGCTGCCGGGTCAGGTCCACCGCCGGCAGCGACGGGAGCTTACCGAGCAGCGCCGACTCCTGGCGCAGCAGCGTCAGCTCCTGGCCGAGCCGGTCCGCGGTGTCGGGCGCCTCCAGCAGCCGCTGCTTGGCGGGCACGTCCAGCACGGCCGCGGCGGCGACCAGATACGACAGCACCGACGGGTCGGCCGGCAGCTCCTGGCCGCTGGAGATCGTCCGCTCGTTCGCCCAGGCCAGCCGCTTCTGGTAGGTACGGAAGGCCCGTACGACCCCGGAGGCCAGCGCGCCCGCGCCCTCGCCGGGGTCCTCCTCCAGCTCCTCCGTCTCGGCCGTCAGATACGGCCCGGAGGCGTCCACCGACCGCAGCCGGAAACGGGTGGTGCCGGTGGCCAGCACCTCGTAGCCGGCGTCCGGGCCGGGCGACTTGGCGCGGATGGTGGCCGCGTCCGCGACACAGCCCACCGTGTGGAACGCCTGCATCGGGTCGTCCCCGAAACCGGCCGCGGGTCCTTCGGCCGTCGGCATCGTGGCGTCCGGCATGCCCTGCGCCGTCGGGGCGACCTCCCGGCCGTCCCGGATCGCGACCACCGCGAAGTGGCGCTCGTCCTCGGGCCGCTCGGCCAGATCGCGCATCATCGCTCGGTACCGCGCCTCGAAGACGTTCAGCGGGAGAACGAGCCCCGGGAACAGCACCGAGTTGAGCGGGAAGAGCGGCAGGCGCAGGGAGGTCACGGGCCGTAGCCTAATGCCCCACGTTTTCGAGTCCCACGCCGCGGTTTCACTGCCGCCGCAACAACCGCGAGGCCCCCGCCGCCACCGTCGTGGCCAGTACCCAGCCCAGCAGGATCATCACGGCCGCCACCCACTGCGCGCCGCCGCCCGGTTTCCACGCCGAGCCCTGGTTGAGGTCGATCACCGGGAGGAGGAGATCGAGGGAGTAGAGATACGGGTTCCAGGGCGGGGCCTCGCCCTGTTTGAGCGGCGGCGGGGGGTACTCGGAGAAGTAGAGGGTGCCGATGGCCCAGAGGATGGCCATCCAGACCGCGGCCCGCCCGGGACGGTAGCCGTACGCCACCGTCCAGTCCTGGAGGAAACCCCACGTCTTCGCCGCCAGCGGCAGCGTCTCGCGGCGCCGCCGCTGCTTGGCCAGCAGCACCTCGCGGGCGTCGGCGTCCTCCCCGCTGGCGCGCAGCGAGGCGGCCAGCATCTCGTACGGTTCGGGCGCGTACTCCGGAGTCGCCGCGGCCACCCACTGGAGCCGCAGCGCCAGCGGGAAATGGCCGCGCGGGATCAGCGTCTCGTAGGCGAAGCCGGCCATCCACAGCCCGCCCAGCCCCGGCCAGCTGGCCGATTTGTCGACGAGGTTGACCACCCGGGCACCGGAGAGGATCACCCGCCCGCGCTGCGGCCGCTCGCACAGGAACCGCAGCTCGGGCGTCTGGATGCGGCGCAGCGACAGCTCCTGGTCGGACTCCATCAGGAAGCGGGCGTGTTCGAGGTCGACGGCGTCGCCGAACCGCCCGTCGTCCAGCCGCATCCCGCCCTCGCATTCGAAGCGCTGCATCCGGGTGCCGCGCGTGGGGGTGACCGAGATGCCGTAGGGGGGAGTGGTGCCGCTGGAGAACGGGGAGTTCGCCAGGCCCGCGGCGGTCAGATACAGGGTGCGTTCCACGGTCAGCTGCGGGGCGTTCAGCGCGCGGCGGCCGAAGGGGTTGCTCAGCCGGCTGCCGCGCAGGCTCAGCGAGACGCCTATGGTGGCGCCGCGCAGCGAGAGCTCGCCGTAGGACTCCAGCATCTCGGCCTGGAGGTCCTGGGCGACGGTCAGGCCGTCCGCCATGATCGAGCGGCCCTGGCGGTCCTTGTGCGCCACGGCCTGGTTGAGCATCAGGTCGGTGCCTATGTGGGCGTCGGTGAGCCGGATGCCGTTCTGCACCACGCAGCGCGGCAGGTGCAGATCGCCCTCCGTCTGGAGCCGGGCGGCCTCCAGCCGGGGGATCGCGCAGTTCACCATCCGCAGGGTGGTGAACCGGCTCTCGGGCAGGACCACCTCGGCCTCGAACCGGCAGTCCCGCAGCTCCACGAATGGCTTGATCGTGCCGCCCGCAAGGTCGAGAGTGTCCGTGATGTACGCCCCCGTGAGCTTGAGCGCCGAGACCCGTCCGGGCTGCGCGGGCGGCCCGTCGAGCAGCAGCAGCGCCAGCACCCGGGCCCGTACCCGCCGCTCGGGGCCCCACAGATGCTGTCCGTGGGGATCGTCGCGGGCCGGGTCCCCGATGTGCAGATCGCAGGTACTGCCGTTGCGGAAGGACTGCCACATGCTCCATTCCGCCGACGTCAGCCGCAGGTCGGCGGGCGCGTCGCCGTCTGCCGGACCGGTCACCTGGATCCCCCTTTCCCTGCCCCCGTGCCTCGCGTGGTCATCGCGGACGTATCTCCTGTCTCCGTACGTCTCTCCGTACGCCTGTACGGACCCCTTGCCCGGCCGGTGACCGGTTGAACACGCGCAGTGAGGGGCAACTCCGGTCAACTTCCCGCGGCCGGTACCGGCCCTTGTGGCGGGCGTCCGGCCCGTGCCTGGCTGTGTATCACTGAGTGATACGGGCGGCCGGGCCCGAGATCGGGTCTGAGACACTGGGAGGGTGATCTCCCGAATCGATCTGCGCGGTGACGCCCTCCCCGAGGGCGGCGCCCTGCGCGACCTGCTGCCCCGTGCCGAGTTCGACGTGGAAGCCGCCCTGGAGAAGGTGCGGCCGATCTGCGAGGACGTACGCCATCGCGGCACCGCGGCGCTGATCGAGTACGCGCGGCGGTTCGACGGCGTCGAGATCGAGCGGGTGCGGGTCCCCGCCGAGGCGCTCACCAAGGCCCTCGACGAGCTGGATCCGGCCGTCCGCGCGGCCCTGGAGGAGTCCATCCGGCGCGCCCGGCTCGTCCACCGCGAGCAGCGCCGCACCGACCACACCACCAAGGTCGTCCCCGGCGGCACGGTCACCGAGCGCTGGGTCCCCGTCGAGCGGGTGGGTCTCTACGTCCCCGGCGGCCGGTCGGTCTATCCGTCCTCGGTCGTGATGAACGTCGTCCCCGCGCAGGAGGCCGGCGTCGAGTCGCTCGCCGTCACCTCCCCGCCCCAGGCCGACTTCGGGGGGCTGCCGCACCCGACGATCCTGGCGACCTGCGCGCTGCTCGGCGTGGACGAGGTCTACGCCGCCGGCGGCGCCCAGGCGATTGCGATGTTCGCCTACGGCACCGAGGAGTGCCTGCCCGCCAACCTCGTCACCGGCCCCGGAAACATCTATGTCGCCGCCGCCAAGCGCCTGCTCAAGGGCCGTATCGGCATCGACTCCGAGGCCGGCCCCACCGAGATCGCCATCCTCGCCGACGACACCGCCGACCCGGTCCACCTCGCCGCCGACCTGATCAGCCAGGCCGAGCACGACCCGATGGCCGCGGCCGTCCTGGTCACCGACTCCGTCGAGCTGGCCGACAAGACCGAGAAGGAGCTGGCGCCGCAGATCGCGGCCACCAAGCACGTCGAGGACCGCATCGTCCCGGCGCTCTCGGGCCGGCAGTCCGCCATCGTCCTGGTCGACGGCCTCGACGAGGGCCTGCGGGTCGTCGACGCCTACGGCGCCGAGCACCTGGAGATCCAGACCGCCGACGCCGCCGCCGTCGCCGCCCGGGTCCGCAACGCCGGCGCGGTCTTCGTCGGCCCCTACGCCCCGGTCTCGCTCGGCGACTACTGCGCCGGGTCCAACCACGTCCTGCCCACCGGCGGCTGCGCCTGCCACTCCTCGGGGCTGTCCGTGC